>CAZLNX010000379.1:0-6010 GCA_964560795.1 uncultured Anaerolineales bacterium | reverse complement strand
TGATAGAATCTTGTTTTGCAAACAACCCCAATACACGCCTGGCCCGGTGGTCTAAAGGACGCAAGAGTTCAAAATGTTCATCCTCTGTTTCCCCTGTCGAGTACCGTTCTACTTCCTCAGCTACCCGCTCAAAGACCACTGACATACCTTTCAAGAAATAATCTAACCAGGGTGTAATATCAGCTTCATTTCGGCCAAAATAGTAGTTGTGATTAGGATGAGTAACTAATGAATCGTAATAGCCTTCTAAGTCTTCGGCGTAGAATTCTTCCAGGGCGTAGAATTTTCCTAAATCATACCCACCTTGATACAAGAGCCAGGTGGTCAATGTTCTGGCTGTCCTGCCATTACCATCAAAAAAGGGATGAATGGTAACAAACTGGTAGTGTGCCATGCCTGCTATTACTGGAACCGGCAAATCAGCTTCTGATTCATGAATCCAATTGACTAATTCAGCCATCAGCCCTGGCACGTCTTCGGCTTCCGGGGGCATGTAAACAATCTCGCCATTTGTTTCACGAATGACATTTTGCCCGTCTCTATAGGGCGTGGGCTTTGCTCTGCGTCCCCGATATAATAAAGCATGGATTTTTCTAATCCGTGTTTCGGTAACTTTTTGTTTGCCCTCCACCCATTTTTCAACTTGCTGCAAGGATTGATAATAACGCTCAACTTCTCCAACATCACGTTCACGGCCTGGAAATAACCTTCCCTGTTGAATAACCTGCTCAGTTTCTTTAAGCGTTAGGCGGTTTCCCTCAATCCGAGTTGAATAATGCGTTGAGCGGATATGCGCCTGTTGTCTCAATTGTTCTGTTATTACAGGCGGTAAGACAGTCAAGCGAACAGTTTGACGTACTCGCTCAATTGTTTGCAAATAGCGAACTATCGAGGGAGTAAATGAAAAATTATATGTCATAGGGACATTATATCATTATAGCCGATAAATTTCCGATAATATGCCGATAAATCGCCGAAAAGTGATAGATTTTTCCCCGTTCTAGTCCTGATAATTCTAAACAAAATTAAAGATATCTACTTGTGATGTATTCTATATATTTCTTGTGCGAAGCACGATGTTCACTTGCTAACCTAACAATAAGCTCTTGATAGCTCATTTCATGTAATGCTATTCCATCTAATTTTGCTGTTTCCACAAATTTCTTAATTTCTTCTCGATGTTTTGCTCCTTCGGTGCCAAACGCGTCGTACCACAAATACAATAAACGAAATGCAGTTTTCCCAAAGGCTCTTTTTAACCCAAGAATGTGTTTTATTAACTGTGCAGCATGAACAAATTGGAACTGATTATCTTTTGGACTAATTAAACTCGCCAAATTGTGCAAATGCGGTATTTTCTCCCAGATTTCCAAATCCAGATATTTCTCCTTCAACCCTGAATGATCACGACCTCCATATACTTCAGTAAATTTACATTCAATTGCATAAACTTTGTATTTGAACACAGATGAATTCTCAATAACGACATCAATGTTAGGGCTAAAACGAAAACTATCTGTTGCAGGATACTTTACTTCAAAAAATATCCTTTTGGATACCTTGGTTGTTCGATTGCATAACCCACACGCGCGAGCAATTTGATGAACGTTGTTGATACTATCCCAATACTGAAATATATTTACACCTAAAGCGGAGGATGAATGAACAGCTTGCATTTTTGTCGGAGTCCCAGTGAGTTCGCTTCCATCGCCTTCTCGAAAAGATTTTTCAGTTCTGGGATTCAAGGGCTTGTACAGATTGTCATCTAAGCTTCGAGTGTACGCCGGACGCCCGCGATCACCTTTACTTCCAATTAAATCAATTCCATTGTTTCGTGCCCATTCTGTTTGTTTGGCTAATATTTGTTCATATGCTTTCATAAATCACCATATATGGGCTTCACTTACAAATGGCTGTTTCCCCGAAATATCTTTGCCATTATCAAAACGCGAAAAATCGTGCCGCTTACCAGAGCTGAAGGCGGGTCAGCTTAAACGCGGGGTTATTAGGCGTTATGCTCGCCTGACAAGCAATATTCTCTACTCATAAACAGTGGTGCTAGGAATCATTTTTTTCATAAACATCATACCGTCCATTATTGACGGCCAACTAGCTGTCTCTTCTGGATAGCCAAGCAGGCGGCTTAGCATTCTATCTTGAAGCCATTCTCCGCCTGGTGATGGATTACGAAAGTCCACAATTGCATATTCGAACTCAGCTAGATTCATCAAATCCTCTAATGAACCTTCGCTTGGCTTTTCAAAATCTTCAAGAGATTGTTTTGCTGAGTCATCATAAGCGGTGAACCCCAAGGAATATACTTGGTCACCGAGTGCCTCCCAAACGAAATCGCCCATCATAGTTATTTGATCGTAATATTCCTGCGTCTGAGGATCAGCGGCGTCGATTTGATCCAGGTTGCGGGCATTGTGGTATGTAGCCGCCCATACAATAATCTTTCGATCTGGGTAACGCGTATTGGCGAGCCATATCAAATTTTGTCCCATTTGTCTGTCCCGCGTCTGAATAATTGACCTATTGTTACTATCACTACTCCAGACAGTCAGCATCATTTGCTTAACTTGTGCCTCGATGCTCTCCAGCATCTGCATCCAGAATGTCGCTTCGGTATCATTTGGTTCTTTTGTCGATAAAATTGCTTCCTGCAATGTATTAGATACATCCAGGAAGTCATCATATTGATCTTCAGATAATGGAATTACTGAATAGATATTTAGAGTCGCATTTCTCAAAATGTCTCTGAATTTACCCCATTCAGAACGTGCGATGGAAATACTGTGTTTCGCGAGAAAATCTTCAAGATCACCCAAAAGATAATTTGCAGAAGCATTCCCCGTGAATTTGCTATCGAAACCTGCTATCTCAAGGGGATACTCGCTAGCTGCTGTGTCCTCTATGTAGCGGATCAATGGTTGTACCTGTTCACTATGTGTCCAGATGCGAAAAACCCCTTGCTGAATAGCGTAAGTTGGATCTTCTCCGTTTTGTATGAGTTCCCAGACTTTAGCACAATCGTAAAGCCCACTCTCGAAAGCCAATACATCAAATCCCATATCTTGGTGAAGGAATTTGATAAGTCTTGTCTTAGCGAGAAAAGTGCTACCATCATAATGTGATTGCTCACCAAGCATTACAATTCTAGCATCGCCAATTACATTTTTGAGAGGATACAGATCTGAGAAATTTTCATCCGACGGCATTATTGAGCTTACTTGGATAGCATTTTCCCCTAACCAAGTGGTTTTCTCTTCGTTCGTTGAGGGCACCTTGTAACGGTCGCAGGCTATAAGACTGAGCTGCATTACCAAGCAAAGAGTGAGTATTTTCTGCAATGTAGAATTTACTTTGTGAATTCCAAACAATGGTCATCCTTAAATGCGTAGTGCTTATATGGACGCCTAACGTGAGCGTTAAGAGACCGCCGATTTATCTAAGACTCGTAAATTTCATTATAGCCAAATTTATGCAATTTTCGCACCGTTTTCCGCTGCCGAAGGCGGGTCGCTTGCACGCAGGGGTGCGATCCGTTTGACCGAAACCCTGTTTCTAGAGGTATGGCATAGCCTACCACCTGGAGACAGCGGGGGATGGTCAGCAAAGAAGGTAGCCTGGTCTTACCAACCAGATTACCTGGTACTTTGACAACTGAAGGTTCATGTAGGTGAGATGATTTTATCATCATCAACCCCTACCCCTGAAGTGGACAGGTGCAAGCATTGCCCTACGGCGGGCGACTGGTTCTCAAATGTCGGAGTGCAAGGGTAACGCCAAGGGCGGGCCTGCGGCCAGGCGATAAGCTCCAAGCCGTAATGGGGCGACACTCCGAGCACGTGGCTATGGTAAACGATGAGTGAAGGCATGGTTGAAGCGCCGTGATGCAGAACCTGCGGAAACGGCTGTTACGCAGGCCCAAATGGGAAGTGAGTTCTGGGTTACCCAGTCCCTGCGTGGGTGATTTCCACCCCTTACGAACTCCGGCGTTGCCGTAGGCACGCAAAGCGAAGTGCCTACCTAACACCACATACCAATGAACCTTCGGAACGGAGTAACCCATCATGTGCTCTCCTCGGAGAAGGCAACCAGCCGTATGCCAGATGGGAAGGATGGCTCAAGAAGCAAATGCTCTGGGCAATGCCAGAGATATGCAGACGTGGGCCGGGTACAGTAGAAGGCTGGGGGGTCGCAATGTGTCAGGGCTTTAGACGCACGGGCTTGCCCGTAGCGAAAGCGGGTCTCTCCGCAAGGAAGACCGACACTGCGCTTCACATCAGCCAAGTCAGCCTGGGGCACTATTCCGGGTTGATGCCCATGACAAGGGCTACTGTACTCAGGAGCCGAATGACACCGAAAGGGTCACGTTCGGTTCTGTAGTAGGGGAGGGGTAGGCGACTGCCCCTCCTACTATAACTTAGTTGCACTCACAATCTACTATAATGCTGGTAATTGCGATTTTCACAAGATGTAGAATACAACTCCGGTTGAAATTACTCCTACTAATATCATCAAAATAAATGCTTTGATTACTGGAATTCGAAGTTCTTTAGAACCCGAAAAATACGAGATTGCTCCTTTTGATACTGTATTCATCAAAGCGGCAATTATCACAGCAATTCCCGCCACATCAGAAGATAATTGTGAGCTTTGCGCCAAACGTGTTACGCTGAGAGTAATTGCATCAACATCTGTAAGTCCTGTAAGAAAACTGGCCAAGTACACACCCGATGAGCCTAGAAACGTTTGAGAATATTCCACCACTATCAATACAATAGCAAACAAAAGACCGAACTTAATCGCAGTTGATAACTTCAGTGGATTTGTAATTTTGTACTCTGGATGAATAGTGGTTGTTTCTGTCAGCTTGCTTTTCTGACTCACGAAGATAAAGAGTAATCCAGAAATCAACATCAGTGAAAATGGAATGATTATTTTTAGCGCTAGTGGGGGATAAATAACTAGGATCAAAAATATTACTCTAGGAAACATCACCGTCGATGCTAAAACAACAGCTCGTGCATAATGTTGGGCCATTTGGGGAAATTCACGACTGGCAGATGAGAAACTGATCGTTGTTGCTGTACTGCTAGCTAATCCACCAAGTATTCCCATGAGATTTATTCCCCTAGAATGGCCTAATATTTTCATCAAAACATATCCACTGAACCCTATCCCCGAAACGAAAACAACCATTAACCAGATTTGAGAAGGATTCAACAGTCCAAGGGGATCAATTGTGCGATTTGGAAGCAACGGAAATATTACTGCTGCTACCAGAGCAAATTGAAGGGTAACATGAATATCATCAGAACTCATATTTCTGATAAATTCATGCAACTTCCCTTTAAATGTAAGTAGTAAGGAAGTAATCACGGCTAGTGCGATAGCAACAACGGCATGATCGCCCATCACAAGAGCACCAAAAAGAAATGTCAAAATAGCTGCAACTTCAGTCGTAATGCCTGTCTCGGTGTTACTGCGCGATAGTGCTCTAGAATAGCTAACCGTTGTCATCAAAATAAGTCCTCCTAATGCGATAACAGCTAAGCTTATTCCAAAATCTGTTGCTAGAAATGCTGTAACGGAACCCAATAATGCAATTAGAGAAAAAGTTCGAATACCGGCAAAATCCGGGGCATCTTCTTTTTGCTGATAAAATTCTCTTTCCAACCCTATCAAAGCTCCGATCACCAATGCAAAACCAAAGCGCCACCAGGGTTCAAAATCAGATAATCCAATCATTCGTTTCTCCTAAAACTCCAATGGGTGATTAATCTCAGGACTCTATTACATTCATTATGCCAATTTGCAGAATATTCGGTATACAAGGTGCAACTAACGTTAGCTTTAGGCGCCCGGCGACGTTGACCCTTAACGTCGCTCGCCCAAAACCTTTGAAATGATCTCAACCTCGCGACCCGGCGTCTTAGCTTTTCAACTAACTCTATCTTATACGATTTTCCGACTTTTCGCGCCGCTTACCCTCCGGCTGCAA
>CAZLNX010000378.1:0-6013 GCA_964560795.1 uncultured Anaerolineales bacterium | reverse complement strand
CATTTACCATAACCATTCAAAAGAAGACCCCGTTATTAGCGGGGTCTTCTTTGCATGTGGTCATTCTTCCGGTATCGGCTCGTTAGGAACCCAACTATCCACACGCATCCAGGCCGGTTCATCGCAGCATTCGCCCCCCCAAACGGTGATATCCTGAAGCTGAATGCCATCCGGTGATCCCAAATCTTGAAAATCAAAGCGTCCCTCGAAGGCAGGGCCAAAGGCAAACCGGGAGTAGTTGGCTTGGCCAATTTCGACATACCCTTCCGTAATATCGCCACACCAAGCAACACCTTCATCTGGAAGATAAGAACAAATAAATAGTTGAGATTCTGAACTGAAAAGCATATCGATTTGCACAAAATCGGCGCTTGGATCCACTAGGTCAATCAGAAAGTGCAGAGCGTTGTCTTTGATGAATGCAGAGCATGTGGTGATATCCAACAATCCACCTTCCGCATCACCCGCCGGATCTTCGTACAAAACCGCCCGATCCACCCAATCTTCCTTGCTTCCATCAATTTGGATTTCACCACCAGAAGATTCACTAGGGATTCTAAAATACTCTTCCATAGTTAATACCTGACCTGCAGGTGCCCAGCTGTCTACCTGTATCCATTCTTCTCCACAACACTCGCCATCCCACACCATGACATTGTCCAACCGGATTAGTCCCGATGTGCCAAAATCTCGGGCATCGAATCGGGCCTCTAATGCACCAAATGAAGGGCCAAAAGATATTCTTGAGAAATCCGTCACTCCGATTTCCACAGGAGTATCGTATCCATTGGTTACATCCACGCACATAGCAGCATTGTTTCCGAGAGCAGCCATGATCGAACAAAGATACTTTTCCGAACCAACGCTGAAGTCGAAATCAATCTGCTCAAAAGAAGCTGCTGAGTCAACTAAGTTTATCAATATGTAAAGACTCGACCCATCCGTGAATGCATATCCGTCTGTAAAATCTATGAACCCTTCTCCAGCGTCACCTGCAGGATCTGAATACAAAATATCCAATCCTGCCCAATCATCAGCGTTTCCATCGATTTGAATGGGGCTGTCTCCGATTCCTAGGAAATCCATAGCGGTGATACCTGGCACATCTTTTGGCATTTCTCCATAAACATCGAGACGATATACACCGTTTCCATCCGTAGCGGCGTATAGGGTTGCGCCATTTTCGGAGATCGTCAGGTCAAGAACCGCTCGCATAGCTAAACCATTGTTGATCTGTTGCCAAAATTCGCCACCATCGACAGATCGATAAACACCGGATGTCATGTCTGCAGCATAAATTGTATTTGTATTTGACGGATCGATGATAATGGCATGAATCATTGCTTCGGCAGGCATCCCTATTGACATATTTTTCCAACTTTCTCCTCCATCCTCACTTTTCCATATTCCAGCTGTATGAGTACCGGCATAGAGAGTTTCCGGGGTGTTTGGATCGATAGCGATTTCTCGAATATTATTATCTCCTAGACTATTTCCAATGGGTGCCCATGATACACCTCCATCAACCGTTTTATACATTCCACTATTGATTTCACCCAAATAAGCGATATCTGGATTTTCCGGATGCACATCCAATGAAACAATATTTAAAGTTGATGATTCCAAGCCATTGTTAATCAATTGCCAGGTTTTTCCGCCATCCAGACTCTTAAATATACCTGGGCCAACTTGGGTTGATAAATCAAACACCCAAAAGGGGTCCATTGATGTTGCTGCATAAACAATTTCAGGTTCCGAAGGTGCAAAAACGATCTTTTCGATCGATCTTTCCCCCGTTCCACCCTCTTCTCCTAGTGGCCCTAGAGCAAGATCCCACGTAAAACCACCATTATCGGTATACCAGATTCTGGCATCTATACCCCGCCCAGCTAGGATGTGCTCCCTATTGTTTGGGTCAATCGCTATAGAATTAAGATCACCGTTCCAGTTATTCGTTACCCTTCCAGCCCATGCTTGCCCTGCATTAAAACTGATTTGTGGCCCAGTCCTTGCTGCAGCGACAACAAACCCTGGATTAATAGGATCGACAGCAATACCTCGCACCTGTGCTCCACTATTGCCTGAACTCGAATCCATCCAATTTTGGCCGCCATCATAGCTGACAAATACACCACCGCTATAAGCATTCATGAAAAGTTTTAAGGGGTCTTTAGGATCAACAATTAATTTAATTGGCGCCCCACGCCATTCCATGAAATTCGCCTGTATACTAGGCGTAACATTAAAATTATCCCAAGTAATTCCTCCATCAAAACTGCGCAAAAAATTCGTGCCTGAATCGGCATAAATAATATCAGGATTGCTAGGGGCAAAGGCAACAGCCGAGACACGCACTTGGTCATCTTCACTGAAGGGATCAATTTGCTGCCAGCTTTCACCACCATCGTGAGTAATGAAAATGCCGCCGTTGACCTCATGGGGTTCGTCAGCGAAACCCGGCGCTTTGCCTGTACCTGCGAGAAGGGTCAGGGGATCATTAGGATGCATAGCCAGGGCGGCTACGACCAGATTATTGAAACCGTTATTGATCTGTTCCCAGGTTTGGCCGCCATCCAGACTCTTTAATACACCCGTTGGCTTGACTGCGTAGCGGTCAAAAATTCCTGTTGATGCATAGATGATATTGCTGTCAGTTGGGTCGATAATCACCCAGCGAACCAATGCATCAGGTTCTACCAGAAGTTGCCAGTTTTCACCACCATCTGTTGTTTTGTAGATGAAACCGCGTTCTTCTTGAGTAGATTCATTGGCCATATAATTTCCAGCACAATAAACGATATTAGAATCTTTGGGATCGATGGAAAAATTTCTGAATTCCATTCGAGAATTGCCTTCTTGGATGCCATTAACTTTTTTGAGCCAGGTCTGACCGCCGTCGATACTTCTATAAATCCCCATCATGTTTTGTGTTCCAGCCCAAATAATGTCAGGATTACTGGGGTCGATTGTCAAGCTGAAAACAGGGATAGCATCTCCAGATGCACCAACGCGAGCATCAATCCCTTCATTTCTAGAGCTCCAGGATACTCCGCCATCTGTGCTCAAAAAAGCACCGGCGAAGGCGTCTGTGACCCATATGATATTTGTGTCATCAGGATGATATTGCATATCATAGCCGATTCCGCCCCGCGGGCCCCCAGTAAAGACCCATTCGAGATTCTCAGGGGGTGGCGGTTGGTCTTCTTGCGCTAAAACGCTGCCAGTCAAATTGATCACCAGCAGCGCAAACAGGACAAGACAAAGAACGACATTTTTACCCATGGTTTCCTCCTAAATCTATGTGCAATTTGTCGAATTCCAACGATATAAGATTTTCCGCCACGAATCATTATACACGAAAATATTCAATCCCCTTATACCCTGAACAATTTTGTCTCCCCTTAACCAAAGGAAATATCTGTTAGTATGTGACTCCCAATAGATAAATAGCGTATTCAATTAAAAGAAAAGTGTATCCCGCCACGACTAAAAGAGACATCGCAAAGGTCGTTGGTTCGAGTCCAATACCGCCCACTTTTCACCCCTTTTTTGGGCGCAAAATGTTTTTTATTTTTGCGCTCTTTGCTTTAAAAGAGCTAAAATCTCTAAAACCAGCTGATAATCCTGTTCAGTAATTTCCATTTTCGCCCCATCAATTTCCACACTTCCCAAACTCGCTATTCTATCTTTTACGTCATCTTCACTTAGAACACCATAAATGCTGTCCGTTGTGACTACGCTTTTATGACCCAAATTCTGGCTAATGGCTTTGACTTTATCAAATGTCTTCGCTCTCTTGGTTCCATAAACAGCATTACCATGTCGGAATTTATGGGGAGAGTAAAATTTCAAACTAACCTCTCCCAACCAAGATTTCATATCTTCATATAAATTGTTATAACGATGTCTACCTACCTGATCAATCGTAATGTCCGGATCGATTTCACTAGTAACCGGCGACAAATGAGCAAACCACACGCCATTATCTGGTAAAACCGCCCTCACCTTCCTATCCCATTCTTTCACTACCGACAATAATTTCGGATCATTCAAGATGTGGACTGTTCTCCCTTTCCTGTTCTTTACTCTGACACCAAGACTAGGAGATACATTTATTTCCAAATTTTCAAGATCAACAGCAGACAAAGGCAAGGTAACAAACGCCCCTGCTCGAATTCCAGAAAGCCATAATAAAACCAATGAAGCCCTAACCCTTTCTTGCTTGGTGTTTTTAACGGATGCAGACGCAATATCTGAAATTTCTTGATATGAAACAAACTCACGCTTTTTGGGTTCTTCATCCATTCTCGGACTTCGTAAAGTGTCAAGAAAACGGGGTGTAATCGTCTTGTACCCTTTCTTATCCACTGAAACCCATTCTAAGAAGCGTTTAGCCGATTGAATGACCTTTGTGATGTATGAAGAAGATAATCGTTCCTTCTTGCCATCTGACCGGGCTGAGAGCAAATACACGGGGAAAGTCGGTCTCTTATTTGGAATATCTTTGAATGAAGTTTCATCGGCCCATACTAAAACATGCGCTAGACAAGTCTCTTCCATGCGGACAGATTTATCCTCAAGCTGATGAACTTCTTTACGATAGCGAAGATACTTTTTGAAGAGTTTCCAATTATCCCGATTGATCAACGCTGCCCCCTTCGATTTTCAACCCACCTGGGAATTCCGGTACGCCCACAGTAAGGACAATCACCAAGCAGATAATCTGTATCACCTAGCTTTGTCGTTTTCAATACTGGATTGACCAGTTTCACGCCTTTATCGCAAGTTCGACAAAACCCCTGATCCGAGTTTAATCTCCGCTTCTTATAGGTACTCTCAATCCATGCTCGAAACTCTTTCCCATTGATCCAGATATGCCCCTTCTCATCTCTCTTGTGTGGGCAACCATTTTCTACATATACATCATAGACAATCAGTTTATCAAATCCGATTTCTTCTGCTAATTCACTCGGTCGATACATCATGTCAAAGAGCTTTCTAAGCCGGTTCTTTTGCGCACCGTTGAAACGTCCACGCAATAATCTAACTTCTTGATCTGAATTACTCTGCATCATTTCGAATTGTCTCTATCCAAACACTCTCAAATCCTTGAAACTCGAATATCTCAACTAACTGACCACTTTCATTAGCCCATGTTTGAGCTACAGTTTTTGCTTGATCAAATGAGCTTTCAAAGCTCCTATATTCATCACTGGGTTTTCCACCCAGGTACAAGAAAAACAATCCTAGATCATCCATGAATTTCATTCTGGATTACTTCATCAAGGTATCGGCGAACTTCTTTATTGATGTCAATTGTTTCAGGATGAACATATTTCTTTTTGACGATCCAGATAACCGGGGTGATATCTGATTTTGTGATGTACTTTGTGACATACCTGATAGATCCTTCGCTATTATGAATTGGCTTTGTTTTGATGAACCCTGCAATTCTGCGCCATACAGAATTAGCAAACTTATAAGGGATGTAGTTGTCCACCAAAACATGGTAGTGAATAACGCCCCTGATTTGATATTCACCAGTAGCTACATAAGAAAAATAACTGTGTTTGTATGCTCGCTTGTAGTTCTTACCAATCACATGCCGATTGATTTCATGCACCCATTTCTTGAAAAGACCCCAGGAACTGTCTATTGTTAAGTTGGGGACTTTCTTGTCAGTGTCAAAAGTCAACGTGAACATGGTCAAGGGCACAAACTCAGTGATCAACCATTCACGCCAAGCTTTTTGCACTCGCCACTTTGCAGTAGCGTTTCCTTCGATTTTCTTGTCCTTCTTTTCAGTCATTCAAACTCCTGTATTTGATGCGGGGCACAGTTCGCCCCTAATCAAGAATAACTTCGGGGCGAACTGGCTTCGCCGTCAGGCATCATTGGTTGCGATTGATATTCAATTCCCTCAGGCCGCGATCTTGTTCGCAAGAGCCTGCGGGCACTACTCTCATTAGGCAGTGTTCAGTTCTTACCATGTCAAATCAAGTTGATGCTTGAT
>CAZLNX010000377.1:0-6033 GCA_964560795.1 uncultured Anaerolineales bacterium | reverse complement strand
TGTGCCCGCAGGGCTTTTTTTACTGAGCGCAGTCTCAGGAAATCGCTAGATTCTTAGAAACCAAAACATTGCATGGCTCCAAAGAGCCCTTCCGCATTTACCTGACGTGTTACCAAGTTCTACAGGCAGTAGATGATCCCCGTGCAGAAGAAATACTAGAGACAGCCTACGAAATGCTCCAGGAGCGTGCTGCCAAGATCGAAGATGAAAGCTTGCAGCGTTCGTTCTTGGAAAATGTGCCGATCAATCGGGAGATCATTGCTGAGTACGAATCTCAAATGCAAGAAAGTGAAAAAACCTGAGTATAATGTCATTAGGCGCATAAGGGGAGATTCCCCTTAGAAAGCAGGATGCGTATGAGTGAGATAAACATCAGCCAAGTCCCATTATTCAGTTCTCTTCCCTCCAGCGAGATCGAATTCCTGGCCGAGGCGCTGAAGCCCGTCACCGTTGAGCCAGGCGTGGTCTTTATTGGTGAGGGGGAACCCGGTGATAAGTTCTACATCATCACCGAAGGTCAGGTCGAGATCGTCAAATCGTTGGGTGCCACTGACGAGCAGATGTTAGGTCAACGCGGCCCGGGAGATTTCTTTGGCGAGATGAGCCTGTTGATCCCGGATGGGCTGCGCACAGCCAGCGTGCGGACCTGTTCGCCTGTCCAAGCGATGGAATTGAGCCGCGCAGACTTCGACTTGCTGCTGGAGCGGCGTCCGGCGCTGGCCTGTGAAATGGTACGGGTATTGAGCCTGCGTTTGCGCCATTCCGATAACGTCATGATCCGCGACCTGACCGAGAAAAACCAGGAACTAGCACAAGCCTATCAAGAACTGAAAGCCGCTCAAGCCCAATTGGTCGAGAAAGAAAAGCTGGAGCACGAACTCAGTCTGGCGCGCCAAATCCAAAAGTCAATCTTGCCCTTTGATCTGGCGCTGCTGGAAGGCTTTGACTTCGGGGCGCGCATGCTGCCTGCCCGCGCTGTGGGGGGCGATCTTTACGATTTCATTCAACTGGATCATGATACAGTGGGCATTTCTATCGGCGACGTCTCCGACAAGGGGGTCCCGGCGGCGATATTCATGGCGCTGTACTGCAGTCTGCTGCGCGCCGAGGCGCCGCACGCCTTTTCGCCTGCTGACGTACTCCGCAGAGTGAACCAGCATCTACTTAATTTGAACGAAGCGCGCATGTTTGTGACTGCCTTGTACGGCCTATTAAACCGCAAAACATGCGAATTTTCCTACGCCCGCGCCGGGCATCATACCCCCATCCTGGTCGATGACTGTGGCGAAGAAGCCAGCATCCAGAGGGACCCCGGTCAACTGCTGGGCTTTTTCCCAGAACCGGAACTGGACGTGCAAACTGTGGTCATTAAACCAGGAAGCACGCTGCTGCTGTACACAGATGGCATGTTCGAGGTGTGGGATGACAATGATAAGATTCTTGGAGAGAATCGGTTGAGGGGGATGGTATGTGCCAACCAAGGCGCATCAGCGCAGGGTTTGTGCGATCTACTTATCGAGGAGCTTCAGGCGTATCAGGGGGAAGGCGCGCAATTTGACGATATGACCCTGGTGGCAGTGCGGTGTGAGTGCGCGGCTGATTGAGATACAATCAGCAGATATCATTGAACACGGACGTCAACGGCGTATCTTCATAGAAAAAGTATAGAAGCCTTCTCAAATTTAAATTTTTGTCACTCTGAGAGAGCGTGCCGAAGGCCTGCCTTCGGTCAGCTACTGAAGAGTCTCCTGAATCGAGATGAACAGATCCTTCGCTCGCCAGCGGCGCGCCTGCGGCGGCTCAGGATGACATTTTTGAGTTTAGGTCTAGTAAAATAGAATGATCCCCAACTCCAAACTTGGCAGGTGAATGATGCAACCAGATTTCGATAAAATCCACAATCGCGCCAATACCAATTCAATCAAATGGGACTTCGCCTACCAAAATGGCGTCCTGCAGAAACGAGATGCAGGGGACGATCCCCTGGCGACGAACGAGCTGCTGCCCATGTGGATCGCGGATATGGATTTCCAGACCGCCCCCGTCATCCTGGAAGCCATCCAGAAGCGCGCCCAGCATGGCATCTTCGGTTACACACTGCCGGATGAGGGGTATTACGACGCCATCATCAACTGGATGGAGGCGCGACAGGACTGGAAGGTCGAGCGCGAGTGGATTCTGACCACCAGCAGCGTGCTGTTTACAATCAGCGTGGCCCTGCAAACCTTCACCGCGCCGGGCGATAAAATCATCATACAAACGCCAGTATTCAGGCCTTTCTACCAGACCATTGAAAACAACGGGCGCATCCTATCGCGCAACTCTCTACGCTATGACGATGACCGATACTACATGGATTTCGAGGATCTGACAGCCAAAGCCGCCGATCCGCGCGCCCGGATGCTGATCCTCTGCAACCCGCACAATCCGGTGGGGCGCGTTTGGAGTCGTGAAGAACTGCATCGGCTGGGGGAGATTTGTCAGCAGCACGACATCCTGATCGTCTCCGATGAAATTCACAGCAACCTGCTCTACCCCTGGGCCAAATTCATCCCCTTCGGTGCGGTAGACGAAGCCTTTCACGACCGCCTGATCCTGAGCAACAGCCCCACCAAAACCTTCAACACACCGGGCATCAAAACGTCCAACACTTTCATCCCTGATAAAATGCTGCGCAAGAAATTCTCGAGTTCTCTTGATAACCTCAATGAGAGTTTTGGGGTCAGCACCATTGGGGCGCTGGTTGTACAAACGGCCTATGAAAACGGTGGGGAATGGTTGGATCAGTTGATGGATTATCTGGAGGCCAATTACACATTTACCCAGGAATATGTCGACGCGCATCTGACTCCCTTACGCGTGGTACGCCCCGAAGCGCTTTTCCTGCTCTGGATGGATTGTCGTGCTCTTGGGTTGAATGCAGCCGAACTCCAGCGATTATTTTTTGACGAGGCCGGGGTCTACCTCGAAGAGGGCAGCAAATACGGCCCCGAGGGAGAGGGTTTTGTGCGTCTCAACATCGCCTGTCCACGCGCCATTTTGGAGACAGCCTTAAATCGGATCCGGCTTGCCCTGGCAAACTTGAATATCCCCCAATAACTACTAAAAGTTACTACCTATCGCTATTAATGCAAAGTGAACGCCGGTTCGCCTTCGGCGGCCCGACGTGGTTTCGATACCTTCCCTTCGGTCGAACTCAACCGACGTCGGACGTATCGCCTGTGCTGCGATCGAAGATCGTGTCGAAGTGAAACCAAGGATACTGTGCCGAGTGTGGAGTAACAAAGATTGGGGAATGCAAAAAGGTGAGTTCTACTGCTCCCTCAGCTTGGGATTGACCACTTCATCCAGGGTGCGCGCCAACAAATAGAATGATCCGCAGAAGAGGATGATGGCAACGGCGGGGGCGATAAGCACGTGCCACTGCAAACCCACGGCTGCGCCGCGAAAGTTGTCGATGGTGAACCAGATCATCGTGCCCCAACTGAATCGTAAGCTGCGCTCGAAATAGGAGAGGATAGCTTCGATCATCACCGAACCGGTGACGATGAACATCATGTTGACGGTAATCAATGCGGCTAGGTTGGGCAGGATGTGCACGCCAATGATGCGCCAGTGCCCTCCCCCGGCGACTCGGGCCGCATGGGTATACTTCTTGTTCTTGATCGAGAGGGTCTGCACTTTGATCATCAGGGCAAAAGACCCTAATCCTGCAAAGGTGCCATAGATCAACCCCACCTGGAACCAGGACATCTCAAAGATCAAGCCCACAATCAGTAGGACCACCGCCGGAGGCAGCATAATGAAAACATCGGTGAACACCATCAAGATCGTATCCAGCAGCCCTTCAAAATAGGCCGCGGTTACTCCAACGATCGTAGCTACAATGGTTCCCACAAGAGCAGAAACCAGTCCAACCCCAATCGAGGTGCGCGTGGCAAAGGCCAATTGGCTGAAGACATCACGTCCCTGGTAATCGGTGCCAAAGATGTGTTTCCCCGATGGCAGCGATGGGTGCGTAAAATCGGGATCAAATCCCATCAATGGATCGTAAATAGCTTGTGGCAAAACATTGGACAGCAGCAGCGGTTGAATCAGCGCCAAAATGATGAAGAAGGCGATGATGATCAGTGCAATCAGAGCGAGGGGGTTACCAAAGAATGCTTTCCATTGCCGGCCACGGTTGCGCAGCCAGAAACGATAACGTTTGGCGCGTCGTTGGAAGAAACCGCGCAGACCGGAGTCATAAGCGGGCAGGGGGTTAATAGGACCAGATTGTGCCATGTTAGTCTACCCCTCCTGGAAGTTGCTTCACCTGTCGAGCACTGCGCAAACGCGGGTCGAGCCAGGTGGTGAGAATATCAAGGGCAGTATGCGCCAGCAGGATGCCGACAGCAACGACCGACAAGACCCCCAGCAGTACGGGCAGATCATTGTCAATGGCTGCTCGGATGAGCTCTTGCCCCATGCCATCCCAGAAATAGAAATGCTCGACGATAAAGCTGCCGATGATGATCAGCGGCAGGTGGACGATGAAACGGGTCAGGACCGGCAGAATGGCTACTCGCGCGGCATGGCGGTCACGCACCTGCACATCGGGCAATCCTTTGGCGCGGGCGGCGTTGACGTGCTCGGAGACAACCGCCTCACTCATCGTGGTTTTCATGATCAGCATGGTTTCACCGAAGGCCAGTAACATCAACGTAGCTACAGGGAGAACCATGTGAACAAGGATATCGAAAGCCAGAACACCCAGGCCGCTGATGGTCCAGGCGATAATGGTCAGGAGGAGAATTCCGCCGCCGCCGATCAACCGCCAACGAACGCATCTGCGATGGGCGAAATCGCGCGTGAACCATAGCACGACCAAATAGGCCAATGTACCCAATACCAAAGTAAGCAGCATTTTCTTGATCACGTCATTGACGGGGATATCCAGCCAGACCCATTTCATGGGGTCGATCAGTTTTTCAGGCGGCAGCCAATTCAGGTATAAGCCAAAGACATTGATCATCACAAAGGCCAGCCATGGAGCAAATGATGTGTAGAAGGTTGTCCCCCCCAGCGTAGTCGCAAACTCCGTCCAACCGCGCGGCCGCCAGGCAACGCGCTTGCCCAGCCACATCCCCAACAGGAAGCCACCAACCGTGCCAGGGATCAACAGCAGCAGCGTTCTCGGAAGGGTCACCTTGAGGATATCGACTACCGGCGTGCTGCCCAGGCTGGAAGATTCCCCCAGATCGCCGCGGTAGAAGGCCGTCATCCAGCCTATGAATTCGCTCCACCAGGGAATTTCCAATGAAGCCTTCTCCTCTTTGGCGTCCGTCTCAGCGTCAGCTGGCACATCAGAGTCAGCGATTATTGGTTGTTCTGCGGGTGCTTCAGGTTCTGCTGAACCTTCACTGACTGACATTTCCATTTCGATCCCGAAATCACCTTCGAGTGCCATCTCAGCTTCAATGCCAACCCCAACATCAGCAGAGAATTCCATATCGATGCCCATCTCGGCGGCATCGATGGCCATCTCTGTCTGCGTAGCCGGTTCTTCAGCGACCGCTTTTGGGGTGGTGCTTTCAGATCCAGATTGAAAACCGCTGAGATCTTCTCTGGCGCTGATAGCCAACTCCAAGGCCTGCATATCCATGGGAAGAGAATAATTTATAGCCTGGATGAGCCCAAAAA
This sequence comes from uncultured Anaerolineales bacterium, assembly GCA_964560795.1. Classification (GTDB taxonomy): domain Bacteria; phylum Chloroflexota; class Anaerolineae; order Anaerolineales; family UBA11858; genus NIOZ-UU35. Next base: position 351 of record CAZLNX010000377.1, on the reverse strand, counting down.
GAACCAACTGGAACAAAACTAAGGTGATCAACGACCTGACCAATCGGCCGCCGATAAATGGGAATATCCCCCGAGGAAGTAAAGATGTGAGATCAGGCATAAAATCATCCCCGTACGAACACTAGAGCGGATAGAATACTGATTTTTGACCTGTAAAGTGAAAACCTGCCTGGAGACATCATATCATGCCTTGAACTCAGGAGCAAGGAAAGCGCATTTGTCTAGGCCGTGTTGACATTTGGGGATTTCTCCCCTGAAATGCATGGGCTATTGTTTGAGTTGATACACCGGCAAGTTCCTGAAATGTCAACACTACCTAGTAGTTTAGCAAACATGAATTGACGGGTAAAG
>CAZLNX010000376.1:0-6053 GCA_964560795.1 uncultured Anaerolineales bacterium | reverse complement strand
GATTAGTTCAGCCGTCTCAAAATGGGAAGTTATTTTTGCACGCCTCCTTAGAGCAACCTTGTGCTGGGCGAGGCACATGCGGGAAATGCAAAGTATTAGTAGAAGATGGTGTGATGCCGCCCGACGAAATTGAATTTGAAAATTTGACCCCCGGAGAGATTGCACTCAACAACCGCTTGGCTTGTCGCGCCAGGGTGGATAGTGATTCCCGGGTGGCGCTGTCCCCCATTGTGGTTTATTCAAATAAGATCTTCAAAAGCAGTTCGCGCTACAAACGCGAAAAAGATGTCCCTCTAGGATTAGCCATCGACCTGGGTTCTACTACCGTAGCAGCCTTCTTAACCATGCTGGACAATGGTGAAGTAGCTGCGGGGGGAGCCGGCCTCAATCAGCAAACTGTCTATGGCGCTGACGTGATCTCGCGGCTGGCTACTGCTATCGACGACTCAACCAATGCCGAGCGACTGCACAGATTAGCCCTGGCGTCCATCAACCAGGCAGTCGATTCTTTGAAATTATCTCAACGTATCCGTGATCGCATCGAACGAGTGACCATTGTAGGCAATGTGGCTATGCATCATTTATTAGCCAAACAACCGCTAGATTCGCTAGCTGTGATGCCTTTTCAACCTCACAGTGCTGAGGCCATACACGATGCTACCCACTTAATGGAGGGCATCTTCCCTGATGGCGTTAAGGTATCCCTCCCTCCGATGATCGGCGGCTTTGTTGGCTCCGATGCTTTAGCCTGTCTAGCATATTTTCAGTTCGATGACCCCACAGGGCCCATGGCCGCCATCGACCTGGGCACCAACGGTGAGGTCATGGTCACCGATGGCAAACGCATTTTGACAGCATCAACGGCCGCCGGACCTGCCTTCGAGGGGGTCAACATCTCCTGTGGCACACGCGCAATTGATGGCGCAATTGTTGATGTGGCGCTAAATGGAGATGCTCTCAATTTGAGCACAATTGCTGATGCAGAACCAATCGGGCTGACAGGTTCTGGCCTGCTAAGTGCGGTGCATCAACTTCATCATGCTGGTGTAATCGATGACACCGGGCGCATCCAACAAAATCCAGTACGCTTTGCCAATCTTGTTAGCGATGACGAGAACAACCATCGCAGCATCAAACTGACACCTGATGGAAAGCTACGTTTAACCCAAACGGATGTCCGTGAACTCCAAAAAGCCAAAGGAGCCATCCGCGCTGCTATCGATGTGCTCATGCAGCAACTTGATCTAACGCCCGATGATCTTCATAAAGTCATACTTACTGGCTCTTTTGGCGGGCAAGTCGATGTCGATGCCATCCTCGATATTGGTATGATCCCACCTGTCGGCAAAGAAGTTGTTGAAACTGCGGCTAACGGAGCGGGCTTTGGGGCTGCGATGTTCCTCAGCGATAAAGGTTTCGCTCAAGGGGAAAAGTTGGCCGCCCATGCCAAACAAATTGATCTAGACACGGATGCTAATTTCAATATGCTCTTCATGGAAGGAATGTATTTAGTGCCAAATGGGAATCGATAACGAATGAATGCTCCCGACCCCTAACTGCAAAACCCAAAAATGAGTATCTCATCAACATCAACGAGATCATATAGATTGACAGGAATCCTCCTCGTCATCTTGGCAACCATTTTCTGGTCTACATCCAGCATACTCATCAACCTTATCTACGAGATCATTGATATCCCTGCTGTCAGCCTGGCATTTTGGCGCGATCTAAGTACATTCAGTGTTCTGCTAATAAGTATAGTCATTCTTCAGCCGAAATTGCTAATTGTTCGACGAAGGGATCTCCCCTGGCTAATGGGCATGGGAGCAATTAGCATTGGCCTGTTCCATGCTCTGTGGAACATTTCTGTGGTGCTGCTCGGCGCGTCAATCGCCACGGTGATGCAAAGCAATGCGCCTATCTTCGTTTCGATCATCGCCTGGCTGTTTCTCGGCGAAGCGCTCACCAAGCAAAAGATCACCGCCGTTATCCTGTCTGTCATTGGAACAATTCTGTGCTCTGGAATAATCGGAACCAGCAGCGAACAAGTTACGCTCGCCGGCCTGGTTATCGGTTTAATTGGCGCATGTGCTTATGGTACTTATTATATTTTGGGCAAAAAAATTGTTGGAAATTACAGCCAGTGGACAATCCTGTTTTTTGTCTTCATGTTTGGATGGATGGTTTTACTACCATTTCAAAATGGGCAGCCGCTGCCCTGGCCGGTTCCTGGCCGGGTGCTAGGCTATTTCATTGCGTTAATACTCATCTCGACCATCGGGGGCTTCGGGATATTCACCGTGGCGCTAAGGCGCTTGCAAGCCAGTGTGGCATCGATCACCGCAACCGCTGAAATTGTCTTTGCGGCCATCTTGGCGTATATCATCCTCAATGAACGCCTGGACTTCTGGCAAATCCTTGGGGCGATTTTCGTAATTTGTGGGGTAATTCTTGTTTCACTTCCCAATGGGAAAAAACATGAGGTGAGCAATCCACTCCCTTAATCCCTAAGGGCATTCCTGTCCAACTGTCGCTGATGATACCCAGGCTGTCAGAGAGATATAATCACTACCCAGTTTGACTTCCTTATAGATTCGTACTAAGCAGCTGGCCTCGTTTTTCTCTAAGAGGATAACCCTCTCTCCAGCCGGGAAATTAACGCTCACCAAACCATCTGGGGATTTCAATTGCATGCCCCAGCGCAATGTTGCGTATTCAAGCGGGACAGGTGTATAGGTAGGTGTCAACGAAGGTGTCCACGTCCATGTCGGTGATGGTGTTAATGTACTCGTCACTGTAGGTGAAAGCGTAGGAGTGAAAGTTTCCGTTGGAATAAGTGTAACTGTATCTGTCAGGGTAGGAGTCAGAGTCAATGTGTGCGTTGGAGTTTGTGAGGGAGTTACTGTATAGGTCAAAGTAGGTGAAGGGGTTACAGTAAATGTAGATGTACTGGTTGGTGTTGGTGTAAACGTCGGCGTAAATGTAGGGGTGGGAGTATATAAGAAATCAAATGGCAGTTTTCCAGCATCCCGAAGATTTATGAGCAATAATAACAACATCAATATCGTCGCCAATGTGACCCAGAAGCGTACGAATCGCATCAACTTTTTTAATCTTGCTAGCATTACATCTGGATTGGCGTGATCTTCAACATTTTTGCTGCGGAAATTATTTAGTTGATTGGTCATATTGCTCACCGATTCTAAAGTCAGCTAAGGTTTTTCTTATTGTACACCACTACTGTCTTCCGGCGACCATTATCCTTTGGAAACCCAAATCGTATAGATAGGTACAGACCTGACAGTTCTATCTCAATATATTCAACCGTGAGAGACTGTTGATGAATCCTGTCAGGTCTGGTATACAAAAATTGATCCGACAACCACCTAAACCTCGAAATTCATCCTACTGTTCTTCAGGCAGAAATACTATCCAAAATTAATTATTTGTTATACAATATATTAACTATACGCATTGAAGAACGGTCAAAATGTCCCAGTGATGTGACGTAAACTGTAGGGAGATTCGCATTGTTCAAAGCGTTCGTCTGCTCAATAATGGGGGATGAAACCCCTAACACACAAAAGAATGTCAGGGGATTCCAGCGTATTCTAGTTTTAGCATTGCTCGGGTTGATCTTCTTTTTCACCAATCCCTTCCTACCCACTGCCTACGCAGCTGAATCAGCCCCTCCTGCTAAGACAAATCCAACAGAGAATGACCAACAGGTCGCAAATATCGTTTCGGAAGAAAATGATGATGGAAACTTGGAGACACCCGATTCTAGCGAAGGGGAAATCGAGACTGCTGACGATGCCGCGCAAGTAGATCCAAGCGATGAAGTTGAAGATCCGGTCACTGAGGTGGCCGAGGACGCTGATCAAGCGGATCAGGCCAGTGAAGTCAATTCCGAGATAAGTGAGGAATCTCCTACAACCGAGGGGGCTGATCCAGTAAATGAAGGGGAAACTCAGGCTCACGGTTCCGCTGATCCCGCTGTTGAAGAGCATACTCTTCCCGAGGAACCTAACAACAAAGTTGAGCCCGAAATCGAAGATAATATTCCAATTCCCGACCCATACTTCTATGTCAACGGCGATAAACACAGCTTTTTACCCGAGGGCGGCGATTGCACAGATGCGGAGAACTGCCAGGTTTCCACCACGCCTATCCAAGACGCACTGAATGCCGCCTCCGGAGGCCTGACCCCCGATGACAATACCATATATATCGAAGGCGGCACCTACGAAGAGGATGTCACCATCAACGAGATGAGCGATCTCACCTTGCAGGGTGCTGCCGATGGCAACCCATCCACCCTGACCGGTGCAGTCAGCATCGTTGAATCGCTCAACATCACCCTGCGTGATTTCATTTTCACAGAAATCATCCAGGTCAGCGACTCAGCGGATGTGTCCATCGTCGGCACCGAGGGCGATGACGAGATCGATGTCGAGCTTGAAGGCACCATCGAGAACCTAAACGTAGAGGGCGGAGAGGGTGATGATGAGATCACCATTTCGCAGACATCCGAAGTTTCTGAAACTTCGGATGTCTCGACAGTATCAGTCGTCGGCGGTCTGGGCGATGACAGCCTGGTGATCTATGTTGAAGAAGACGTCGAAGTCGACGATGATGAAGTCGCCAGTCAAGATGATGCTGTCGCATATGACGACACTGTCGAGAGCCTGCACGTCGAGGCAGCCCTTGGGGATATCTCTGTCTCGAAATCAATTGCGCTGCAAGGCGCACTGGCTTTGAGTGGAGAGAATATCACCATCAGCGGAGACATTTCCGCCAGCGAGATCAACATCCAGAGTGTCGATACAACCCAGGTTTCAGGTTTGCTGGATGCACCTGGAAGCACAGTGCACTTGCTGGGTGACAAGGTCTTCCTGGTTGATAGTGCCTCGGTAGATGTATCAGGGGATTCCAGTGGCGGCACAGTACTCATCGGTGGCGACTACCAGGGCAAAGGCTCGCTGCCCACTGCCAGCCGTACCTATGTTAGCCCTGATGCAGTCATCAAGGCGGATGCGTTGAGCAACGGCGATGGTGGTCGCGTGATCGTCTGGGCTGATGATGTCACCTTGTTCTACGGCACTATCAGCGCCCAAGGCGGGCCCCAGGGCGGCAACGGCGGCTTCGTCGAGACGTCGGGCAAAGCCTATCTGGAAGTAACTGGCTCTTCAGTTTTCGCATCGGCGCCCCAAGGCACCTCCGGTACCTGGCTGCTGGATCCCTACGACGTAACCGTCTCCACAACCAATGCCAATGGCAGCTATGATACAACTTCAACACCCCACACATTCACACCCAGCGGCAATTCATCCACGGTAAACGCCAGCGATATCAACAACTCACTCAACAACGGCACTGACGTGACCATCACCACCGGCACTTCTGGCACTCAAAATGGCGACATCACTGTCGATAGCGACATCACCATGACCGGCGCCAGCGAAGCCACCTTGCGCATCAGCGCTGCCAGGCATTTCACTAACAACACCAACAAAAGGATCCAATCCACCAATGGCAAACTGAACGTTTACATCGTGGCTGATTCTGACGGTAACGGCTCGGGCACGGTGACCATCGATTCCAACATCTTCTCCCAGGGCGGCGTTATCAACATTCAAGCTGAGACGATTGACATAAAATCGCAAATTCTTGCAGGCACCGGCACAGTGACCATGTCAGCGAAAAATGGCGTCACATTTTCTGGCGCGATCTCCGAGCTCAGAACCCAAGGTTCTGACATCACCATCAACGCCGATAGCGACGGCAATGGTACCGGCGTATTCACGGTCAACGATGCCATCAACTCCAACAATGGCAATGTCACCATCACATCAAATGCCGTCGGCATTACCTCTGGCAAGACAATCAACGCTGGCACCGGGAACATCACCTTCATTTCAACCTACACAGATATCATCTGCATCGGCGGTTCTGGTGGTCCCTGCGGCTATGAATTCGATGCTACGGAGTTGACCACGGGCTTATACTGATCAAAAATAGGTTTTGTGAGAAACGGATAGTCGGGTAGACTT
>CAZLNX010000375.1:0-6055 GCA_964560795.1 uncultured Anaerolineales bacterium | reverse complement strand
CGATTCTTCCAGACCATTTCAAAAATGGGATCTTATTTTTGCACACCTCCTAATCCCACGATTAGAGTCGTGTAGATAAGGAATTTTGCTCCAGTGGGACGCCCAACCATTCCACTTGTTAGTTGTTTGGTAGCCATGATTACACCTTTTTTTTGGTTTGCCCAACTCAACCGATATCTCGCTGGACAAATCTAAAATTCAGTACTGTAAAAATTACGATAATGCCAGCCAGCATGATTCCCAGGGCTGAAGCCAGGCCGATATTGTGCTGGGATCCCAAACCGATATCGTACAAGTAGAGCACCGGCGTCAGTCCTTGTTTGTATGTACCTCCGGTGGTTGACCAATAGACGAACGGCTCGGTAAACATTTGCAAGCCATTAATTGTGTTCGCAACCAGAATGAACAAAAATTGGGGATTGAGTTGCGGAATAGTAATGTTCCAGAATCTTTGCCAAGCTGATGCTCCGTCGATGGCAGCTGCATCATAAAGGTAGCCATCGATGCCAAATAATCCTGCAAGGAGAATAACGCTGAAGATGCCAAACCATTTCCAACTGTTGATCAGGGCTAAAACAGGCATGGCTAATTTGAGAGATATTGCGCCATTTTGCCAGAATATAGGTTCCTGGATAATTCCATTTTCCATGAGTAATCTTTGCGCCGGCCCTAACGGATCGAGAATGGATTTCATCACCTGAAGTACGACGACTACTGCTACCACATAGGGTATAAAATAAAGTGTACGCAGTATCCGTCCACCCACCCCTTGAATTTCTTTCAACAGCAGGGCGATGACCATGCCGATTGCCAGGATCAAGATATTGAAAACAATCTGGTTATAGGTAACATTCCAAAGCGCTCGCCAGAACAAAGGGTCGGCAGCTGTGCGCACCCAATTGCCAATCCCTACGAAGACGCGTGATTCAGGATTGACAAAGTTATAGTTAAAGAAGGACAAGTAAAATGAAAGAAGGATTGGGTAAATAAAGTACACGCTGAAAACAATAGCCCATGGAGCTAGAAACGCGTATCCCCAGATACCATCTCTTTTGAGCGAAGCTCGAAAGTTTTGCATTCAATACCTCCTGCACAGATGCAGGCTCAATTTGTATGAAACTGGAACTATTCAGTTCTACGAGAATTTACTTCCAAAAAATATGTGCGTGGGGGTGCGCAGCACCCCCACACTACATTTATTATCTCCTGGTATTTTAGGCTTGATACCCTTGGAGAATTGATTTATCATACAGGCAGGTTGCGAGGCGTCTCATCTTCGGATGAGGCGCCTCCTACTTTTTTTTTAACACACTTACTTGCTGATTACTTCCCTGGCGGCCTCTGTTGCAGCAGCGATGCTATTTGCTGGAGTGATTGAGCCTTCGACTACTACCTGGCTGTAAATACCCAGGATGGCGTTGTTCACTGCGTCAGAAACACCAAAGCTTTCGGGGATTACGGCGTAGGGCAACATCTCTACAAAGGGTTGGCGGTCTGCAGCTGCGAAATAAGGATCATCCATTAGAGAGAGTTTCACAGGGAGCAATCCCATATCTTTGAGATACTCTAAGTTTCTCTCGTCTTCCATCACAAACTGGATGAATTTCCAGGCCAGAGCTTCACGTTCTGGTGTGGATTTTGTGATCACAAAGGAGCGTCCACCCAAGGTTGTATAGGCCTGATCGCCTCCATTGGTAACTGGCACAGGAGCAATGCCCACATTCTCTCCAATGACCATCGGTGGATCAGAAGGAGCCAGGTTGCTTTCCCAGGAATATCCGTATTGCATCCACATACCAATGGAGTGTGTGAAGAAGTTCTTGGACATATCAGGGGGTGCAAACTTCTGGGCTTCGGTAGCAAATGCCATAAATTCTGCGAATTTGCATTCTTCCTTCTCGATGACCACGTCAGATCCAATTCGGTTGAGAAGACCGCAAGTATTCTGGTTGGTGCTCAGATAGATGGGTTGGATCATGTTCCAGTACCATCCGCCCCACTGAAGGGCTTCATTCCAGAACAGGGTGCCATAGGTCTTATCACCATTTTCTCGGTTAGGTAGCGCAGAAATCTTCTCAGCTGCAGCCAGGAATTCGGCCTGGGTTGCCGGCGGACTCTCGGGGTCTAATCCGGCTTCCTTGAAGAGCTCCTTATTGTAGATCATCATGGTGATGTCAAGGCCGCTGGGTACATAATATTTATGACCGAAGTTCTCTTTCACTGCTGCTGGTTCCAGTTCTACAAATAAATCTTCGGCTCCAGGAAGATCTTCCAGGGGCAGCAATACATCTTGGGCGGCTAAACCTGCTACCTGTGATCCCAGTGATGTCATGATGACATCAGGGGCAGTTCCGGCTGCCAGTAGGGGGTCGAAAGCGGCGCCTTCAGGCTCTAAAACTACAGTAACTGTGGTGCCAGGATACTGCGCCATGAATTCCTCAGCCATTGGTGTGATGACTTCCATAGCAATCCCGCGCACGACCGACACGGTGATTTCACCGCTAGGATCCTCTTGGGGAGTGACGGCGGGAGTAAAGGCACTTAGCACCAGGCTGAATGCCAGGACGGCGATGATTAGTACATTGCAACGTTTCATTTGATTATCTCCTCAATTCTAAAAATTTGTTGGTCGAAAACATTTCTACGTTTCTTATTTATTGTGTTGTTTGTCACCTCCTTGCCAGACATTCCTCTGATCCAAAGAGAAGAATCGCGAATTGCTGAAATACTCAGGATTGGTTGCAGCCACAAGAATGCCTGATGACCAGGTTGGTTTTCAGGGAAACGATCTCGCCTGTAATGTTTGGATTGTCTATGCGTTCAATTAGTGCCTTTACGCTGCGGGCACCAATTGCTTCGATCGGTTGATGAACCGTGGTCAGTCCAGGAGTGATGAAATTAGCAAACTCAATATCGTCAAAACTCGCAATCGCAATTTCCTCTGGAACAGAAATCCCTCTCTTCTCTAGCTCTTGCATGACCGTTATGCTGACTTGATCGTTCATGATGAAGATACCTTCAGGGGGTTCTTTGCTCAATATCTTGTCAACGGTACCTGTTATGGTGTTCTCTGAAAAATTCTCTAATTCGAAGATCAGATCGGGATCAACAGGTATTCCGTTGTCAGTGAGTGCTTGGTGATAGGCCTTGCCGCGCGCTTCGCGCTCCCAAGGCGTAATGGGTATCGATAGAAGTGCTATTCGCTTTAACTGGTGTGAAATCAGGTGTTCGACAACCTGGTAAGCCCCCATGGAATTATCAACTAGGATTGAAGAAATATTGCATGTAGCCAGAAGTGACTGGTTGTATTGATTTGCCAGCACAAACGGAAATCCCTGCTGGCTGAATCGGCATAGGCTATCGGCTGCAGCTTCGTCTAACGATGTTACGATGATCAGTCCATCCGTAACTCGACCACTGACAAATCGATTCAACAATTCGATTGTCGTACTATTACGGGTACTACAAATGATCATGTCATAGTCGTTCTGCCTGGCGGCCTGCTCGGCACCATACAGCATTTTTGAAAAATATCCGCCCATCACATCGGGAACCACCATGCCAAGAAGACGGGTCCGATTTGTGGCCAGGCTTCGGGCGGCGGAGGAGGGGTGGAAATCCAACTCTTCGATGATTCGAGCAATTTTCTTTTGCGTGGATGGAGCGACTAAAGAGGGCTTATTCAAATAATTAGATACGGTTCCCACTGATACACCCGCGAGCTTGGCTACATCTCGAATTGATGCCATGATTACCTCAACAATTGAAACGGTTCAATAAAATGATCAAAATATAACCACTTCTGTTGGCTGGTTCTGGCTGAATGTAGCAAGATAGTGTGCCAGATCGCAATTGAAGCGGTTCAACGATATTATATAGATTTTTTCATAAAAGTCAAGAGGCAGACCTAATGCCGAATCTAGGACTCATTTTGGGGTGTGAACCGAACTCGCAGGAGATACTGTCTCCGAGGAAAAAGTGCTCTTCTTCTACGGTTTCTCCGAATTGGTGGAATTGCGTGAGAAGATCATGGCTCGTACCTTCTCACGCTTGCGTAGGCAATGATTCATTGCAATACATGGGCTATTGAATATAAAAAAAGACTGCGAGTGACGTTTGATGTCTTCTCGCAATCTTTTTATTCAACTGATAGCAATGAATTTTTAATCAGCTATTCCTGCAGCAAAAACTTCCTTTTCGACCCTTTGAGTCATTAATGAGACTGCGATCAAGACTACAAAGCTGATCGGGATCGAGAACAGGCCAGGCTGACTGAAGCTGAAAGGTGCGTTGGCTGGGTCGAGGCCATAGCGAACGAACATATCTGGGGAGAGCAGGATAATGCCGAGTGCAGAGACGATACCAGCCATAACGGATGCTACCACGCCTTGCGACGTGGTCTTTTTCCAGAATAAAACCATCAGAATAGCTGGCAAATTGGCGGACGCTGCCACGGCGAATGCCCATCCTACCAGGAAGGAAACATTCATTCCCTCAAAGACAATCCCCAGGACGATGGCAATCACACCAACCACAACGGCGGTGATCTTACCTGCCATTACTTTTTGTTTGTCGCTCATCTTGATGCGCAGATACATATCCATCACATCATGGGCCACTGCACCTGATGCGGCCACAATCAAACCGCTGACTGTGCCCAGGACGGTTGCAAAAGCAATCGCTGAAATAACCGCGAATAAGAAAACGCCAAATGACTGGGCTAGCAGGGGGGCAGACATATTGCCATCTGCTGGGTTGATGACGCCATTTACCATCGCTCCCAATCCCATGTACAATGTCAGGATGTAGAAGAACCCTATCGCCGCAATTGCCACGATGGTGGATTTGCGGGCAGATGCCGGGTCAGGGACGGTGTAGTAACGGATTAAGACATGGGGTAAAGCAGCGGTACCGAAAAACAGAGCCAGCATCAAAGACATGAAGTCAACCCGGTCAATGAAACTTCCTTCAACTTTGAACTTCAGGCCGGGGCGCATAAAGCGGTTGCCGCTGATCTGCTCTGGATAATAAACTGTCAGGCTTTCGCCATCGCTTTCAAAGCTGGCTTTCTTCCACATTTGGATGGTGCTATCTTTTGCGCTGATTAGGGATAGGAATTCGAAGACACCTACGCTGCCGGTTTCGGCTTCCGCACCGTTCTTGCCAGCGATCTGAGATAGATTTCCTACCGGGATCAACTGGTTATCTTCCGAAGCTAGCGAGCCGTTGATCCACTTGCTGCCATCTGGGCGGTTGGCGACATATTGTGCTTCGCGCAGGATGGAATTGCCATCGGAGTTAGTTTCTAATTTCCACCAACCGGTTTTGCCACTTTCATTTTCAAGTGCTACGAAAACTAGTCCTTTGTAATTGTGCTGTTGGACGACTTCGTATTCACCATCTAACACAGATACATTTTCTTCAGACACTTCGACGGGCAGTGTTCTAAATTCATAGAAGGCATTCTCGCCACCCTGATCTGGTGTAGTGCTCAGGCCGCGAATGCAGACTGCTGCAACCATGATCGAAGAAAAAATGATCAACAGACCACCTTTGATGAACTGGACATAGGTGGTTGATGTCATCCCGGCTGTGGCCACGATAGTGATCACAATAGCCCCAACCATGATCACGCCCACCGCATGGGGCAAGCCTAGCAATGGGGTCACCAGCGCACCAGCACCGACCATCTGCGGGATCAAGTAGAACAATGAAACGATCAACGTACTAATGGCGGCTGCCATGCGCAAGCTTCGTGAATTGAATTTGGCATCAAGCGCATCAGCAAAGGTGTACTTTCCCAGTCGTTTCATCGGTTCGGAGACCACGAAAAGGGCCACCACCCAACCGGCCAGATAACCAATCGAGTACAGGAAGCCGTCGTAGCCCAGGGTGGCGATCATGCCACAAATTCCCAAGAAGGAAGCTGCAGAAAGATAATCGCCTGCAAAAGCGATGCCGTTCACGGCCCAATGGATCGTACCGCCAGCAGCAAAATAACCGCTGGATGATTTCGCCTTACGAGCGAAATAAAACGAAAGTCCTAATACTAACC
>CAZLNX010000374.1:0-6080 GCA_964560795.1 uncultured Anaerolineales bacterium | reverse complement strand
CCCTTTTCTCCTGCTCCACCTTAGCTCAACTGCCCCTATTCCGGGAATTGCTGATCGTGACACGCTTGTTGAGCTGGTGGATTTAGCTCGACACTCGGCCTCGGGTGCCAATCTGCAGCCATTGAAATTTTTCCTGTCGCATACCCCAGAGATGAACGGGCCGATCTTTTCTCATTTGGGTTGGGCAGGCTACCTGATGGATTGGCCTGGTCCCGAGGAAGGCGAGCGCCCATCTGGGTATATCATCATTTTGGGCGATAAGAATATCAAGCAAAGCTTTGGCTGCGACCATGGAATCGCCGCACAGAGCATCATGCTGGGAGCAGTCGAAAAGGGGCTTGGGGGATGTATGATCGCTTCGGTTGATCGTCGGGATGAGTTGATGACAAAGTTAGGCTTGCCCGAAAACTTGCTCATTTTGTTAGTGCTTGCTTTAGGGAAGCCAAAAGAGACGGTAGTCATTGATCCCTTAGGGCCCGACGGTGATATCAAATATTGGCGTGATGATGATGAAGTCCATCATGTTCCCAAGCGGTCATTGGATGAGTTGATTGTAGGATAAACCAAGAAGTTGGGGCGCACTTGCCAGATGAACATCAATCTAAATGCACTTTAGCTAGTGCGCCCCAACTGTTCTCAAACAAAGGAGAAATCAAATGGCGTACAGCGAAGAACTAGCCCAACGCATGCGTGATGCGTTATTTGCAACACCAGGCTTAGTCGAGAAAAAGATGTTCGGCGGCATTGGCTTTATGGTTCAGGGCAACATGGCTTGCGGTGTCAACAAAGATGATCTCATTGTGCGCGTCGGTCCTGATAACTATCAGGAAGCCCTCGATCATCCGGATACCAAACCCTTCGATATGACTGGCCGCCCTATGACCGGCTGGGTTGTGGTCACGGAGAAGGGGTACGAGTCGGGTCAGGACTTAGAAGCATGGGTGAAGAAGGGGGTTAATTTCGCCCTGTCACTTCCGCCGAAGTAGTGGTTCATTACTGGAATGAAGGAAACATTCGATGAAAAAAGAAATCTCAGAAAAAATTCAAGCGATTCTCCATAATTATGATCCATCCGCACCTGAAAATACCGCGGATGCGTTGCGTGATTATTGGTTGACATTTTCTCCCAAAAGCATTCACGTCATCAAGATTGAGCAGCGCCAGGAGCAAGAGACAGTGGGTATCCCCGTACCGCTTTTGCGTGATATTGGCAAAGAAATCGCCAAAATAGCCAAAAAGCGTGTTGATGATTTCATTCCTCTGACGCGGCTGTTGTGGGATGAGTATGGTCGAGAGGGACGTGTAGTAACTGTCTACCCCTTGGGTGCTATGGAACTGGTACAGCCTGAAATCATGCTCCCTATCTTAATAGAACTCTGCCGATCCTGCATTACCTGGGAAGACTCAGACCAACTGTCAATGAGGGCCTTGGAGCCTATCGTACGTAAAGATCCCGATAAGTGGTTGCCCGCGTTAGATCCCTGGTTGGTAGATAAAAACAAATGGGTTCGGCGAGCGGGTATCACCGCCGTGGGGCGGCTGGCAATGAAACATCCCCAGTACACCACTCGCTGTCTGGCTTTGGCTGAAGGCTTGCTCTTCGATGAAGAATTGGATGTCAAACGGGCGGTTAGCTTTGCTATCCGGTTATCGGCGCGCGGCGATGTTGTCGAAGTGAGTAAATTCTTAGAAAAACAGGTGCCACCTAAGAATGCCATGGCAACCTGGGTATTGTGCGATGTCATTCGCAGTATGACAAAATCATTTCTACCAGAGTTTGTAGTCTTGGTGCCAAAATACGAAGCTTGGGCTGCTGATCCGAATTTGAGCAAAAAGGATCTGCGTTCAGTTGGAAGTGCCCTTAAAATGCTGCATAAGGCGCTTTCATAAGCAAAAATACAATACCAGGGTTATACGCTGTTCTGTAATGGTTCCATCATCCCAAAGATGATTCCATCTGGATCAGCGCAGTAGGCATGGGTGCCAACGCCAGGCACTTCATTGGGGCCATGGATCAGCTTGCCTCTGTGAGCTTTGACTTGTTCGAGAGTCTCTTCCAGCGACGAAACATTAATGGTGTTGATCACGGCCTGATCAAAATGGTGGTCCATGACCGCGCCGTTAATGCCAGGGGTTTCTTCGGGGCCAGTGGTCATCTGCCAGTATGTTTGATGACCATCCCAGGTTGCAGCTTTCCAACCTAAAACGGCTTCGTAGAAGGGAATAGCTTTGTCAGGATTTTCAGTCAAAATCTCGAAGTAAATAGGGCGGTTCATCAAGTTCTCTATATTTTAGTTGTGAAATAAAGCACTTTTATGTTAAACTGGTTATGTTGTGGAAACAATATACAGACGATTTCATAGCCGCATACTATACGAAAGTTGAGCCTATGCCCCCAACACTGATCGAAACCCCAAGCGTTGATTACGAAATCGAAACGTACCTGAAACAGGTTGGAGATGTTTTCCGAAAATTCCGCTGGCAGGATTCAGGGTGCATCTCATATGGCATAGAGAGTGGGGGAGAACATTGGTTCGTGAAGTATTCAAAGCAACCTCAGGGAATTGAATCATTGCGCAGAGCCGAGTATCTTCACTACCAGGTTGACCATCCTGCCCTTGCGAAACTTCATAATGTTATCACCTGCCCTGATGGGGTTGCTCTGGTTTTCGATTGGTTGCCAGGGGAAGTGCTCTATGATTACGTTACTCATCGGGGGCAACAAGGACGCAATAACCCAGGATCACCCCATTATCGTTTTCGGAATTTGCCCGAGGAAAAAATACTAGCTGCTTTGGATATCATATTTGATCTGCATGTTCTTTTGGCAGAACAAGGCTTCATTGCTGTGGATTTCTACGATGGCTGCATTATGTATGATTTCGAGACGGAGCGTACTTCCATCGTCGATTTGGACGAATATCGACCTGGGCCATTCATATTGGAAGCGGACCGGCTGCCTGGGTCACGACGATTTATGGCTCCAGAAGAATATATGAAAGGCAGTCAGATTGACCAGGTTACCAATGTCTTCACCCTGGGACGAACAGTTGTTGAATTGTTGGGGAGCGGGTCGGTTGAGAGGCTCAGGGGCAGTGAAGCCATGAAAACGGCAATCAGGTGCGCGGTAGATCCCGACCGCGCCAAAAGATATCCTTCTGTGGGGGAGTTTGTCGCGGCCTGGAATAAGGCAACATCCAAAACCTAACAGTTTTATTTTGGGTAAAAGGCCAACCGCGTTGGCCTTCGATTGTTCGATCCATGCCCAACGCGGTTGGGCAAATACCCGCAATTATGATTTCAGATGCATGCGCTGGAAGAGCCATACGCCGATAGCAAAATAGATCACCGAGAGTAGGCTAAGGGCGGAAAGCTCGTAGATCACGCCATCTAAACCAACCCCGAGGGTAAATACTTTGTTTAAAGCTGCTACGGCGTGCGTTGGTGGGAGGATGTCGACGAAGCTTATGTCGCGTCCTGCGATGGTGAAGAGAGTCCCCATGGGCACCGGGAAGGCAGCCCCACTCAGGAACATGAAGAAACCGAAGGGGAAATTGGCGATCACGAAGGCCTGGGAGACAGTCTTGGAAAAACTGGCCACGATCATCCCCACGCCGATGACAGAAAAACTGGTGATGATCCCCACCAGGATGGCGATCCACAGGGCACCCTGGCTGCGAAAGTCAAAAGCTACGGCAGTAGCAAAGGTGATCAACACTTCCAAGATGGCGATCAGGACCAGCCAGGTCGTTGTGCCGCCCAGGTACTCGAAAGCCGTTAGGCGCGTGATCTTCAAACGCTGCAATGTGCCGCTCTCGATGTCTCGCGCTACCATCATGGCGGCCTGGAACATCATCATGATCACCGCCAGCACGAATAAGCCGGGGATATAAATCTCGAACTCCGTGCGAGCGGCTGAATCGCCCAGGGCTGTTTCGACCAATCCAATGGCGCGATACTCACCGGTCGTGCTTACGGCGAAGTTGTCGAGGGCGGTGATAGCCATCACCGCAGCAACGGTGTAGTATGGGTTGGTTAGATCGCCGATGAACTCGACCGCCGTCGTGGGGGTTGATCCGCCTGCTTGAGCTTCGGCGATCACTTGCGAGAAATCGGTGGGGATGATGATAAGGATGGTTGCATCTCGATCCCTTAAGCTTTTCTCGCCTGTGGAACGATCTGTGATGGATTTGACTCGTAAGATGGGACTGCCATCTTTGAAGGTCAATTCTTCCATTGCGGAAATGGCATCTTCTCCGGATATTAGGGTGGTTCCGTCCGAGATGGTTATTCCCACATCATGATTGATCACTAAAACGCCGTATGAAGTGGTGACATTGCCCCCGGTGAACAGCCAATAGATGAAGACAAACAGCGGTGCGAAGGCCAGACTCAGGCTCAAAACCCACAGGTCGCGCTTCTGCTCACGGGCGCATTTGAGCAATACACTCCAGAATCTCATTCTCGCAACCTCCGCCCGGTTAGGGCAATGAAGACATCTTCAAGCGTATTAGCCCGCAGGTGGACTTCGCCTACTTGACCTCCAGCATCTTGGATAGCACTGATGATTGCGGGCAGTTTGTCAGCGATGTTTTTGCCCCTCAATATTATTTTGTCATCGCGAGGAGCCACTGGGGTGTGTGCGACGAAGCGATCTCCCAATTTTTGTGGAGGAGATTGCCGCACTTCGCTGCGCTCCGTTCGCAATGACACTAATGTGTTGGGGAGTGCTTCTTCGATAGCATCCAAAGCCCGCTCCGGCGTAATCTCCTGGATCTCTAATTCTAGAACATCGCCTTCCCCGATGGTGCGCTTTAATTTTTCAGGCGTATCCATCACCAGTAACTTGCCGTGGTCGATGATCGCCACACGGTCGGCCATGCGCTCGGCCTCGTCCATGTTGTGGGTGGTCAGGATGATGGTTTTCTTCTGTGCCAATGAACGGATATACTCGCGTACCAGCACCCGGCTTTGAGGGTCAAGCCCGGCTTCGGGCTCATCGAGCACTAAAATTTCCGGGTCGTGAACCAACGCCAAAGCCAGGTTGAGCCGCCGCTTCATCCCCCCAGAGAGCGTCGAAGATAGTTTGTCACGCTTCTCGCTCAATCCTAGAAGTTCCAATAGCTCATCCCCCCGCTGGCGAGCCACTTTGCGCGGAACAGCGTACATCTCGCCGATGAATTCTAATTGCTCTAGGCAGGTTAGCTTTTCCCACAGGATCGTCTCTTGGGGGCACATGCCAACCCTGGTATGGGCATCAAATTTGCCCCCATGGACGGATTTGCCGTGGATGTTAACATCTCCGGAGTCTGGTTCCAGCAGCCCGCACATCATGCTGATTGACGTGGTCTTCCCCGCGCCGTTGGGGCCCAACAGGCCAAAGATTTCACCCTGGTAGACATCTAGGGTGAGATCATCAACAGCAGCAAGCGACCCGAAACGTTTGGTCAACCCCTGCGCTTGCAGGACAACTTCGTTCATAACACCTCGATCAATCCCCAGATAATGGCAATTGAAATAACAAATACCGAAATCCAGGCCCAACCAGCAGGATCTGAAGCTCCGTTGCCGATGCCTAAAGGTGTGAAGCGCAGGAGGGGCAAATCGTCAACCTTTCCTTGTAATTCTTCGTCACTGATTTTGCGTGGATTGTAGCCCTCAAAATAGCCTGCAAAACCAGCATTCTTGAGTAACTGACGGGATATGATCAGCTTTTCATTCGGATCGGTCGTTTCCTCTGCTCGGGCGTAGATTGTGCCTCCTGGCAGGATCAACTCGACATCAGGCTTTTTTCGAAGATTCAGGAACCAGTCTGCCTTCCTGCGAAACCCAGACATACAGTAAACCTTCCCCTCTCGGATTGCATAGTTCACAGGAACATAGTAAGTTTTTCCACTCTTCCGGCCAATGACTTTCATGACCATAATATAGCCAGTAAAAGGGTTGCCAACGAGAGATGCCAATCCCAGTCGAAATAGAGGCACCATAAAAAACTTGTTCAAGAACCAAAATAATCGTCTCATTATAGAACTCCTGGTATAAAGGATTTTGTAGGTGGCCGATACCACAGCCACCGATTT
>CAZLNX010000373.1:0-6083 GCA_964560795.1 uncultured Anaerolineales bacterium | reverse complement strand
AAAGATGATGATGTGTTCGATGCGAAGGGGGGAATTGTGCATAGAAAGGGGAGAATATCGGGTAAAATGGGAATGGTCTCCAGATTCTATGCTGCTGAAGACCATTGTCAATACGGAGAGGACCTACACGAATTATCCGTAGTTCCCATGGGGTGTACCTGGGCCGCTAACCGCATTGCATAGTTTTTTGATGAGTAACACCTAGGGTTGATCATCTAATCATAAAAAGGTAGATCATGAACATCGGTAGGCTCCATTCCATTTCGATAAACTTTTTGCTGTGCCTGTCTATGGTTGGGTGTATAAGAATGGGCTCTACTGTTCAACCTCTTATTACCTCGGAAGTCCAAGCTGTCACAACAACTCAAATTGCTGCGGCAGTAACTCTTATCAAAGAGCCAACGGTTACTATATTGCCCACACAAGATGCGTCCTTCGAGGTAATCGAAAATACTCCTTCACCGACTAACGGAGAAATAACTGATAACGCACCACTTCCTAAAGTTGTGGATTTTGATTTGCCCGAAGGATGGTCGGCACAACAAATATATAAACCTGTTATCGAGTCGCCTAATTTCGTTGCTATTAGTCCGTTCAACGAAGTTGTATTAACATTGCACTATGAACGCGAGACCGTATACCAGATACACGACGATGGAAGCCTATCTATTATTGCTCGTATACCCAATCATAATCCTTGGGGGGTGGCTTTTGACTCACTTGGGCGTCTTTATGTAAGTGACTACGACAAGTTGTGGCAGATTGACCGCGATGGTTCTCAACGCCTTATAGCCAATGATCATCCCCGTTTCGCCATCGATGTTGCTCCAAATGGAGATATCTTCTCCGTGGCTAACTCAACCTCTGTCTTGAAAACCACGCCAGATGGCGAAACAAATGAATATGCATCCGGTTTTGTCGAAGCTTTTGACGTGGCTGTCAGTCCTCTAACAGGTGCCGTTTTCGTTATTGATAGTGGGACTGGACAGATCTATCAGGTATATTCCGATGGGACCATAAACCTGATTGTCGAAAACCTAACTGGACACAACCATAACATTACTTTTTCGCCGGATGGTATCCTCTATCATAACGATAAGGATAATGGCAGAATATCAATTGTAAATATTAAAAAGGGACGGTTGGATCAGCTCTCCTGGATCTGGAGCTCGATGGGTGAAGCTTCAATTTCAGATATCGCTATTGACCATTCTAACGGATTGGTGGCTATTGACCCAACCTTCAACAGTATCTTTCGATACGATTTGAAAACGAAGAATGCCGAAGTGCTTCACTGGGGACAAGGAAACAACGGCGCACTAGCGGTAAATCCAATCACAGGACAAGTGCATCTCGGTGTTGGTCATCCCCTAAAAGATGGTCAAGGAAAAGTTGTTGTTATTGAAGCTGATGGGACAACATCAACTTTCGTTGAATTGCCAGACGCTCGAATAACTGCTCTAGTTTTTAATTCCCAGGGAATTGCTTATATTGCAACGGTTCGTCCTGGTGAGGAAGGGAGCCACATTTATCGTTTTGACAACTCTGGTTCTCTGGTAGAACTGTTCAGACTGGCTAATACGTGTCGTAGCCTCGCAGTGCATCCAACCACAGATCAACTGTGGGGCGTCAACTCAGCCGAATCGGGCATATCGGCTGAACTCTGGTGGACGGATGATTATGAGACACGAAATACAATACCATTACATTTTACACATAGTTTTGAGAACATTGCTTTTTCTAGTGATGGCATTCTCCACATGTATGCCAACACCAGCGATATGAACATAGCACCTGTATCCGCTGGAATATTCAGATTTGATATTGAAACCCAAGAATTCACCCTCGTTGCTGATTTAACAACGGGGAGCATATGTTGCATCATAGGATTCATTAGCATAGGCACAGATGATAATATCTATTGGGTAGGCCGCAATGACCGTATACTTTCTCCTATCGACCAGACTGGAATGTATATGTACAAAATCACTCCGGATGGTGAAGTGAGCTTGTTTGGTGTTAATCTGCCTATTGATCCATCGGCAATTACATCCAATGTTGACGGCTCCATATTCTATTTTGCATCTGCGGGCGGTGTCATTCAAATCAGTCCATGAAATAGCGGCCCAACCCCTGTGTTGGCTACTTAATTCGTCCACGGAGTTTCGGGTTGATTTCTGGTACGTTTTCACCAGCAGCCCCGTAACATCCAAAAACCTCCCGCGCATCGAAGCTGACAAAAAAGGATGAGATCGGGTGTGATGCAATTCAAATTGGGATTTAGAATACTGGTTATTAGGAAAGAATTTGTGGTTAATCAATGAAGGAAAAGCCATCTCCAGAAGGGGAAAATGTTATCAAGGGCGCGTAAGCAGATCAACATGATCGAAAAGCAGGATGTTGATGAAGCAATACATATCTTGGTGAGCTAATTCTTAGCCTAGAAGAAGAGAGGAGTGATTAGGTACTCGGTGGTAATCGTTGATGATGCCACCGAGTATTTTTCGTTTGTAGATGGGTCCGCTAATTGATTCTTTGGTGGGAGCGAGCAATGTATTAGTATTCGATGTTTGATTCAGGTCGCGCCCTGCGAATGTGTGATGAGTTTATGATCAAAATATTATTCAGGCATCCATATTAAGAGGACGCAAGTATCTGTCCCACGGGCGGTGGGTTTGGGTGAAAAAAGAGCAGGCTTCTTGTAGAATAGTGGTTGTTGAGACACTAGAGCAAGGAGCCTGCGATGTCAATTGTTGTCCTACAGCTACCAAAAGTCAAGAGGCAAAGAGAAACTCGTCCGAAGAAATGTGCGTACTGCAAAGGGGAAATTCTGCAACGCTGGGGAGAAGTGAAGAAACCAGTGCGAGACACGAAGGTTCGTAATGTGCGAGTGTATCGCTACAAGTGTTGTGCATGTAAGCGGACATTTCGGCACTACCCGGAAGGAGTAGATCGAGCATATCAGACGGAGAGATTGCGCAAGCTGGCGATGCTGTGCTGGAAGTTGGGCTTGAGCTATCGGGGGATAGAGATGGTGATGGCAGCATTTGGGGTAAGCCTGAGCCGGATGAGTGCCTGGCGAGATGTGCAGGCAGAAGCACAAAGACAGAAAAAAGGCAAGCACTGGAAGCCGGTGCGCGTATTAGGGTTAGATGGCGCATATGTGCTGGGTTGGGGAGAGAAACGACCGGCATTAGTAGCCGTTGATCTGGGTGAAGGTGAACCCGTGGCGATAGGATACATCAATGAGCATGATCCCCGAGCAGTGAAGCGCTGGTTGGAACCCATCGTAAAACGCATGGGAGTGAGTGTGATTGTGACGGATGACTTGGCAGCATATCGACAAGTTGCTGATGATCTCAACCTGGCTCATCAGGTTTGCCAGTTCCATGTGCGTCGCTGGGTGGGCAAGTATCTGTACAAACTCAGAAAACAACTCCCTGAGAAATGGTTATGGGTGATTGAAGAGATCAGACAGATCATTGATGATCTACCAGATGATGGCGATAGGTTGTTGTATGAACTGTGGAAGAAGATCCCTGGCAGAACCACTGGCCCTAATCAAGCGCGGACTGCCTTAGAACGATTGCGAGATCTGCTCATCCGCTTGAGCGAGAAATGGGATCGTTACACCCAATTTATTGACGATCCGGGTATCCCCTGGACGAACAATGGCACGGAACAAGTCATTGGCAAGATGAAGATGCGAGCAAGGACAGTGAGAGGTTACAAAAACTGGAAGGGGATGCATTCTGGATTGATGATTTCCGGGAGTAATATCAACTAAAACGTGCAGAAAGCAGAAGAGAAGTGCACCTTTTGACCAATTTCTCTATTTCACCAACCGTACATGGGACAGACACGGACGCAATCGGATAATGACATTAGGCACACAAAATGGTATGATTGGATTATGAAATTTTTCAACTGGGATCCGGTGAAAAATGATAAGCTCAAAAGGGAAAGGCAGATTTCATTTGAAGAAGTGATCTTCCATATGCAAAATGGTGATGAGGTGGATATATTAGACCATCCGAATCAGGAGAGATATCCCGGACAAAAAATTTCTGTGGTGATTATCGAAGATTATGCTTATCTAGTCCCATATGTGGAATCTGAAACAGAGATATTTCTGAAAATGATAATCCCTAGCCGGAAGGCAACCAAAAATTATCTCGGAGCGTGAAATGATGACAAAGTTAGATGCAGAAGAACGCGAAATTTTAGAAGCATTCGAAACTGATCAGTTAAAACCTATTGAAAACAAGGTAGCTGAACTAAAGAAGCACCGCGAATACGCCGCGGCAACATTCAAAAAGGATCAACGAATAAATATTCGTATTTCTAGTCGGGATTTACAGGCCATAAAGAAGCGCGCATTATCTGAAGGAATTCCTTACCAGACGCTGATTGCTAGCGTTCTGCATAAATATGTCGATGATCGCTTAGTCGATCGAGAATATTTGTCAGGGTAATTGAGGATTTTGTGAATTGTGAGGGAATTGGCTCTATGGTTACTGTGGATTTTTCATAATAAGTAGATTTGACATTGTACCCTGTAAATATTCCATCCGTGCCCTTTTGGCAGTCACTTTGAGCCAAGGACAGCGTCAACCCCGAAAGCTTACCGAAGTATGGTAAGCTTTTTGCTTGATATTGGTTGAAAGAACAGCTGCACAAAAGTGAGGAATCCCCATGATCCTAAAGATGCTAACAATACTCTTGTCTCTGGCGCTCGATCTATTGGCGATCAGCAAGGTGACAGATAGCGATAAGGATTTAGAGATCACCATCTTGCGCCAACAGGTACGCATCCTGCAGCGCAAGGTGAAGACAACACCGCGGATCACCGATCCGGAAAGAATGGTGTTTGCGACCCTCACGGACAAATTCAAGGGAGTGAAAACAGGCGTTCACCAGCGTCTCAATCAGGTGATCTTGATCTTTAAGCCAGAGACGGTGCTTCGTTGGCACCGCGAACTGGTGCGGCGCAAATGGACCTTCAAACGGAAGGGGAAGCCAGGTCGACCTGGCATAACAGCTGAAGTGGAAGCGCTGGTCGTGCGTCTGGCGAAGGAGAATGCCAGTTGGGGATATGAGAGGATCCAGGGAGAGCTGTTCAAGTTAGGTGAACTAGACGAGACTTAATCTGACACTCTCCGATAAAATCATACGATTGAAAAGGAGAGTAACAATGACCACAGCAGAAAAAGTCATCAAGAACAAAATGGGGTTGATCAATTTAGCAGAACACCTGGGGAATGTCAGCCAGGCGTGCAAAGTCATGGGGTATTCTCGAGACAGTTTTTACCGCTTCAAAGAATTGTACGACGATCAGGGAGAAGAAGGCTTGCGGGAGCTGAGTAGGCGCAAACCGAACCGAAAGAACCGAGTTGATCCAGCCGTTGAAGAAGCTGTCTTGGCAATAGCCATCGAGAATCCTGCCCTGGGTCAGTTACGTGTGTCCAATACGCTAAAGCAAGAAGGTATTTTTGTTTCTCCAGGTGGAGTACGTTCGATTTGGTTACGGCATAATTTAGAAACTTTCAAGAAGCGGCTCAAGGCTCTTGAAGAAAAAGCTGATGCAGAAACCCTTGTTTTGACCGAAGCGCAACTCCAAGCAATGGAAAAAGCCAAAGAGCAACGTGAAGCCCATGGTGAGATAGAAACTGAGCATCCAGGCTATCTCGGCTCTCAGGACACCTATTACGTGGGCACAATCAAAGGCATTGGGCGTATCTATCAACAGACTTTCATCGATACCTACGCTAAAATTGGATTTGCCAAGCTGTACACCAGCAAGCATGCCATCACTGCGGCTGATTTGCTCAATGACCGGGTTTTGCCCTGGTACGAAGAAGAAAGCTTACAACTGTTGCGCATCTTGACTGATCGTGGGACAGAATACAATGGCTCGATCGAGAACCACGAGTATCAACTTTATCTGGCCATTGAAGATATTGATCATATGTAATAGTCAAGACAAAGGCCCGGCATCCGCAGACCAACGGAATCTGCGAGCGCTTCCACCGCACCATCAAGGAAGAGTTTTATGATATTGCTTTCCGGAAGAAAATCTACAA
>CAZLNX010000372.1:0-6103 GCA_964560795.1 uncultured Anaerolineales bacterium | reverse complement strand
CATCCAACACCTTTCGAAGGGATATCGGTTGTGGATCAATCTTGCTGATGCGGTCCGGACTGGTTTGCCTTGTAATGGTTTCAAAAGGATTGGAAGGTTCAACCTTTCGGGCGAGTGAACTAGCTCTGCCTTCGAATGGATTTGAGCTATCCTTATTACTAATTCGAACAGTTTGTTCTGAATAAAACCCAGGGGCATAAAATTTTATCCAGTGCACGATTTGACGGTCAAGATCTACCAGAGCACCTTCGATTTCCTTCATCAACCGAGAGAATGCTTGGACATTCGATGGTGTATTCCGTATAGCTTCAGGTTCGCCCAAATCACTGATTACTTTTTCACAGCGATTTTTAAGCCATTGTGCAATACGCCATGCATCAACCAATGTGCCATCTCGATACAGGAATTGGTTAAGATGATAGATTATTTTATCGACAAATAATGCCCCAAATCGTTGATCCAAGACGGGTAATTTATTAAAGTCATTCGAATCCGGATATGCATTCCGGAAAAGCCATTGGAAAAATTCAGCTTCGTATGGTCGCGTCCTCATCCAGGAAGAAATCAGTTTCGAGATCTCTATTTGGCTGTTTGCGCTACTAAATAAACCCCGCTCCTGATTATGCCCATAAAGGACAGCTTTTGCAAATTGTCTCGATGCATAATCGCGAAATATTCCGGTTGGAAAATATAAAGTAGCAATATCATAAGTGTGAACAACAACATCAGCGATGTTCTCTTGAATGGATGCAGCCCTGGTTTGCACATTGGGTAAATGCTCCCATATCATCGCTGCAGAAGGATGTGTCAGTGCAAAGAGAAACTCACTTATATGTTGAGCAGTTCCATGCCTAAAATCGCCTTGGCCTCCATTGGTTGGGGTGTTATCTCCTTGATCAGTGAGAAAGATGTGATCAATCAGATTGGCGTCAACAACCTCACTGAAATCTCGGACCGCCGGATTTAATACCTGCACACCTTTTATGGCAAAACGGCTAATTTCACGCAGGGCAGCGTAAATATCTGCATCGTCAAGTTGAAGAGTATTATCTGGAACATCTAATGTTAATATAGCTGTCACAGAGTCAATTTGGAAAAAGCTGTTTTTGCGAATTTGGTGCAGCAAAGTTAGCAGATCTCCAACAACACCAATAATGGGTTCACGCAAACTTGCCATAACATAAACGCGAATATCAGACCGTAATATTTGAACCATCCTGGACAAATACGTATTAATATTTGGTAGATTTGCTACATGATTAAAGCAATGCTGTTGATACTCGCGAGATGACAAATCAATATCCGTTGTCGTGATATCCTTCCGGAAAAGGTCAAAGACACCTAACTCAATAATATCGACGGGCAAATCTGTTGCTTGCGATGAATTGTCATTGTGCAGCAGACACGCTGAAAAATTTTTATTATTAAAATCACTCTCTGATAAAAGATGCAGCCACTGATCCAGAATGATCTCCCCTGTTTTGCCTAAACCCACGACTATCGCTGGGGAAAATTCATCATGCCGCTTTCGCTTCATAACCACCGTCTCATCCCCAGCAGGAAAAGATGTAAACAATTCGCTCTCTAGGTTTACATAAGTTAATTCATCAAACCTGCTCCAGTGAGCAAATGGAGATTCTATCTTAGCTGGTTGCATGTCCCTGGCGCGTTTACCAAATTTTCTAAACATTTTAGTCAATGTAGCCGAAGGCTCTTTGTGTGATTGGCGCATAGGGCGATACGCCTATGCGCCAATCATGAATCTACTAGCAAAACCCAAAAATCGTTATCCGCGTTGAGCAGCCTCAAGATAAATTGTCTTTGTTAGATCAGCCAGATCTTCTAAATCTGCTGCTACAAGTCTGCGGGCTTGTGGGTCTTTGATTTTGGCGCGTTCACGATCAATGTGGCTCCACATTTGCCTTACCATACCGTCTTGGCGCTCAGGCTCATTCTTGTAGAGTGCACTTACTTTGTTAGCACCAAGCTCTTCATGCTTATCAAGAATAGCTTTCTCTAACTTCTCGAAATCAATCCAACCCGTTTGTTTGTATCCATCACGGATATCTTCCCCTCTAACTGCGAATTGGTTGATCAAATGGAAGAACTGCTTTTCATCTCCTCCTCCAAAACCCTCTTCTGGTATTGTGAGTTGAATTTCATCTCCTCCGGGGTTTGTATATACCCAGTATTCCTGACCACCGGTTGCTTTTTTAGGTTGGATCAAACCAAGAGCCAACGCCCTGAAGAACATCTCGATGTTTTGATCATCCTCAAGCAACGCCACAACATCCGGGTGAAGTGTTCGATAATCCTTCCTTAGTGTCTCTGAAATCCGCTTTTCGTATTTACAAGCATTTATTTCTGGCTCGAACACATGTAAATCAGCGGGATTCCTGTCTCTGCTTACATCGGTGACCAAGGACAAATATGCATCTCGACAACGTTCCCAGATATCAAAGTCGTGACTTTTGATAACATCATCGAACCGAACGATAGTCTGTTTGTATGAATCGTCTGAATCAACGAGTTTGATCGTGAGGCTAGGATCTAGTTCGTTTAGTTTGTTCTCGAACTGGGCGTAATACTGCTCAGTATCGGCATCGATATTCGACTGCACCCGAATGATGGCTGAACGCGGTTTGTCGTGCATTGGGCCAACTCCAGTTGCTGTTTTCCTGTAAAAAGGGCCTGCCTTTTCATGAACATGATCTGCTAACGCCTCACCGCTATTGAATTGGCTTTGCATCACTTCCCTGGCAAAGGGATGATCTTGCAGCACACTCGCATACGGTTTTTCTGTTAGCAATATGAAAATGGGTTTGTTCTCGCTGATAGCATCTTCTCCTTTATTTACAAGGCGATTCTCGCTGGGGTCAGTGGTCAGGCAATGTAATTTCAGCCCTCGAACACGTGTTATGAGGGATCCATCAGCCCGAGGGATCGACTCCTCATCGCGTGAAACCTGCCACTTGATATGGCTTAAACGATCTTCCACAAAACTCGGATCAGACTGATAGGTATGCTCTCCAACAACCTGATTGACTTTCTCTAAACCTTTGTCTAAGGCATGGTTTACTTCGATATTGTCAAGTTCTTCCTGAATTGCATGGTAAAGGCTTCTAATTACTCTATCATCTAAGGAACCATCGCTCCGTTCCGTGGTTCTCACCTCCCCTGTGGCTAAGTGAACAACCCACTGTTCGATCTCTTCATAAGTCTGCTGAGTAATCTCTTTGAATTCACCAACGGTCTCCTCTATAACTGCCAGGAGAATTTTGTCCTTTAGTACTTCGATATCACGCTGAGAAGCCTGCAAATAGTTGCGTTGAGCTTGATGTGCTTCCGGATGGACAAAGTTATCCCAGAAAGTCAACCAACATGATTTATCTTTCTTGCCATTGTAGGTTTGTAGGGCATTGGTAGTAAGCTTAGCGGCTTTCTCTTCGACATGCAATTCTTCGTTACGCTTTATATTTACCTTGCTGATAAAGCCTTCGAAATAGGTAAACACATCAAGAAGATTTTTGTAAAACGAACGCACATAGCCTAGTTTTCCACCTCTTGCCATCCTGGGATTAACGCTTTCCCCATTGAGCGTTTTTTCTGTCCAAGCCCGTAATAATGCTCCATACATCCGTAATTGGGCTAATTTAGCTTCCTCAAGTTCATCTCCAAAAGAACCTCGCAGCCTCTCATCAGCTTTTTCGATCCCGTAATGCTCAATACGTACCCGCTCCACACCGCGTTCGATCCGCCCAAAAGCTTCCGAGGGAGTATCTCCATAATCCCTGCTCGGTGTCACGCTATTCCATACCCGAAAGCTTAGTTCTTTGGTTATATTCTCGACAATTGCCTCGCCTTGCTCACTTTGCTGAATATCAACCAAGGCGTGCATAAATTCAGCGTTTCGCCTCGCTAAGCCACCACGAGCCACAGCTGTTAATATTTTTCCGTCATCCTGGGCTTTGTGATTCCTTATTTTGGCAACCAGTTTCAACAAACTTGTATTTGGTATATCTTCTTGATCATAACGAACGGTGTCTGCATTGAGGAAATCTAGAGCTGCGTTTATACCAACTTTATCTTGACTGACCTCCGCATTTTTTGTATCAGATAAACTAACCACACGACCTTGATCATTAAACTGCGGAGCCAAAAGGATATCAAGAACCTCTTTGGAAAGCTCATGGGTGAACTTTTGCTGGGCATAATAAACCGGAACTTTCATAGTATAAGATGCCACTGCAGAATGTGTTGGCATTAAAGGTAATTTTGCGTAGGTATCACTCAGGTTGATCACCTGCTCAGAGTATTCCCTACCTGCCTCTTCATCGAGCATAGCAGATATTGCATTCGCAATAGCCGGGAATAGACCATCCTCTGGCGATCCCGGATCCAAAGGATTATGTTGACGCTGAGGATCAATCAAATATGTAGAATCGTATAAGCGGCGATTTGACTGTAAGATCAAAGAAGCATCGTGTTCTGAATACTTAATTTGATTTGCGCCATATTCAGAACTGGTAATCAACAGACGGTCAAGTTCGCGCCAGGCCGCAAATGAACGCGCCAACATATCACGGCCTTTCCCCATGGCCCCAGCGACGAAAGCCCTCGGTGTTACAATGAAACCGCGTACAACAATATTGCCATGGAATTTCTCAGAGGCAATATCACGACAAAGCATGGGGATGTCAACGAGCATTCCTGCCCCAGTCCCGCCTGCCAAAGAGCCAACAATATGGATCTCCATACGGTTCTGAACAGTGACACTAGATTCATTCGCGATATGCTCCATAGCGTTCTCAATGGTAGAGATGATCCGTGATTGTGCTCTAGATTGGACATCTTTCACCAAGCACAGACGACCAATATGGCGGATTGCGCCCGCGCCATCATCTGCGGCCAGCGACGCTTCAGGTAGTTTCCGCAAAAACCCCTTGGCATCAATCCAGGACAAATGCTGGTGTTTGCCATCCCTGATCTCACCAACAAGATCATTAAGATTGCTGCCTATATGAATGAACTCAGTTTTGTCTTCCAGTTCCACTGCTCCGGCAGTCTTGCGGCGTTTTTCACCTGGGTCCTGCGTAGCTCTGCCATCGTGCCCGGCAACTGCGGAAGCATGTTTGGTGGTGTCGAATGATAACAAACGCACCCCGGGTGGTAATTCACCATTGCCGATCTCCAATAGATCCTTTTTTAGATATGTCAAGATCCATTGACCTGTTCCTCCAAGCCCGATAATTACTGCTGGTCTAGCCATCTCTCACTCCTTTCAGATGCGATATCCATTTATTATTCAGGTGGTTCATACACCATAGAAGCAATAGCATTTCCGCTATAATCCATGGGAGTGTTTGGTTCGAGAATAAGCTCAAAATCGCTGCCTCCTTCTTTTCTCTTTCCCTTCACTTTTACTTTTCGTAATTGTCCTTGATGTTCGTCTGTCGCAAACATGTCCGATGAAAATGTTTGATCATCACTTGAACGAGTTTTTGTTTTTCGAACGCTAAATGCCTTCAACTTAGCAAGATCCAATTCGGGATATCCTTTGAATATCTTCGGATCAATTTTCTTCCAATTTTTCCGGCTATTGAGCGATATCGTGACTATCTCTGTAGCGCCAGCTTTGAATACTAGATCACCTCTTACCTTATTGTTTGTCGTCAAAATTTGATAGACAACAAACAGGATGAAAGCGAGAATTACTATCGCTAACATGAAATAATACGAAGCGCTTCGATAGAAGAAAGTGTCATGGCGTGAAAATATCACTTCGTCCTCTATGCTTCCTGGGTCGAAGAACTCAGTGTTATATCCACTATCAAAGATAACTCTTAAGGTATATTCTCCCTCTGTGGATAATCCTGTAGCAACCCCAGTATAAATATTTCCCTCTCGGGTGTAAGAAATATCAACATCTTCACCAGTCTCAGGAATAATGGTCACGCTGGCCGGTTGATCTTCATCATCCAAGACATCTTCGAAGGAGAACGTACCTGTATCCTCAAAATTGATTTGGAATTTGAAGTTCACATCCTGTACCTTCAATGGCCAGCCACCATCTAGGATGGTATGATGCACAGAACCAAGGGCG
>CAZLNX010000371.1:0-6119 GCA_964560795.1 uncultured Anaerolineales bacterium | reverse complement strand
TAGAAGAAGCGTCTTGTTGAATGTTTTCTAATTCGTTCGAGTCGCAGTGGGGGTACCTAAGGAGACGGTTGTCGAACGACCCCCTTCCCTGCTCCTATTACCATTCAATTGGGCAGCAAGGGCTGTAAGATAGGTAAAAGGTGAGAGTAATTCAAATGAAATGATATCACCTTTACAATTTATGATAATCTGCTTAATGAGAATCTGCAAGAGCAAGGTTCTCTCTTTTTCTTTAAGACGGGCAATGAGATCAGATGCATTTGCCAGCAATACAATTCCAACCTCTAAATTATCCAAATACTGCCTGGCATTAATCTCCAGTTCCTTCACAATAGATTGAATATTACGAGTTTTCTCTTGCCATTCTTGCCTGAGTTGATCGTATGTTTCTTCATTGACCTTTCCAGCCATATAAATACGTACCAAGCGAGCTTCTTCTTTTTCTAAATAACCTAGCCTTTTCCTTAGATTCTCCAAATTTTCTGCTTTGTCATTTTGGGTTTTACTTCTAACTTCAGCCTTAAATGTCTGTCTCATGTCAGAAATTAAATCTGGGTCGATGGAGATGTTCTGTACTATTTTGATGATCTGCTCATCAATTACATGAGTCGGAAAACGTAATTTCTTTCCGCTAATTCTGGTGTGAGTTCGGTAATATGCAAAGTTGCTGTGACTTCCTGAAGGAGTTGAACCATACATCTTCAACTTCTTCTTCCCAGTGTCAACCCAAAGAAGATTTCGCAATAAGTAATGTTGTTTCTTAAATTTGGTTTTATTGTTGCCATTCTTTGAAAGAATTTCTTTCCCTCGTACGAATTGATCATTAGTGATGATTGGATCCCAATTTCCACGCACGTCACCAACCTTGATACCAAAACGCCTGGAAGTCACCCATCCTGCATAAAAGGGATTGTAAAAAAGTTTATGAAGAGTATTATGAGCTGTCTTTCGCTTTCCAGTTTTTAGGTCATCCCAAGCCCAGGGAAGTCCTGACGCTCGAGAAAATCCCCTACGTGCAAGTTCTTCACAAATTTGCGTCAATGTATACCTATCTGTGAGCAACAATTTCCAGGCAAGCTCAATTCCCTTGATACCTTCTGGGTCTTGCTCCACCCAACGCTCGTACTTCTTGCTTCCTAAATGGCGTTCCTTGTTGATATAGCCCTCAGGTGCCTTATGCGCCCAGCCCCCTTTTCGAAGTTTGGCTTCCATCCCATCAGCAGTACGCTGAGCAAGGACATCGACTTCTCTTTGGGCCAATCCCATTTGCAACAAGAATAAAAAATATCCATCAGGATTTTCTGGTTGCAAACCAGGCATATTTGCGATCCTAATTTTAATTCCTAAGCCTATCAGCTTGGTGGCTGCCTGAAGTCCCTCAACGGTGTTACGGCCAAATCGATCAGCACGGTATAAACCAATATGAGAAAATTTTCCCGCCTCAGCGTCAGATAGCATTTGTTGGTAATCTTTGCGATTGGGATTCGTACCGGAGAGCAGATCTGTGTATTCCCTAAATAATGGGGCATCTGAAGAAACCAACAATTGTTCCCGTATACGTTGCCTTTGCATAGCAAAAGAGCGCTCAGGAGTTTGTTTGTCCTCATCGCTGACCCTTAAATATGTCGCCCACCCAGGAGAATTGACTCGATTTTCCATCAGATATACTCGGAAGGTTAGTTCAGAAATCCTATTCAGATTTTCATCGGGCGTCAAGCGACGCCAGCGTTACCTAATTCCACTTCTGTAAAATCACCATTTAGAACTCTCTGGAGCTTTTCAATCTCTTCGTCAGATAGAACAGAAAGTAACAAACGCCCGACTTCCAGAACTCGATTGACTTCTTCGATGGATATGTCAGAAACATGAATTGGCTTTTCGCTATTCCAATTCTTTGTTGTCATCGTTGATATCCTTTTGCATGCAACTCACCCTTTGGGACAAGAGATCCCATCCGATAGCGAAACAGGCTTTCAAGGTCTGACCTGGTTCCCATCCCAGCCTCTCGGATACTTCCCGTAGGTTTTCCCAAAACAACTCATCACTCTCAACGAGCTTGAATTCTATTCTTTCTGTAGTGTCACTCATAACCTCTCCCGATGTTTTCTTGTTTTAGATATTCCTTTAGTGTCATACTTTGCTGTAATACGATATTTCTTCTGTGCCTAAATTGCCCGATACACTCTCCTTCTCGATTCCATTCCAGACTTCTCCACTCTTCAGGCGTCTTAGCCCACATCTTGACCAAGCGCCAAACCGTTGATCTTGAAACTTTCTGTTTTACCTTCAGACTGTAATCACGATTCAGGATCTCCAATTCGTAGGTGGCATAATTGATCCTGATTGTTTCTGCAGGAGCTAAGACGCTATCCATAACATCTTCTCCTCTTCGTTGTAGCCCTTTTCTCTTTCGGTCTCAGCATTCCACATTTCGATCTCTTGTTTGAGCTCGAAGGGTGTCAGGTCGTATGAATTAATTTCCTGGCCGGTGGCAATATTGACTTCACACCTTCGACTTTGAGCAACATAAATTCGATAGCCTTTCAATTGCCTTGGCGGCTCTTCTTTGAACTCCAGCAGCTTCTCCAGCTGAAATTCCATGAACAGATCTGTATCGCAAAATATGGATAATCCCTGCCAATGCTCACTCTCTGGAAAGCCTGCGTACTCCGCCATCCAATCGATGACCGCCTTGTACTGCTCATCTTCTAGGTTTTCGATCACATGGCAGTAGGCTTCGGGTAGATTCTCTCTCCCTTTGACGCCCCACCAGCGGCCAACTTCAGAGATTTCTTCTTCCACTTCTTTGCTCATGTATTTGCTGGCATACCAAAAGACGCCTCGGTAACTCTTGATCCTGGAGACACTGGTCCCCGCTTCCAGATGATCGCCTGAGAGCTTGCCGCAGACTTCCCACCACATCCTGGCCACCAGCTGACGCAGGTCGTACAGGTTCTCATCATGCAACCCCCAGACCAGCATGTGGAAATGCGGGAACATCTCACCTACATACTTGCCCGATTTCCTGGCCTTGTATTCCAGCTTCCAAATCACGGCCACTTCAGGATAGACATACTGCAATCGTTGGAAGAACTTCTTCAAGTGACTTTCTTTCAGCAGTTTGCCATCCATCCTTTCGTTGAAGAATTCATCAGGATAGGTCAGGTCCATCCACAAAGGCTTGCGGGTCTGCTCCAGTTTTGCGATCAACCGTAGCATCCTTCTTCGAGACGCATCAGAGAAGGCTTTCACTTTGCCTCTTGTTCCCCCTCTTCTCTGTTCCAGGTTCGTCCAACTCTGGGGACGCCTGCACTCCAGCAGTGATGCCCCTTGCCAAATCTTCAGTTCTCCCTTTCGGTGCTTGATATCTTCCCGCTGCACAAACTCTCTTAGAAGCTCTAAATTCTTTTCTTTTTCTTTTCCCTTTCCATATTTTCTGCGAATATAATACGTAGACAAGCCAAACCTTCGCCGCTCGAGCTCAAGCTGGATGGAATCGATAACGCCACCATCGAAGAGTGAGTTGAGTAGCGCTTCCTGCTCTTCCAATTCGTGGTGGTCTGAGTAATGCGTATTTAGATCGTAGGGTGGGGTATAATCATCCCGCACGGTTAATTCCTTTCCCGGTGTTTTCTGTGCATGCCCCTTGAGTGTCCGCTCAAGGGGCAATTTGGTTAATAAGTTGGCGCACTAGGCACCGTATCATTCAATCATAGCTTCTCGATTTGTCTATCACTCAGGGAGTGATCTTAAGAGTGATTTGCGGACTAACTCGGTGAGTGATGCATATATAGGGGGTGGTATACGCGGTAGATACGCATATGCTGGTCAACCGTTGGCGTGCGCCGCCGCCTCGATCCGTGCGGGTCGCGCCGTCCTCCGCATGTGCGGGCGGTGCGCTTCCACCAGATCGTCGGCTCGCTGCGTAACTTGTGAAATACATCTAAGCGCCCCTCGCCGGGGCGGGCAGATGGACAGGAAAATGGCGTTCCTGCCCATCCAGACCAAGTATTTTAATTGTCATGCGCTGTAAAGGGCGACTGCTTTGAACATCTCCACGTCTCTGGGATCCGAGAGCAGCCCGAAGGTAAACATTTCCCTCGCAGGTTCTTGTCACCCTTGACAGCACCCGTGTTGACCTTACCAACCCGGTACCTGAATGACGGCATTGAAGACACTGCCGTTCTGGGGAAGTTGCTCCGTCAGAACATCGACATCACAGACGCCGCCAGCACATACCATCGTGCCGCGATCCAGACACCAGAAGGTGCGACCAAGCGCCGGGACATAGACCACTGTGCCGTCAGGCCAGTCGAAGGGACAGGCTGCAGCCCAACCAACAAAGGATCTCCAGGGCAGCTCGCTCTCCATGGCCGACGCGCAGCGGTTCTCCAAAAGATCGAACTTCCAGCAATTGGCCGTGGTTATGAAGCGCTCATTGCCAAACTTATTAACGGCTTTGCCGCGCTCGATCTCTTCCAGGGTTGCGGGAATATCGGGCCAGTAGTTGGTCAGGCGCACTACCACATCGTAGGAAGCGCAGTCGACACACTTGACATTCTGCATCCCATAGCCGACGTGCAATCCCAAATCACGCGTGGTTGTCGGCTCAATAGTTGGTTCCACCGTCATCGTTGGCTCTGGCGTCGAAGTCGGCGAAGCCATCATCGTAGCTTGTAAAGTCTGGACCAGTTCCTCGGTGTTGGGCGTGGGGGTGATGTACTCACCCAACTGCAAAAGCGAACCGATCCCATCTCCGCCTGCCTGATCGGCATCTACTCGATCAGCTGCAATCGCCTGAGCTTCTTTCTCAGACCGCAGCATGGGCATCAGCATGGTGTAGATCCAACCGCCAATGAAGGCCACCAGCAGCACCAATTGAAAGAGCGCATAGAAGGAGAAGCCCACCCCAACCTGGGGTTCGTTGAGATACGGTTTCGGCTTGCCAGCCTTGACCCAATCGACATAAGCTTGAGAGCGCACCCTAGAAAATCTTACGGCGTCTTTTCTTTCGCTTACGCGGTTCTTGCGCTGCACCCATCCGGTCTGCCGCTTCCGCCATGATCTCAGCGGCGTCAATAAGCGCTTCAGCCGCGTCTTGCTCTGTGACTGCGAACCAATCTCGTTGTGCTGGGTCATTCGGAACTACCTCTTCATCTCCATGATGTGCTACGAACTGCGATACCAATCTATCCATCAGCGTATCTAAGCCATTGGCCGAGATCGCCGGATACTGTCTGGAATACTTACCCCAAGCAGACTTGGGGTTCATCCACAGGAATTTGCCGCTGTCTTCTTTGCGACCTCTGGATAAGGCCCAGCGATAGAAGACCATCGGCAAACCGACTTTCAGGAAGTTGATCTCCGGTTCCAGGCGTACTCTGCGGAATGAGCGGGGCGGCTCCTCGGTAGATGAGAGCACCACCATGATGTCCAGCTTGGCCAGGAAAGCTCGAAAGCGCTTGGCTGCGGCATCTGAAGGCAACCACATGCCGCCTTCGTCCAGGATCATGAAAACGTGCGCCATGCCGTCATCCATGAGATTGACTTCACGGGCATCTTCGGCGAAGGCCACGGGGATATTGGCCACGACGCGGTAACCCTTCTCGGCGTAGAACTCGGCCAGCTCCACAGCAAAGGATGTCTTGCCACCGCCGACCCGACCTTCAATCCACAAGAATCGATACTCACGCAATAAACCGAAAATCTCATTGCCACCGATCTTCTTCATGCTCAGTTACCGATGAAGGGAATATAGGCTTCGATCAGCTTGATGATGCCGGTGATGAAGACCATGCCAATCAGCACCTGCAAAACCGGCACGATGATCGAAATGTCGGGGAGTTTGATATAAACTGTGTACATGTTTTCGTAACCTATCCTTTCATGATCCTTCTAATAATTGCGACAGCAGCACCCGCCGTCAGGTAGTGCAGCATGTAGACTTCGTAACCGAATAGCCAAACCACGCCCATGCCGATGTACTGCATACAGATCTGCACCCCGCTCCACTCGCTGGCCGTCCAGCTTTCGGGGATGAAGGGCGCGATGGCATCGATGCTGGGGATCACCACCAGGCAGGCACCATCGCGGATGTACAAGAGCGGCAGGATCTCCGA
>CAZLNX010000370.1:0-6129 GCA_964560795.1 uncultured Anaerolineales bacterium | reverse complement strand
ACGTCCATGGCGCACCCGGCAGGACTCGAACCTGCAACTTCCTAATTCGAAGTTTCGTGCAAAACCGTCTACCTTGTATATATGGGTCTATTGTGTCCATGTGGCCCAAGATATGGGGGCAAAATTGTCTGTTCTTTCCACTTAATCCAGGAATTCCAGGCTATTGGCAACAGATTGGCAACAGATAAGACACTTGAAAGGTGACTCGGAACGCTTTATCTAATGGATAAGAATTATCAGAACGTAATGCCGGAGGCCAGCCACTCTTTAGGTTATTTGTAATAAGGATAGTTTTCGAGTGCTGTGGGGAATTATTTATTGTGATTTTTTCTTTGAAAGTCACATCGAAGCGTTGTCCATTTGTGTCATTCCCCTATATATGATTCTGTTGGCGAACTACTTTAGGTGAAAAACCCGTATCAAAATCGGCAAGATCCTTGACTCAAATGAGCCCAAAACGCTCGAAAAAATAGTTCGTTTTGAGTTCGCCAACAGAATCATATATGGTGGTATTAACCCCTTACTGTCTTGACGTTATGTTGTTTATCACGCTGGTTTCGTCTTGCCCCCCTAGCTGACTTATCATCACATTGCGGAGTGATGGTCAATCCAGAGCACCCGCCAGATGTTGGGCAATCCGGGACAATCCGTAGCTTTTCCCCAGATATGGGGGGTAGGCAACTAGCCGGTATATTGCCCCACGTGATGATTAGTCAGCCAGGGGTCTTGCCCCGCACATATGGGGGCAAATCAGTGAAATTTACAACCATATGCAGAGGCTTCTTGCCTGCCCAAACCAAAGCATGATGTAGCGTTTAGACAGCAAGGGGGTATCAACGTCGTAGTACTTCATTTACATCGAAACTGAACCGGAGATGAATAAGGGTGGCCTGTCCCTGATTATTGAAAGGCACAACCATCGGCTTAGAAGTTGTACCGCGTCCTGTCTACTTGGTCATAATATGTCCATAGTGTCTATTTTGTAACACATATAGGACAAAAATGCGTCTATTTTGTCTATTGCGTACATTGTTTCCATACCAATTGCACGCAAACTGCACGCAGAAGTACCTGAAATATCAACCTGATTGACGAATGGAAGATCTGCTAACGAGGGGCTATGAAACCAGGAAGCGAACTCACAACCTAGCGGTTTTGAGTTTTATTCTTGTTTACCCACATTTATAATTTGTTGTTTACGTTAATTCATGTCTTGTTGATTATTTCATTCATCAGAAATAGCACCAACTAATCTGATCTGGTCAATTATCAGTTCGTCATCTTTTCCGGTGGCATATTTGCTAATCTTTATTTCCCTTATACCATTTTGTATTGTTGGGTAATCTATGAGTGGAACTAGTACTCTTTGCCATTGATTTTTTAGATACTCTCCACCGATAAGGTATCTGCTATTTTCAATGTAGATAAATTTATCTTCTTCATCAAAATCGTTTTTCATTACAAGATAGATGTTCCTATTAGTATCTTCCCCCACAAAAATATAGAATTCTAACCAATAATATGAATCAATGTCCAAAAGAGAATGGGTAAAGTTAATTGTAGAATAAGATGCATCACCATATGTAATTCTTATTGAAGAATCACCTGAATAAACAATGTCAGCATAAACATCATTTACTGTCACATTATTTTCCTTTATCCGCCAGTTGTTTTTGGGGCCATCATCATAAATTACATGTTGGACGTTTTCATCGACGGGGTAATCAGGAGCTGTTGGTATATCCAAATGAACAAAACTTGAAAGAAGACCATAACCAAGATTTTGTTCTTTAACGAAGTTGCTTAGGTCAACAAGGGCATTTTGGTTTTTGTACCAATCTACTAACTCGGGATTCAGTGTTAAGGTAGCTAAGTAACTATTTTTGATTTTATTGTGGATATTGTCTCTGTCAGGATGCAAACGCCAAGCAGCCAATAATTGATTCTCGGGATCCCAATCTGGTTCGGCATGTACCAAAAAGGATGTTTCAATTATTTGTCTAAGTAACTCACTCAAGTTTTTATAACTGGGCTCATATGAAAAATCTATTACGTTATAAAAACATGGCAAGGATGTGAGATCTCCATTTTTCTCAAATCCTATATGCCATGGAATTATTTGGTCCGATGAAGGATGCCCAATCAAATACACAATCGCATTTTCATCATGACTGGAGTGCGGAGAACTCTTCATAGAAATGAGTTTGACATCAATTAAATACACGTTTGCTTTAATTTTATTATCCTTAGCTGCATTTTCTGGTGGATCATAAGAATCATTGTAACCAATATAACTCAACCATCTATTGGTTCCATTTACTTCCAAAATTGCTGTAATAATTGCCTTGTATTCTGATAAATTCTGATAATCGTTTGATGATATTAACTCATCAAACGAATTTGCCCCATATAATTCAAAGGAATCTTGGGGAGATAAATCTCGAATTGATTTAAGGAATTCTTGTTCTACCTTTTTGAGAAATTCAGTGTCATATGGGTTTGCAAATTTAGGCTCAAGGTGCCATTCACCGTCAAACAAAACCCGATAAAAATCATCTTCAGCACTCCAGTTGCCACTACTATCTTCAACTAGTTTAGGCATATCTTCACCAAACCATTGTGATATGCTTAATGGCATTACAACAGGAGTCGGAGTAGGGGTTTGTGTAGGAGTAGGAGTTTTTGTTGGCGTAGGTGTAAGTGAAGGAGTCACAGTGGGCGTGAGTGTGCTTGTAGGCGTTAGGGTATTGGTTGCGGTAGGTGTAGTTGTATTTGATGGAGTTAGAGTTACATAAGGTGTTTCAGTCTCTGAAATTTGTTTGAAAGTTGTGCAGGATGAAAGGAATAAAAGAAAAAAAATTACTAGGTGTTTAAAGTTGGTTTTGTACATAATGTTACATCCTAAGAAAATCAGTTGTGCTAAATCACTATAACGAAAGCATAGGTGGATAATACTATTACAAACTTGATTGAATCTTTAATTGAGACACAAATTTAGATATTTTTGTAAGTATTATTTAGTGGATGGTGATAGTCAATAAGATTAGAACACACAATATTCTATGGTGAAATTAATTCAGATCTATTTAATTCGATATCATCTACTTTCATATACACACCGATGAATGTTCCATCAATATATTTAGTAAAGATTGTAGCTTCAAAGCTACTGCTAAAGTATTTGCTGATTTCTTTTTCAGATAATATTCTGTAGGCTCCAGTCAAAGCTAATTCCATTTGTAGAGTGGGGTCATAATCAATACCCCAATTTTCTTTTAATCCTGGTTGAACAGAGAAGCCCACAAAAACGCTTGAAGGATCTTCAATATCTGGACCTGTATTATTTTTTAATAGGAATGTAAACTGAACTGATTTTCCAACTAAATGTGTTAAGAATGGATAAAAACTGGTTTTATCAAATGCATTGTATCGATACTGATATCCATCTCGGTGTTCATGATTTAGAGTAAAATCTTGAAATGCGCCGTTTTCATCGACAAAGCCAATATAGGCACTAAACAAGTCCCCAATATTACGATAACCAATGGATTCTATTTCATTGTTTAGATATGGATTATAAAACCAAATCTTGATTAAATCCTGATCAAGTTGTTCGTGATGTACCACTTCCCAACCAATGACTATTCCTTCAATAATACCGTGGATAGATGATATTGAATTGATATAAAAAGGATAGAATTTTCTTGCATCAAATGGCCGGTTATCATAGGTTCTGCTTCCTGATAAAGCTACACTTGCATATTCTTTAACTTCATCCCAATTTGAGAATTTTCCTTCTAACATAAATTGATTTTTAATGTCTGCTTCACTTTTTGTATTAGGAGATCCAAAGAGATGATAGGCATCAATAAAGTGTCCGTCCTTAAAAATTATCCATAATGTCTCTTGGTTTATTTCCTTAACTAAAATTTCCACATCTGGTCTGAAAGCTATTGGTTTAGGTAAGCCAATTATTTCTCCATTTTTTATTGGTATCACAACTTGTGTTCCGGTTTCTAGGCCATAAATATTATTTTCTTGTATCTTGCCAGTTATACATTTTACTGATTTTGGTACTACAAATTCAAATATCATCTGTGAACCATCGGGAAATAAAACAAGTTTTGGGTTTTCTTCGGAAATTGCTATTGCACCTTCCGGTATTACCACTTGACAAATATGATCTCCGAATAACCCGATCAAATTGTCTGATATAGTAGGAACAATGCCCATATTGAAAATATCTAAGTATATTGAGTTCGATATTTCGAATGATGAAAAATTCATTTGCTGAAAAACAGATAATTCGGCAGGATTAATACCCTTCTCTGAATTAATTTCTAACGTAGGCGTTGGGGATTTCGTTGGCGTAGGCGTAAAAGTTGGAGTATTTGTGGGAGAAAAAGTAGGTGAAAGAGTAATTGTTGGAGATATTGTTAGTGCTGGGGAAGGCTGAACAGGACTAGTCTGGTTATGTATTTTCGGGGTGGATGATAATTTTGTATTACCTTCATATTCTTTACATGCGAAGAGCAACAAATGGAAAAAAAAGATTGTTAGGGTGAGTAATCTTTTTGACATATTGGTTTATAGATTATGAAATTTGCTATTTGTAAAATTTTTTTGTAAGATAACAATGTTAATCGGAAGCAAAAACGCATTCATCAAAATAAATTGCTTTCAAGATTCAAACTTAATTGAAAATGATATTTACTAGGTAGTGTTGACATTTCAGACATTTTCTAGAGAAACAAACATTGATCGAAAACAGTGGATACTCGAGAGAGATTGTCAAACGTCAACACGGCCTAGTAGAAGACAATTTATCGATTTAATATAAGTTCACCTATATGTTCAGGAACATAAAATGTTAATGGGGCAAAAAATGTAAAATTATCACGGATCTCTTGATATTCCATGACGGGATTCTGATTTAATACTCTACCCAAATTTTCAATTTGTCCTTCATCGTCTTCTGTTTTTAGTTCTAATACCATCACGTTGCCAATGAGTTCTTCTTTATGATTCCTAAGTAACCAAACAAGGTCACTCATTGTTACGGTATTTTTCCTGAGAGTAGTATCAAACATATCATTTTTTAATATAACAATATCTCTATTCCAATCAGCTCGATCTGGAATGACCAACAGAATATCCTGGAATGTGTCAATACTGGTTTCAATTCTAAAAAGTGAATATGTGGAGCTTCCAAAATCAAAATAATCTATTATGTATCCTGATAATAAGGCAACAGGTAATTCTGAAATCATTCCAAAAGGAATCTCATCACCATTTTTATCGTATAGAAATTCAATTTCCCCATTATATATATTATTGTGAGATTTTAGAATTGAGGGCTCATCAGGATATTTAATATGATGGATATACAATCCAACTTCCTTCAGTGTGCTTATACTGTCCAAGAAACTTGGAAATATTTCATGCAGTTCGGGATCTTCAATTTGGATCTTTCTGAGTGTTTCATCTAAATAGATGTTTGTCCACTTAGTAGTATAAGAGTCAGTGTTAGTGAGTAAGGTATGTACTTTTGAATAATCACGGGGAAATCCAAATTCTTTCCAATATAGATCTCCGTCATCAGGCCATGAGGGTGATTCTGAAAACCAAACCGCTTCGATATAAACAATATCTCCAAGATTTTCGGCAACCCATTTTCGAACGTGGTCACCTGATCCAAACCACACTGGCCAATTAGAACGCCCCTTCTCGTGCCAGATTTCAATATAAGTAATATCAAATGTCTCATCAGTATTTTGAATGCCCAAAAATATTGGGATTGGTATATCATAAAGTGGATGTACAA
The DNA here is from genome assembly GCA_964560795.1 of uncultured Anaerolineales bacterium. GTDB lineage: Bacteria > Chloroflexota > Anaerolineae > Anaerolineales > UBA11858 > NIOZ-UU35. Next base: position 305 of record CAZLNX010000370.1, on the reverse strand, counting down.
CAAGAATACAATGAGCTGTACTTGCCGTTTCAGATAGAGGCTGGTCATCCAAAGCTGCTTCAGCATATCCAACAATCATTGCATTAAATCGAATTTCAGTAGGACCACGCGAATCAGATATTGTCCAAAATCCAGATGTAATATCAGAATCATAAGTGGTGTCTGAATTTAGTGTGCTTTTGGCGTTCTCTACTGGAATTTCTGGAATTATGCTGTCGTCGAAACAACTTGACGGAAGAATTGGTGGCGGAGTTGGAGTAATTGTTGGTGAATTAGTAATTGTTGGTGAATTAGTAATTGTTGGT
>CAZLNX010000369.1:0-6131 GCA_964560795.1 uncultured Anaerolineales bacterium | reverse complement strand
CGCAACAGGTAAATATCAGCTTTGTAACCACTATCCAAGTGAATGGCATTGAGTGGAATATCTGCGCGGTCATCGAGCAGGTTGTTCATGATGATGTCCGCAGGAACGAGCATCTTTCTATCCGCAAGCTCATCAGAAAGTTTTTGCACCGACTCAACGGGCACCTGAACAACCACATCCAGATCGCGGGTTGCGCGCGGTTCGCCCCACGCCCATGCCGCCACCGCACCCCCAACCATGTAGGGGATGTTAGCAGCTTCAAGGGCAGAAAGCACCAGTTTGACAAATTCGCTATACGGCAAGATGGCTTCAGACATGCAAGACCTGGCGTTGTTTTTGGCGGTAGGCAACCACCTGGTTGGCAAGATTGGTGATGGACAAGCCCTGTTGAACACGCTGCCAAGGCTCAAATTTGGCAGAGATATTGATTTGGGCGCGATCTACTTCGGCAATAGCACCTTCAATGACGCGTTTCAATTTGGAGCTGGTTTTCTCATTCTTTCGTAAGTAATACCCGGGCTGATGTTTCGAACGGCTGTATGCCAATTGGTATCCAGCAGCCTGAAATGCATCTTTGACCACGCGCATATCTCGATAGAAGGTATCTTCCCAGGCGGCATTGCCAAAACAGTCTTTTCTTGTTAATGCTTCCGTACGATGGATAAGGCCATCTCGTGTCAGGTATCGTTCATGCCAGAGGATTTCGAGCAAGTGTTTCCGTCGCGCGGTGACTAGATCGCGCTCAGCGGCATCTCTTAATAAGGTTTGTTGAATTTCAGATGGCAGAGGTTTCATAGTTGCAGTATAAAACACTAAACCTGATATGTCAATCAGATTTAGTTGTAATGCAATTTGATACAATCAAGATATAAAGCATCCAAAGCCAACGGCTAACTCATCATCTTCTCCCAACAATGGATCGGGATGTTGCTCTACAACTTCCGCACAACTTCATGCAATAAGTGTAAATAACGCCTTCCTTTATTTACACTTATTGTGTAAAATGTAAATAATATCCAATCTTATTTACACTTTAGAGTGCTACAGTGAATCCAAATGACTTTACAGATACTTCTCCTGGCCAATTAATCCGCACGAAAAGCGGTTATTGGGCCTTTGTACCTGCGCATTTGCCTCCACAAATCAACTGGTCTGCAGAACTCGTCAGTATGCTTTCCAACGCTGATCGTGAATTGGCTCAACTTGCTCAGGTTGGCGAATCGTTTCCCAATCCACATGTCATGGTCAAATCCTTCGTGCGACGAGAGGCGGTTTTATCCTCGCGCATCGAGGGCACGCGCACGACCTTGCGAGATCTGTACACGTATGAAGCCTCACAACTTTCGTTTCTGGAACCGGGAACTGATGCTCAAGAAGTGCAAAATTATGTGATTGCCCTGGAATATGGTCTGGAGCGTCTTGATACATTACCTGTTAGTTTGCGATTGATGCGAGAACTACATGAACGTTTGATGGAAGACGTGCGCGGAGAATTCTGGACACCTGGAGAGTTTCGTCGCAGCCAGAATTGGATTGGCGCGTCGGGTGCTACGATTGAGACGGCTACCTACGTACCGCCACCAGTGGAAGAGATGCATAACTGTTTGGATCATTTGGAGAAATTCATTCATGCACAATCCGATTTGCCCCCCCTCATCCGTTTGGGGTTGATCCATTACCAGTTTGAGGCCATCTATCCCTTCTTAGATGGCAATGGGCGCGTGGGACGCTTGCTGGTATCCCTGCTACTGTGTGCCTGGGAATTGTTGCCACGTCCACTGCTGTATCTCAGTGCCTATTTTGAAGCCCAACGCAGTGAATACTATCGCCACTTATTGGATGTTAGTCAACAAGGAGATTGGGAAAGATGGCTCAACTTCTTCCTGATCGGTGTGACTGAGCAAGCGCATGAAGCACGAATGCGAGTTGCCGCATTGGATAAGCTGCGCTTGATGTATCAGGGTGAATTGCAGGGTGAACGCAATTTCCAGCGATTAATGCAAGCAGTTGATTACCTCTTTGGCCAACCGATCATCACAGTACGCCAATTGCAGGCTGCCATGGGGGCTGGAAGTTATTTGACCGCCCAGCGAGTTGTTCAAAAATTGGAGAATTCTGTGGTGCTAAGAGAAATTACTGGCAAGGCCCGCAATCGCATTTATCAGGCAGACGAAATTTTGCGAGTCATAGATGGGCCTTTGGAATGATTATCGAACGATGAGTTGGGGATCTCGAATCTGTGCTGATTGACTATGTTTGCTCTGTGACTATCGTTCACAGAATCGGGTAAAGTTGTATCCTCGATTTCGTACACCTAGGCTGTAGATGAATGAATCACCAATCGTTCAAACCACGAATGAGCCTCGGGGTAATCCGCCAAATCGAGAACAAATTCCTGCCCTCGATAAGCTGATTTTAACATCACAGAATCTTCCAGCTTAAGCCAGCGCTCCAAATTTCCATGATAGCTCAATGGCTTGCGACCTGATGGATAAAACCATCCCGGTAAACGCCAGATTGATCGTGATTGCTCGGGGGCAGTAAGTTGCAGCTCTTCAAAGAAGTGGTGGAATACTCCCCCATCAGCCGGTGAGTCGGCAAGAAAAACCAGGTTGTTCTTTCGTTCAGGATTTGCAAAATGGGGATGTTTCTCCAACCCTTTTGGAATATCGTTACCGGATGGCATCAGTACTTCTCCAACCCTCAACCAACCAAATATCACATGTAGATTGGGAGCATCTTTGCAAAACCTGTAGCGTCCCATCACGCTTTCTACTCTTCGGAACCACCCGAAGAATAAAAACACATCCCCAAGCCCGACTCCCTGATTACGTAGATGCGAAGTTGCTGCCCCTGCTTGTCCGAATGCTGGCACCCACTCCGTAGCACGCTTCATCGCCGTGATATCAATATCGGGATCCAGGTGTGCATTGTCTGAGGCCAGTATATTTTCCTGGGTTAGATCTTCGACAACTTTGCCAACATTGACATTCTGCGGTGTAATATCACCAAATCTTACACTGCCGTTCTTTTCGGGTATAGGCAGTGAAACCATCGTATCATCCTCGAAAATGGGGCTGGGGACCCCACCATAGGCAGAGTCGAAACCTTTCCGGCTGAGAATAATGTTCATTTTGCATCAATTATTCTTTAACACCAAAAGCTCGTCAACGCGGTAAAGCATTCCGCGCTCTTTCTGTGTTATTGGCGATATCCGCTAATAACCATAGACCCTGGCCAATCGCTGCCAAAAAGAAACCCTGTAAGCTGATCATGCCACCACCAAAGGCACGGGCCACAACCAACAATCCTGACATATCAGGCATCAGACCTGGCACAGCAGGGGCCTGGCTTCTTACACTCACAATACTGGAAAACGCGAAGATGATCCCACCCAAAATGATTAATATCCCAATCACAATGAAGATAACCGATGTAAACCGGGCAAAAGCTTTCATGATCTCCTCCTAAATTCATTCAACCCACAATAATTTTATTCTTCTTTCAAATCCACCCCTTTGCCTGCGGCGCTCCTCTTGAATAGAATTCACTTCCTCTCGTTGAATATTCCAGGTGGCTAGGATGGCATCCATCACTTCGTAAAGATCAGCTAACTCAGTCGCTAAACCTTCATCGTTGGATTGCACCGCTTCCTGGGCTTCTTCCACCAGTTTCTTCATCAGGGCTATTCGATATTCGATCTCTCCCATCACTTCGATCTCAAAATCTTTGCCATCAGTCCGAATGATTTCCGGGATGCGGTCGCGAATTAGTTTGTTATACGTCTTCTTCAAAGATTCACCCCTTTACGAACACCTTTTCGCGGTGCCAACGAAGTGCTTTGACGTCTGGCCAGAGATCTTGTTTAGCGGGCCCTAGTATTTGGCGGTTTTCCACCGTCAGCAGGTGGCCAGGTAGATTCTTTGAAACTCGCAGTTCTTTGGATAATTGCACCAGGTAATTTGCTGACACCCCGACTAACCCTTCATCAAAAGTCCAATGGCAAAGTCGGCACAGCGCCATGCCATTGTGCAAGTCATCATTTTGGCTGATATGCCAGGGGATGATATGTGCGGCTTCGACAGCTGTATGACCGGTGGGGGTCAGCATTCGCACGCCGCAAAATGCACAGCGGTGCTCATAGATCCTCACTACTGCTTTGCGAAAACCCTGGTCGCGTACTTTCTCATCTTCCTTGAGCGCCCTCTCATGGAGAGCATTTTGAGCCTGCTCGATGAGATATTGGCTGTAGATGTAAGCGCCTAAGTTCAATTCTCCCTGCTCATACAAGGCCTGGTGAAATTCTATTGCAAAATACGTCTGGATAATGGTCGTGCGCAGGATATCTCGTGCTTCTTGCGTTTTCAATAGTGCATAAAGCGCCTCATCCAAACGTGCCCCCAGCAGCATCCTATGTAGTTGGCCCAATGAATAGCCGCGGTTGGCTGATTCTAGTGTCGCCTCTTGTCCAGGTTTCGGCACCAGATGCCAAAATTTACTCGATCGCAAATGAAAGAAGGGCAGTGCCATATCACCACGCCGATCAAGCAGCACGATCGTCCAGTAGGCTGAAAATAATTCCCCCAGATCAGGCGTGATTTCAATCAGATTGCTGGGAATTTGGCCTTCTGCGAACAAATCCAGAATCGAAAGCAAAAGAAAAGGCTTGTGCGGGGCCTGGCTATTCGTGGCAGTGCCCCAATTCGCGCTGCGGTCGGTGCGCAGTTTGGCGAACTGGCGAATATACTCCGAAAGCTCTTTCTCTGTTGATGACATATTTCTCTAATACTCAAACGAATTCAAATGCTCTCTTCGCTCTTCCCAGACTGGCATCATCTTTTCCGTCAGCGGATAGAAGGACGGCGCGTGGCTGTGCTCGATCAAATGACACATCTCGTGCACGATCACATTAGCGATCAGCTGCTTCGGCACTTGGATCAGCTTGAAGTTCAGTGTGATCTTGCCTTTGGCGGTGCAGGTACCACTACAACGGGCTTTCATCTTGGCTGTTACTATCCCAAAAACGCGCGCACCTCAGCAGCTGTTAGCAGCCCGCTGGCCGCTAACAAATTCTGCACGCCATCCGGTCCGAGGGTGATTTCAGGATTGCGGAATTTGCCTTCTAATAATACTAAAAGGGCGGTTACCTCTACCATAAGAATTTCTCGCACATCGGTATCGATCTTCAGATTGCGGATTTCACTGTCATGATCTCCACTGAATTTGCTGGAGATAATCATGAAGTAAATATTTCGATAACCTTGTTTGCGGAGCCGATCACCTTCTCTGGCAATATATTCGCGGATAGCCCTTTCGTCTGTGCCCATCGTGTACCCATCTTTGCGTACCTTGGCATCATAAATCACTGCATAGCGGTACTCTGGACAAATCGCTACTCCATCTGGCACACGGCCTCTCCCTTGGCCAAGGTATTCCACTTCATAGCCAAGCATTCGGAATAGGATAGCCAGCCGCTCTTCGAATTCAGTGATAATATTCTTCCCGCTTTTTTCGCAAAGTGCTACTAAGTGCTTATCATGCACAGCTAACTTAGGTAAAATTGAGACAATGGAGGGAATATAGCTTTCTGGAAGTGTTTCGAGTTTCTTAGCCTCGGTTGGATGTTTGATTCTGGTCTCTCCAACAGGCTCGTCCTCGATAGCATCCTCTTGTATTTTCTGGTTGTAATACCAAAATGCATGCTCAATATCCCACAAACCCAAGTCACGACCAGCAATCTTGCCACATATAGAAATTATCTCATAATTCAATTGATAAAACGCTGAATAATCTGCAACGATATCCTTAATTGGTGCCCAAACATCTAAATCGGAGAGAACATTTACCATTGATGTATAGTAGACAGGATATTTTTGCGGCTGCCGAATTTGCCAAAAATAGGACAGGAAAAAAGGTATCGACCCTACCTTCGGAGCCGCTCTCCGATCTTCATGGTATTTGCTGAGCGTTTCTGTAAATTCCCTAAATGTTTCGAGAATCTTCTTTGCAGCATCAATATCAGATGGAGCTTCCAACGATTTTTTTAGCAATTGTTCAAATTTTCCTACGTCATCAAACTGTAAACAAGTTTTATAAAGCATATTGAAAAACATCTGCCCATTGATCCCCTT
>CAZLNX010000368.1:0-6143 GCA_964560795.1 uncultured Anaerolineales bacterium | reverse complement strand
CATCGTGCCTATGGCCATGTTGTTGGTCGGCGAAAGTATGATCATGTTTTGGGCACGCTACCATGTACTTTGGTGGGCGATCTTCGGTCAAATATTGATATCTGGTTTATTGGTGCGCACCGGCATTGCACACTTCAACCGCGAGGAACTCTTAGGTCGAGAGTTGGATTCGCTGAACTTCAAATGGAGCTGGCAAGTTTTCTGGGGAGCTGTTGTGGGGGATGCACACTCAGTGTCCACTTGGTTGCGTCGAGAATTCATGCAAACACTCAGCAGGATTTGGCTGCCATTGCTTCTCGCAGTGCTCTCATTCGCCGGGGGGGCTTGGGTAGGTGTTCAGCAGGCGCAAATATTCGTGCTTCCTCCTGACTTAATCGACATCAGCAATCTTCAGGAAGGATTTGTCCAGGAGATTGAGGGTTTCGAAACCTTGCGTTTCTTCTCTTTTGAAAGCATTCCGCTGGTCTGGGCTCATAACCTTCGGACGATCGTCCTAGCAACATTTTTAGGATTATTTTCATTTGGCGTCATGGGATTGATCGTGCTGATGCTACCGTTTATGATCATTGGCTATTTCACGGTCACCGCCGCACGGGCTGGAATCCCGCCAGGTTTGTTTCTGGGTGCTTTTGTGCTTCCGCACGGGATATTGGAAATCCCGGCAATTGCGTTGGCAGGGGCAGCAATCATGCGTTTAGGCGCTACCTTATCCGCCCCAGCTGAAAACCGCACAATCTCTGAGGCCTTATTGCACTCCTTCGCAGATTGGGTCAAGATTATGCTTCTCTTAGTAGCCCCACTACTTTTAGGTGCGGCGATCTTAGAGATATTTGTTACTCCGGGTATTGCTTTGCGCATCTTTGGCAACTAACGATAAATTTCATGGTACTTAAGTACCAAAGTCTTTAGGCCTATCCTGTGATATAAAATACAATAACATGGTCGAAGTAATTTTTCTGGGTACAGCCAACGCGGTTTCCGACGAAGAACACGAAAATACACACTTTGCTATAAGCAGTGAGAACCGTCTCATTATGGTGGATTGTGTTGGTAATCCCCTGGTTCGACTTAAGCAAGCAGGGTTAAACTGTAGAAATTTGACCGATCTATTCCTCACCCACTTCCACCCCGACCATGTATCAGCAGTTCCACTTCTATTGATGAATATGTGGTTGCTGGGGCGCCAGCAACTCATCAATATTTATGGTCTCCATCCCACCCTAGACAGAATGGAAACCCTAATGGATGCATTTGGTTGGCAGGATTGGCCAGATTTCTTCCCAGTGGCCTTCCATCGCTTGCCATCGGAGAGGATGACCTTAGCCTTAGAAGACAGAGATTTTCGAATCTTTACTTCACCGGTGAGGCATATGATCCCAGCCATGGGGTTGAGAGTTGAAGTACTCAATAGTGGCAAACGAATGGCTTATTCCTGCGATACAGCGCCCTGCAAAGAGGTCGAGGAGTTGGCTGCGGGTGTTGATATACTCATCCATGAAGCTACCGGTGATTCTCCAGGTCATTCACCAGCTATAAAAGCAGGAGAAGCTGCCAGAAACGCTGATGCAAAATCCCTTTATCTCATCCATTACGACACCCGCAATGGAGATCCCAAGAAACTGGTTGATGAGGCTCGGAAAACTTTCTCTGGAGATATCATCCTTGCCGAAGACTTTATGAAGGTTCAGCTATAGAATTCTTTCTGTGAACACAAAAGACCCTGGTATTTTTTGAGCCAGGGTCTTCTCATTTCAGTTATCCTATCCAGAGACGTGTTTACCATCCTTCTAAGAATGGAACCCACTCATAATTATTTCCAACATAGCGACCAAAGATATAAAACGCCGAGGAAGAAGGCACCGCAGGTTCCATAGGCAACATCAACCCAGCTTGTTCTGCCGTACGACCGCCCTTGCGATGGTTGCACGTTGCGCAAGCAGTTACCAGGTTCTCCCAGGTATGTCCGCCCCCTAAACGACGCGGGATCACATGGTCAACAGTCAAATTCTTTTTTGGTTGACCGCAGTATTGACAAGTGTAATTATCTCGTCGGAAGATCTCTCGTTTATTCAGTTTTACACTTGGCCGGGGTCGCTTGATCATCATTCCTAACCGTATGATCGAAGGGCGTGGATATGTGCGCGAGACAGTCTGGATGAAGCCGCGTCCATTGAGCACTAAACTGGCTTTCCCAGTCAGCATCAGGACGATTGCGCGTTTGGTAGTGCACACATTGATGGGCGCAAAATTCGCATTCAATACCAAGACAGGCTCGTGCAAATTCTTCATTTTTGAAGGCTCCTGAGTAGTAAAAAAATCTCTCAAATGTGGAGCACTAGGCAGAATTATACGGGTTAGCTCTTTTCTTGTCAAAGAAATGGCATCCGGATAAGATTTGATTTTATGGATACTTTACCTGTTGATCCTGGGAGCTACGCCCTCTTTTTGCATCTCTCTTCTCCGCAGGAATTACAGATCGGACGTTTGGGAAGTGGGTTCTTTTCCTTTGGTGTGTACGTGTACTTTGGCTCGGCGCGTGGGCCTGGGGGACTGCGCTCCAGGCTGGGTCGTCACCTACGTGGGGGCGGTAAACCCCATTGGCATATCGACACTTTGCGCGCAGTTTCTGCCGTGAAAGGCTATTGTTATATCACTGACGATGCATTGAGTTCTCCTGCCGCCCCCGTAGAGTGCCTATGGAGCCAAGCTGTAGCAATCATCCCCGGCTCATCCTTTCCTGTACATGGCTTCGGCGCCAGTGATTGCGACGCCGACTGTCCCGCTCATCTGATTGCTCTACCCAACAGCCAAGAAACAAATTTGAACGGCTACAGAAAACTGTTGGCAGAATCAATTCACATTCCATCAAAATCAATCACCTTTCATCACAGTTTGTAATCTTCTAAGTAGCAATACTGGGGCACTAGGGGAAACTTGACAGCCAATACTTATTAGATTATTATCTTATATAAACTCATCTAACTTACGCACCTTTTCTTGGAGTACTATGGAAAAATCAGCTACCTACCCTGAAGTTCGTTGGGATATCGGCACCGCGTTTGATTTCTTTGTCTCTCTAATCATCTTGCACCGCCCCACGGACTTCGGCCTGCGACCTGCCTGGGCCGCGGGAATGCGCCAAAGGTTACCTACAAGGGATCGCGAAACACTGGAAACCTTTCAAGATGCGCTTGTCATAACACCACCCTTAGAGTGGTTGCACTCGTTACCAGAACCGAAGGACGGAAACACATTACTGCAAGTAGCGCGAGAATTACCGCCTTTAGAAAGACTTTACTGCCTGATTGGAGTCAATGAATCTGACCCTGAAATAAAAGAACTAATTGATGACATTACAACCCGAGGGCAATGGAGTAAGAACGATCAAGATGCCTTGGCTGCATTTTACAAAGAAATGGGGAAGAGAAAACCTGCCAAGTATTTCTCTCAAAAATTAGAGATTTGGACTCGGGGCGAAGAATTTGGCGAAAAGTTATTATCCGCATTACAAGCATACTATGACGTATTCTTTGCTGAAGAGGAACGAAGGATTTTGCCAGCGCTTAAAGAAGGTCTGGAAAAAGCGCAGGATTTCTCAAATAAACACATTTTCCCCGAGCTTTTTGAAGAAATTTCACAAGGCATTATATACAGTGATGATAGATTCAAAAACACTGATGAAGTGATTTTTGTACCATCATTTTGGGCTTCTCCTTTCATTTTTTATTCTATGAAAAAGCCGATTTTCCTTTTTGGTGCTCGTCCAGATAATGCTTCCCTGGTACCAGGAGAACTCGTGCCAGATGCCCTAATGTCATCCCTGGGAGCACTCTCCGATCCAACACGCTTGCGAATACTGCGTTATCTTTCATCCGAATCACTCACCCCGACGCAATTGGCAACACGCCTGAGATTGCGCACGCCTACAGTATTGCACCATATAAAAGCCCTCCGCAGTGCTGGATTAGTATACGTAATGACCGAACCCAAGAAAAAGGAAGTTTATTATCAAGCCCGAATCGAAAGATTAGACCTAACCTGTAAGATGTTGAAGCAATTCGTTATTGATGAAGACCACTAACACTTTTCAAAGTTTCAATGAAATGCCAAAGGTTACGGGATGAATCAGAAAGAAATCAATAGTAAAGGTCCGGACTGGCTAAAAGAGACGAAGCACAAACGAGTTGTTTTGGATTTACCTGGCATGGACCAGATCAAAACTCTCAAAAACCTGACATACAAGCAAATTCCGGATCAAGATCTTCAGGCAGATATATACCTGCCTGAAGAAAGGCTTAGCCTAGGGGTGATTTTTGTTCATGGGGGTTACCTGCCCCCAGACCTTTTAACGCAACCTAAAGATTGGGGAGTCTTCACATCCTATGGTCAACTCCTGGCAGCTTCTGGATTTACAGCAGTTACATTCAACCATCGTTATTACGGCATCGAATTCTTGGAGACTGCCCAAAGTGATATTAAGGATTTAATCACCTTTGTTCGTGAGCGAGGCCCAGAATTCGGTCTCGATCCATCTCGACTGCACTTATGGGCTTTTTCTGGTGGTGGACCACTGATTTACTGGGCGTTGCGGGAAACGCCCAATTATATCCGTTCCCTGGTGCTTTACTATGCGATTCTGGACATGCCAAAACTGGAAGAAAATCCAGAAATCCCTGAAATGGCGCGGGTAAATTTTTCTGCTGTTCATCAGTTGGAGAACTCAGAGAATGAGCTTCCCCCAATATTTATTGCTAGAGCGGGTTTGGATCGGTCCAACCTAAACCAATCCATCGACAAATTCATTCAGGTTGGCCTGAAGAAAAATATAAACATCGAGTTCAGCAACCACCCCAAAGGTCAACATGGGTTTGATCTCCTCGATGACGTTGAAAGATCACGTCAGATCATTCGCCGATCAATAGATTTCATCAAGTCAAATAGCAATGTGGAGATTTAACCATGAAAAATATTCTCGTAACCGGTGGAAGCCGAGGCATCGGACTAGAGTTCACCAAGCAGTATTTGAGGATGGGGCATCGGGTTTTGGCTGCCAGCCGTAATCCCGAGAAATCCGCTGAGCTACAGCAGTTGAAAGCTGAATTCGATGAGCGTTTATCCATCTACCAACTTGATGTAAGCGATGAAGATTCGCGTTATCAGCTATTTGAACTCCTATCAAGAGATGTCAGGGAACTGGATATCCTCATCAATAATGCCGGGATTGCCTCTGGCAACGAAGAACATAGATATCGATTCGGAGATCTGCATCAGGACGATCTATGCCGATGTTTACTGGTCAATTCGGTGGCCCAACTGATGATGACAGAAAAGTTCACCCCTTTGCTCGAAAAAGGCACGAATCCAACTGTAATAAACATGTCATCGAATAGTGGCAGTATTGCTCAAAAAAGAGCAGGCGGCGACACCGGCTACGGTTACAGCACCAGTAAAGCTGCTTTGAATATGATAACCAAAATGCTGTCTCATGAATTAAAGGAATCGGAAATTATTGTTGTCTCGCTCCACCCAGGTTGGGTAAGAACTACAATGCTGTACTGTGAAAATGCGCCCTTGGAACCTGCAGAATCGATTGGCGGAATGATCCAAGTGATCGACACTCTGAAAATGGATGATTCAGGAAAGTTTTTGGATTGGCAGGGAAAAGAGCTGCCTTGGTAATTGAAAATTACAGGAGTAGAAAATGCTAACAAGAAAACTGGGTCGAAGCGGCATCGAAATTAGCGCCTTGGGTATGGGCTGCTGGGCTATTGGCGGACAATGGTGGTACGCAGGGGATGGGGAAGTGAGTCCTAGTGGTTGGGGACAGGTTGATGATGCCGAATCAATTCGTGCCCTTCAGGTTGCCCTGGATATGGGAGTCACTTTTTTCGATACTGCTGATGTGTATGGCTGTGGTCATAGCGAACGAGTCCTCGGGCAGGCATTTGCTGGAAAGCGCGATCAGGTTATCTTAGCTACTAAGTTTGGCAAGCAATACGATGAAAACAAGAAGCACTATTTCGGTCACGAAACCAGCCCTGAGCTGATCCGCAGCGCCTGTGAAGCTTCGCTGCGCCGCCTTGATACGGACTATATTGACCTGTATCAATTCCACTGGGGAGATTATGAGGTTGATAAAGTAC
>CAZLNX010000367.1:0-6166 GCA_964560795.1 uncultured Anaerolineales bacterium | reverse complement strand
CGCCCTTGGTTCTGTGCATCATACCATCCTAGATGGTGGCTGGCCATTGAAGGTAAAGGATGTGAACTTCAAATTCCAAATCAATTTTGAGGATACAGGTATGTTCTCCTTCGAAGATATCTTGGATGATGAAGATCAACCAGCCAGTGTGACCATTACTCCTGAGACTGGTGAAGTTGTTGATATTTCTTACACCCGAGAAGGAAATATTTATACTGGGGTTGCTACAGGATTAACCACAGAGGGAGAATATACCTTAAGAGTTATCTTTGATAGTGGATATAAGACTGAGTTCTTCGACCCAAGAAGCATAGAGGACGAAGTGACATTTTCACGCCATGACACTTTCTTCTATCGAAGCGATTCGTATTATTTCATGTTAGCGATAGTAATTCTCGCTTTCATCCTGTTTGTTGTCTATCAAATTTTGACGACAAACAATAAGGTAAGAGGTGATCTAGTATTCAAAGCTGGCGCTACAGAGATAGTCACGATATCGCTCAATAGCCGGAAAAATTGGAAGAAAATTGATCCGAAGATATTCAAAGGATATCCCGAATTGGATCTTGCTAAGTTGAAGGCATTTAGCGTTCGAAAAACAAAAACTCGTTCAAGTGATGATCAAACATTTTCATCGGACATGTTTGCGACAGACGAACATCAAGGACAATTACGAAAAGTAAAAGTGAAGGGAAAGAGAAAAGAAGGAGGCAGCGATTTTGAGCTTATTCTCGAACCAAACACTCCCATGGATTATAGCGGAAATGCTATTGCTTCTATGGTGTATGAACCACCTGAATAATAAATGGATATCGCATCTGAAAGGAGTGAGAGATGGCTAGACCAGCAGTAATTATCGGGCTTGGAGGAACAGGTCAATGGATCTTGACATATCTAAAAAAGGATCTATTGGAGATCGGCAATGGTGAATTACCACCCGGGGTGCGTTTGTTATCATTCGACACCACCAAACATGCTTCCGCAGTTGCCGGGCACGATGGCAGAGCTACGCAGGACCCAGGTGAAAAACGCCGCAAGACTGCCGGAGCAGTGGAACTGGAAGACAAAACTGAGTTCATTCATATAGGCAGCAATCTTAATGATCTTGTTGGTGAGATCAGGGATGGCAAACACCAGCATTTGTCCTGGATTGATGCCAAGGGGTTTTTGCGGAAACTACCTGAAGCGTCGCTGGCCGCAGATGATGGCGCGGGCGCAATCCGCCATATTGGTCGTCTGTGCTTGGTGAAAGATGTCCAATCTAGAGCACAATCACGGATCATCTCTACCATTGAGAACGCTATGGAGCATATCGCGAATGAATCTAGTGTCACTGTTCAGAACCGTATGGAGATCCATATTGTTGGCTCTTTGGCAGGCGGGACTGGGGCAGGAATGCTCGTTGACATCCCCATGCTTTGTCGTGATATTGCCTCTGAGAAATTCCATGGCAATATTGTTGTACGCGGTTTCATTGTAACACCGAGGGCTTTCGTCGCTGGGGCCATGGGGAAAGGCCGTGATATGTTGGCGCGTTCATTTGCGGCCTGGCGCGAACTTGACCGTCTGTTGATTACCAGTTCTGAATATGGCGCAAATCAAATTAAGTATTCAGAACACGATGCTTCTTTGATCTTACAGTCAAATCGCCGCTTATACGATTCTACATATTTGATTGATCCTCAGCGTCAACATAATCCTTTGGATCCGGGATCGCCAGAGGATGGTCTATTCCCGGCTATTGCGAATGCAATATCTGCTATGCTCGATGAAGAGGCAGGTAGGGAATACTCTGAGCAGGTGATCAACCTGAGTGATACCTACGCAAAATTACCTTTAATGCCAACACATTCTGCAGTGGCATCTTATACTATGAAAGTTCCGGTTTATTATGCCCAGCAAAAGTTCACCCATGAGCTTTCCAAAGAGGTTCTTGATATCCTTTTGGCTCCGCAGTTTAATGATCAAGGTCGTGTGGTTAGTTTATCTGATACAAAAAATGCGGAGGTCAGTCAAGATAAAGTTGGTATAAACGCAGCTCTAGATTTCCTCAATGCAGACACCGTTCGTTATGATCAAGAAGATATACCAAATACAAGTTTGTTGAAACTGGTTGCCAAAATAAGGAATCACAAAGCCCAGGATGACGGAAAAATATTAACAGCTGTGGCTCGTGGTGGCTTAGCGAGGCGAAACGCTGAATTTATGCACGCCTTGGTTGATATTCAGCAAAGTGAGCAAGGCGAGGCAATTGTCGAGAATATAACCAAAGAACTAAGCTTTCGGGTATGGAATAGCGTGACACCGAGCAGGGATTATGGAGATACTCCCTCGGAAGCTTTTGGGCGGATCGAACGCGGTGTGGAGCGGGTACGTATTGAGCATTACGGGATCGAAAAAGCTGATGAGAGGCTGCGAGGTTCTTTTGGAGATGAACTTGAGGAAGCTAAATTAGCCCAATTACGGATGTATGGAGCATTATTACGGGCTTGGACAGAAAAAACGCTCAATGGGGAAAGCGTTAATCCCAGGATGGCAAGAGGTGGAAAACTAGGCTATGTGCGTTCGTTTTACAAAAATCTTCTTGATGTGTTTACCTATTTCGAAGGCTTTATCAGCAAGGTAAATATAAAGCGTAACGAAGAATTGCATGTCGAAGAGAAAGCCGCTAAGCTTACTACCAATGCCCTACAAACCTACAATGGCAAGAAAGATAAATCATGTTGGTTGACTTTCTGGGATAACTTTGTCCATCCGGAAGCACATCAAGCTCAACGCAACTATTTGCAGGCTTCTCAGCGTGATATCGAAGTACTAAAGGACAAAATTCTCCTGGCAGTTATAGAGGAGACCGTTGGTGAATTCAAAGAGATTACTCAGCAGACTTATGAAGAGATCGAACAGTGGGTTGTTCACTTAGCCACAGGGGAGGTGAGAACCACGGAACGGAGCGATGGTTCCTTAGATGATAGAGTAATTAGAAGCCTTTACCATGCAATTCAGGAAGAACTTGACAATATCGAAGTAAACCATGCCTTAGACAAAGGTTTAGAGAAAGTCAATCAGGTTGTTGGAGAGCATACCTATCAGTCTGATCCGAGTTTTGTGGAAGATCGTTTAAGCCATATCAAGTGGCAGGTTTCACGCGATGAGGAGTCGATCCCTCGGGCTGATGGATCCCTCATAACACGTGTTCGAGGGCTGAAATTACATTGCCTGACCACTGACCCCAGCGAGAATCGCCTTGTAAATAAAGGAGAAGATGCTATCAGCGAGAACAAACCCATTTTCATATTGCTAACAGAAAAACCGTATGCGAGTGTGCTGCAAGATCATCCCTTTGCCAGGGAAGTGATGCAAAGCCAATTCAATAGCGGTGAGGCGTTAGCAGATCATGTTCATGAAAAGGCAGGCCCTTTTTACAGGAAAACAGCAACTGGAGTTGGCCCAATGCACGACAAACCGCGTTCAGCCATCATTCGGGTGCAGTCGAATATCGATGCCGATACTGAGCAGTATTACGCCCAGTTCGAGAACAAACTAAACGAACTAGATCCTAGCCTCACGATCAAACTCGTTGATTCAGACGATTCATACAAACAGACTATCGTTCGGTTCGATGATGTTATCAAAAGTCACGACTTTGATATCTGGGAACGTTGTCGAGATGCATATTTGTCCTTGGTCACCGATGTAAGCAGAGACAGGAATCCCGCTGATTTACATGTGTTCGAGCCAGAAATAAATGCTTGCAAATACGAAAAGCGGATTTCAGAGACACTAAGGAAAGATTATCGAACACTTCACCCGGATGTTGTGGCGTTGCTTGAAGATGATCAACGCATCGAGATGTTCTTCAGGGCGTTGGCTCTTGGATTGATCCAACCGAAAAAAGCAACCGGGGGGCAGGAATACTGGGTATATCCGAACTCCAGCGGAGATGAAATTCAACTTACAATCCCAGAAGTAGGTTTTGGAGGAGGAGATGAAAAACATTTCTTCCATTTGATCAACCAATTCGCAGTTAGAGGGGAAGATATCCGTGATGGATACAAACAAACGGGTTGGATTGATTTCGAGAAGTTAGAGAAAGCTATTCTTGATAAGCATGAAGAGCTTGGTGCTAACAAAGTAAGTGCACTCTACAAGAATGAGCCTGAGCGCCAAGACGGTATGGTAAGGCAAATGTGGAGCCATATTGATCGTGAACGCGCCAAAATCAAAGATCCACAAGCCAAAAGACTCGTAGCAGCAGATTTAGAAGATCTGGCTTATCTAGCAAAAACAATTTATCTCGAAGCTGCTCAGGACGGCTAAAAAAAGTGCGTTATTCGACAATGGCGCATTTCTGAAAATGTTCCAATTTCAGAGATGTACCCATGAGACCTTGTCAAGGTAAATACTCATGATTGGCGTATAAGAATAACTCCTATACGCCAGTTACACACATAACCTCTAGCTACCGATAAGATGAAAAAGTGGTTTGGAAAACGCGAAAGCGACTGGAAATCTAATCGCCCTGAATCTCCATTTTCCCATTGGAGTACATATGATGAAAACCGCACAGCAATAAAGCCGGGGAGTGAATTATTTTCATCATTTTCCCATGGGGAAATTTCGCCCAGGGTTGAAACTCAAGACCGGGAAGAAGAATATCCTCCTGGGATCATCATTGGTCTAGGTAATACAGGGCAGGTAATCTTGGAGCAGTGGCTGTATTTATTGTCTGAAACTGAACTAAATACCCAAAATCTCAAAGCCAGTATTTTGTACAATGACAATTCATCACAAGCATTTGACTCGTCAACAGATATTGTCAAGCGAAAGGATTTCAACCTCTATCGGAAAGATATCACGACAACGGATGTTGATTTGTCATCTCGCGAGTATCAACAGCATTGCTTTAATCATGTAGCAAATCTACCAAATATTAATACGTATTTGTCCAGGATGGTTCAAATATTACGGTCTGATATTCGCGTTTATGTTATGGCAAGTTTGCGTGAACCCATTATTGGTGTTGTTGGAGATCTGCTAACTTTGCTGCACCAAATTCGCAAAAACAGCTTTTTCCAAATTGACTCTGTGACAGCTATATTAACATTAGATGTTCCAGATAATACTCTTCAACTTGACGATGCAGATATTTACGCTGCCCTGCGTGAAATTAGCCGTTTTGCCATAAAAGGTGTGCAGGTATTAAATCCGGCGGTCCGAGATTTCAGTGAGGTTGTTGACGCCAATCTGATTGATCACATCTTTCTCACAGATCAAGGAGATAACACCCCAACCAATGAAGGCCAAGGCGATTTTAGGCATGGAACTGCTCAACATATAAGTGAGTTTCTCTTCACACTGGCACATCCTTCTGCAGCGATGATCTGGGAGCATCTACCTAATGTGCAAACCAGGGCTGCATCCATTCAAGAGAACATCGCTGATGTTGTTCTTCACACTTATGATATTGCTACTTTATATTTTCCAACCGGATTATTTCGCGATTATGCATCGAGACATTTTGCAAAGGCTGTCCTTTATGGGCATAATCAGGATCGGGGTTTATTTAGTAGCGCAAACAGCCAAATAGAGATCTCGAAACTGATTTCTTCCTGGATGAGGACGCGACCATACGAAGCTGAATTTTTCCAATGGCTTTTCCGGAATGCATATCCGGATTCGAATGACTTTAATAAATTACCCGTCTTGGATCAACGATTTGGGGCATTATTTGTCGATAAAATAATCTATCATCTTAACCGATTCCTGTATCGAGATGGCACATTGGTTGATGCATGGCGTATTGCACGATGGCTTAAAAATCGCTGTGAAAAAGTAATCAGTGATTTAGGAGAACCTGAAACTATACGGAATGCACCATCGAATGTCCAAGCCTTCTCTCGGTTGATGAAGGAAATCGAAGGTGCTCTGATAGATCTTGACCGTCAAATCGTGCTGTGGATAAAATTTTATGCCCCTGGGTTTTATTCAGAACAATCTGTTCGAATTAGTAATGAGGATAGCTCAAATCCATTCGAAGGCAGAGAAAGTTCACTCGCCCGAAAGGTTGAACCTTCCAATCCTTTTGAAACCGTTACAAGGCAAACCAGTCCTGACCGCATCAGCAAGATTGATCCACAACCGATATCCCTTCGAAAGGTGTTGGATG
>CAZLNX010000366.1:0-6204 GCA_964560795.1 uncultured Anaerolineales bacterium | reverse complement strand
CTAAAAAAGGAATTACTTGAAACTAATGCAGGAAAAATGCCTCAAAATGTAAAACTCATCGCTTTTGATACTACCTCTACAACAAGTAAAACTTGGAAAGTCAGCAATAGAGATGATGACGAGATAAGCGCCGGATCATTAAAATTGATAGCTGAGAGAGAATTCTTTTCTTTAGGAGAAAATGTGAGCCAGGTGGTAAGGGAAATAGCCGAAGGAAACCATCCCCATTTACAGTGGTTTCCAGCAAGAACTTTCCAAGAGAAATTTCCCCCTGCAGTTTTCAACATAAAAGAAGGCAGTGGACAAATCCGCCAGATGGGGCGGCTTTCACTTTTTCGCGATCTTGATTCCACAGTTAGGTCAAAAGTGATATCGCAATTACGTGTTTCCATCCAGGATCTGCGGGAATATTTTCAAACTAACAAACAGATAGAGATCATAATTGTCGGATCAATGGCAGGAGGAACTGGTGCGGGCATCTTGGTAGATATCGCTCATTTGACGCGCGCGATTGCTGATAGTTTCGCAACAACATATATATTACGAGGGTTCTTTGTATTACCTAGGGCATTCACTTCAAGTGGACTCGGTGAAAATCGAGAAATGCTTGCACGTTCCTATGCTACCTGGCGTGAACTGGATCGTGCTATGATCATGGGGGGAAAGTTTGAAAATCGGATCAACTACCATGCTCAAAATCGAGATTTGCATCTCCGCATAAGCAAACGGCCATACGATGTCGCATATTTGGTGGATTCAACCCGTCAATCGGAGAACTCGCTCCATGGCATTTGGCCAGAAGAAGGTGTATTCCCAGTTCTTGCTCAATGCATAAACACTCTTTTAGATCCAAAAGCAGGTCAGGCATATACAGATGGTGTTACGACCAATATGGCTGGGCGACTTGCTCAATTGCCGAGGCGACCATATTACTCTGCGATTGGATCCTACACGATAAAAGTACCTACATACTACATTAAGGAAAACTTTATTCATCGATTAACTCTGGATGTATTGCAAGAGTTACTGGCACCGAAGATGAATGATATGGGGAAAGTTGTAAGCGTATCCGAAATTCACAGCAAGGAAGTTCCTCAAGGCTACGTTGGTCTGCAAGCAGCTCTTAGTTTTTTAAACGCTTCAGCGTTTAATATTGCTGGTGGGGATGTACCTAATACCAAACTCCTTCAACTCATTGCCACAATACGTTCTGGAAAAGCTCAGGAAGATGGAAACTGGCTCAATTCAGTTGCTCAAGGAGAATTGTCTAACTACAATTCACGTTGGATGGATGCAATGATTGATATTGCTCAAGATGAATTGGCCGAATCAATCATATATAACATAATCAAAGAAATTGACCTTGCCATTCGAGATGAAGTTCCCCCTAGTCGCGAATTCGGAGATACGCCAGAAGATGCCATCAACCGCATTCGAGACAAAGTGTCTCAAGTGCGCAAGGAACACTACGGTTTTTACACACATCGCGGAGAACAATTGCGTGGTACATATGGCGACGCGTTGGAACGTGCAAAGCAAGCTCAACTAGCGTACTTTGGTCAATTACTCAAAGCTTGGAGTGAGCAAACCCTCAATGGCGAATCAAGTGATTCGCTTGTTGCTCGGAGTGGGAAAATCGGTTATGTGCAAGCTTTTTACAAAGCCCTGGCTGAAGCATGTGCATACTTCGTCGAATTCATTAATAAGGTTCGTTTAGTTAGAAATGAAGATTTACGTTTGGCACTCGGTACAAGTGAAGCTGCCCAACATGCCTGGAAAAACTATCAGAATGACGCGAGCAAAAAATTGTGGCTCGTTTTTTGGGATAACTTCATTCACCCGAAAGCGCATCGAGTCCAAATGGATTATTTGATTGCTGAACAGCGCGATATTAACGTGCGTAAAGATGAAATTCTTCTTTCAGTCCTAGCAGAAACAGTTGAAGGAATGAGGCGTCTAGTTCAACAAGCCCTTGCCGATGTGGATATTTGGATCGACTTACTGGCAACCGGCGATGGGATTGGGAAATTTGATGGCCTCTATCATACTGTGCAGCGTTCGTTAGATAATATCAACATCAACCATGAACTGGACAAACGATTGGGGAAGGTTGTCAATATCATTGGTGAACAACAATACCAACGGCGATCTGAGTACATAGCCCAAGCCCTAGAATGCTTAAAGTGGGAAGTCTCGATGAAAAATGGGAAACTACAATTAATCTTTGGCGTAGAGATAATGGATGAGGTCGATCCTGCAGCATCACCAGAGTACATTTCTTTCAAACGTTCTGGTGAGAACTCCGATCAGTACAATCTTGATCTGATCTTGCGTTTATCTGAACCTTATTATCGAAAAGTATTCGAAGATCGTCCCATTGCTCGTGAAATCCAAAGAGTGTACGAAACAGGCAAGAAACTAGCACAAGCAGTGGATAAGATGAGCGAACCGCTCTTCCTGGCCAGTGCAAATCCGACAGGGCCTCAGTCCACAGCTTGCTATATTCAAGTGCATTCAGACATAGATGAACAGAGTACACGCTACTTCCATAATTTCGAAGATGATATGAGGGCACGTTACCCATTTATTAAGGGCTCTAATCTTACACTAGTAGACTCTAAAGATTTACACAGACTTACGATTGTGAGATCAGACGACTTGCTCCCTACCACTGATTTCGAAATGTGGCATGCCTGCCGAGACGCATACCTGCATTTGGTGACTGATCCCCAACGGGATATCCAAGCAGGAGAATTACATATCTTTCCAGAAGAGATCAACGCTTGCTATTATGAATCAAGGATGCCCAAATTGCTTCAGAAAGAATACCGTACGCTTCATCCAGAGGTGGTAGCTTTATTACAAGACCGCGAACGTATTGAGTTGTTCTTAAAGGCATTTGCTCTTGATTTCATCCACATAGAAGAAGACAATGGACAGCCATATTGGGTGTATCGACTGCCATCTGATAAGAACTCAATTTTTATCACCCTACCAGAGCAAGGATTTACACGCTATCAGGAAATTGATATTTTTGATGTTATCTACAATTTCGTAATTGATGGGCGAGACCAAAGACCAGGTTTAGATGCTGTCCGTTGGATTGACTGGAGTAAACTACGAAAGGCTATAATTGATCGAGAGGTTGAAATAGGAAAACAAGAAATCCAGGAAATATACCAGAAAGAATACGAAGGCGCTGCGGGTTTTGTCAATTCTATTCAAATGTACATTGACCATCATCAAATTTCAAACAACATAGAATCAATTTACGATGATCAAAAATATGAAGATTTGGCTGATTTAGCAGCCACAGTCTACATTAGTGCTGTTCAAGAAACAACCGAACAGAAAGCGGGATTTTGAAAAGTCAGAGACAATTACGTTCTTCGATTCACCAACCCCATCATTCCAGCCACTCAGAGCCGGAATAACGAAAATCCTTGATCCGAATATTTTAGAAACAGATGCCGAAGTGTCAAACGCTAGCATTGACCAATTAAAGCAATATATAGTAGAGCCAGACCGCTCGTTGGTATTCTTCGTCGGGGCAGGCGCTTCAATGGCCGGCAGTACCGGTATGCCTAGCACTCCCAGCTTGATTTACCAACTGCTGTGGGATTCGCTGGTATTTTCAGGGGCCTTTGATAGCGAAGCAGAAACCTACGAACGCGCCTTGGGTGAAATTTCTCCTGTGCTTGGATTTGAAATCACGTTGAATGACTTCTGGCAAATCTGCCACGAGGCGACTGCCAGTATTTATACTTCCTTTGCAGAACTTGAGGGGAAATGCACACCTAACCAGGTGCATGCATTTCTGGCGCACTGGCTTGCCACAAAGGGAACTGTCGTTACAACCAACTATGATCGCCTGATTGAGAGAGAATGGGAAAAAATCTCAAGAAGCACAAAGAGCCTATTCGGCGAGCATGCCCCAAATCCCTATGCAACGTGGCGGGAAGATTTACAGCACGGTGCTTGTCTTTTCAAACTCCCCGGTTCATTGGATGATCCTCAAAGCTGTTTGGGGGCATTGGAACATGTCGGCACACAGCTTACCGGCAGCAGGGCAGAACTCCTAACAGAAATCGTCATAAATCGCCCGCTTTGTTTTGTCGGGTGGCGCGGCGTTGATCCGGATATTCCAACACTTTTGAACAAAGCGTTTGAGCGGAGGAATAGAAGCCTGCCGGTTTTCTGGATACACTACGAGGGAAGTCCACCTGGATCAATTACGTTAGACGATTCTATCCAAAACATGCCACTGCTGATAAAACCATTGGCTAGCCAACACCCGATCATAACGGAGGCAGACCGTGCTTTTGGAGAAATGCTCAATTGGGTGGGAGTGGAACGAGAACCAAACAGGTTTCGAGAACCCCTATCTTTTGATTTCCGGGAGCCAATCAGCCAATGTGCGAAGACCGGGGTAACCCGCATGGTTGGAATTGCCCTGCGCCGGGGCGGAAAACTGAAAGAAGCTGAACGCGTTTTGAGCGCGGCTTTATCTTTAGCTGAAACCAGTGAGGAGCGATCAGCAGCTCTACAGGAGATATCCCTGGTACACCAGCAGATTGGTGGTAGGAAAACCGGAAAATCAAGAAAGTACCTTTCTAGAGCGCGGAAAGTGCTAGGAGACCTACCTGATCCTTGGTTGCAGTTAAACACAGATTTTGGGTCGCTTTCACAGACTATTGTCGCCTTAAAAAACCAGCCCTGGCTGGTTGTCCGCGTCCCCTTCTTATTTCTCAGGTATAGGCGCGACATCAATTCCTTTCGCGAAACGACAACTGACCACGAATCAGCGGCACTCCATAAGTCGCTTTATTATCTATACATGGGGCGTTTTCGGTTCAAACTTTGGGGCTGGTTTGCCAGACTCATTTGCCCGCTTAGGGGCCGGATCATGGAGCCATTTGATATTGCCAGGTCAACCATTGGCTATGCAAAGGACATCCATATTCACTCGCGCATTGACGTGATGGCTTATCGAGCTTTGGCATTGGCATACCTTGGCAATTGTGAAGCAACAGAGGACTTGTTAGAAATCGACCGTATTGTGGCGGTACTGAACGATAATGCACGGACAAAACATTGGGAAAGTCAAAGGCGTGAAATTGTGGAAAGTTGTAAGGAGTAGCAAAAGGGGATCATCGACGAAATGTAGCGAAAACCGCTATAAACCGAACTCGTCAAGTAATCCCTTGCGACGCAACTCATTTCGTAAAGCAAACAGATCATCCAGGTTGACAAAAGCCTTCGATGAAAGACAATAACGGGCGATGACAGTGGTATCCAACCCTGCTTCCTGGATCACGTTGGCGACCCGGATGACATCATCTTCGAACATAGCACCTAATACTGCCACTCGCCAGTCTCGATGCTCTTGCGCTACACCTTTGATATAAAAACGTAAGTCTTCATACTCCTCGAAATCAAAGGTAAAGGCCACCTTGGCGTGAACATCGGCGATTTCTTCATAGTAGAACGAGATGGCCCCTCCGCCGACCCAGATGACGCGCGGGCATTCTACATCCTTGGCCGCTTCCACAGCCAAGGAAGACAAATCGAAGTCTGGATATAGTTCATCGGATACCATTTGAGTATAGACTTCCAAAGCTGCGTTGAGGTTATCGTCATCACCCAGATTGGGCATCCAGCTTTCAGGATCAGGTTCCACGACGGCAATGATATGAAAATTGACCAGGTGAAGGCGTTCGAAATCCAGGGATGAAATCTTGACATCGGGGTGAGGGGGGACAAGAAAATCAGTCATCAGCTTCAATTCCGTTTGTTATTTACTGGACTCTGGCGAAAAATGGGTAATTGAGCACGGGAAGCCTCCTGAGTAGAATGGCAAAAAGCCAAACTACCGGTTCCAACAGGAGGTCATCCCATGCTCACCCGAATTTTACACAATTCTCCGCAATTATGTACCTTTCTCGAACATCTAAACTTGGAGCTCTACCAATCCCAACGTCGCCATATTCTCAATATGGCCGATGCGCTGTTGGTATGCGAGGACGAGAAGACTCTTGCGGCCTTGCAACGACAATTCGTAGAAGCGCCAGATGCCTCCAATTTGGCCGACTTTCTGCGCATCAGCCCATGGCAGGCAAACGAGGTCCGAGCAGCACTGCGAGCACATCAAGTAACCTGGCTGATCAGCGAGGCCAAGAGAACGGGGGCACCCAAAGTCATATA
>CAZLNX010000365.1:0-6227 GCA_964560795.1 uncultured Anaerolineales bacterium | reverse complement strand
AACTTTTGCTGTTTTGAGGAGGGTCTAGCACCCTTTTTGCAGTAGAGTCTTATGTCAATTAGAGAAATTGTTACCACACCCCACCCTGTGTTGCGTGGAAAAGCGAAAAAAGTTACTGCTTTCGATGCCGACTTGCACAAATTAATTGATGACATGGTCGAGACCATGCGGGAGGCCCCCGGTGTTGGTCTGGCTGCTCCGCAGGTGAATGTACCCCTGAGCCTTTTCGTAGCTGAATTCGGCGACGAGAATGATGAAGAAGCACCTCTGCAACTTTATACATTCGTCAACCCAAAGATCACCAAAACATCCAAGGAAACCGAAGTTGGCGTTGAAGGCTGCCTCTCGATACCGGGCATTGTGGGTGATGTGGTCCGCCCCCATGCCGCTATCGTTGAAGGCTTTGATAGGAATGGGAATCCCATAAAGATCGAAGCAACCGGCTGGTTAGCGCGCATCTTTCAACATGAAATCGATCACTTGCACGGTGTGCTCTTTACAGACCATGCCCTGAGTGTTTGGGAACCCGAAACTGAAATCGGCCAGGTCTCATCAGCAGACTGATGAAATCTCCCTCAGCAACAAAAAAAATAACGCTAAGGCGCTAAGGTGCACGCCGAAGGCGGGCCTACGGCCAGACGCAAAGGAATAAATGCCTTGCGACTTTGCCCCACTGCGTCTTTGCGTTAGATTCATTGTTGAAACTCATTGATACACATGCACCTAACGCATCTCTCACTAACCAATTTTCGCAACTTCTCCCGCCTGGATATCGATGTGCCCAAGGGGACTATGCTGCTGGTTGGTGATAATGCCCAGGGAAAAACCAGCCTACTAGAAGCCATCTACTATCTATCGACATTCACATCACTCCATGCCAGTCGCCAGCGCGAACTAATCAATTTCATTGCTGCCCGTGAGCCATTGGCCGTGGGTAGGATCACAGCTGACTACGTGCGTGGCGATAGGTCTCACCGTCTCGAAGTGCGGATCATCAAAGAGCAAAATGGGGTTAGAAATTCGCGCGTCCGCAGGGAGATACTCCTGGATGGCGCCAAACAAAAGATAAACGAGACAATCGGCCATTTCAACGCTGTGCTCTTTCTGCCCAGCATGTTGAGCATCATCGACGGCGCTCCGGCAGGACGACGCCAATATCTTAACCTGGCTATCTCCCAAACCAATGCCCACTACACCGCCACGCTCTCAGCGTATGACAAAGCGCTTACACAACGCAATGCCCTACTCAAGATGTTAGGAGAACGAGGTGGTGACCCTGAACAATTAGCCTATTGGGATGACCAGATCGTTCAGACAGGCGCCTATATCATCGAGAGACGCTCTCATGCCTTAGTCGAGATCGAAGATTTGGCCGCCTTGGTGCACAGTGAATTGACCCGGGGGACTGAACGTTTGCGGCTGGTTTACCGCCCATCTTATGACCCTTATCCCGCACCAACGAACCAGATGGCACTGCCCCTCGATGCTCCTATCGACCGCACCGGCTTTGGCAAAGAAGAAATCGCCAAAGGCTTCCAAGAGGTCCTGATCGCTGCCAGGGGGGAAGAGATTGCGCGCGGCATGACTACACTTGGCCCTCATCGTGACGAGTTCCACTTCTTAGCCAACGGCATCGATCTGGGCACCTACGGCTCTCGCGGGCAAATCCGCACGGCGCTGCTGGCGCTGAAAATCGCCGAAGTGGCCTGGATGAAAGAGAAAACCGGGCATTGGCCTGTCCTGCTGCTTGATGAAGTACTTGCCGAATTGGATCCCCATCGACGCGAGGATTTACTCAAACGTTTAAACGAGATCGAACAAGCACTGTTGACTACAACAGACCTCGACCTGTTTAATGCGGAGTTTGTAGATTCAGCGACCAACTGGTATTTTCAGGATGGAAGATTACAAACCGCAGACAGCACATCCGGTGAATAGGTTTCCACATCCATAAACCCTAAACAATCCAAATGAACATCGATATCCAAGGCCCACTCATCGGTCAATCCCATCGCTGTGAACCGATCCTACGATCGATGCCAGAATGGTTTGGCATCGAAGCTGCTATTTCCCATTACATCCAAGAGATAAGCATATTGCCAACATTTTTGGCGGAAATTGATAACGACACACTGGGATTTCTTTCGATAAAAACACATTCCAAGCATGCCGCAGAAATTTATGTCATGGGGGTCAAACAAGAAGCCCATCGTCAAGGATTAGGACGCCGTCTTGTTCAGGAAGTAGAGAAATATCTCAAAAGCCAAGGGTTTGAATTTTTGCAGGTAAAGACATTGAGCCCTGCGCGTCCAGACGAAAACTATACAAAAACTCGCCTCTTTTACGAAGCGCTTGGCTTTCGCCATCTCGAGGAGTTCAAGGAATTATGGGGAGAAGAAAATCCTTGTTTACAAATGATCAAGAAGTTATAGATACCACTGCAATAGTAACAAAACCCCCATCCCTGCAACGATTGTCCAAACAATATTCCTCGTTTTCCACGCCACCAACATAGCGATAAGCCCGGCAAACAAGCGAGCGTTGTTCAAAGAGATATCCACCGTACCGCCAGGTATGAGCACTTCGGGCACAAAGATGGCTGTCAAAACGGAAACGGGGACAAAACGCAGCGCCCGTCGAATGATGTCAGGTGTTTGCCAGCGATCCAAAATGACGATAAATGAAATCCGTGTGGCGAAGGTCAACACACCAATAGCGATCATTACCAGCCAAGGATTTGTCATCGCTCTTCCCCCCATAAACCTACAATGATCCCTACTACCGCAGCAGTCAGCAAGCCCAGTTTGTAAGGCAACCCAAACGCCAGAACTGACGTGGCACCAGCAGCGATGGCGGCTAACACACTCGCCCGATCCTCCAATGCGGGAACAACCAGGGCAATAAACGTCAGCGCCAGCGTGAAATCCAATGACCATTCCGGTGGGACGCGCGTCCCTAAGAAAATTCCCACCGCGCTGCTGATCTGCCAGGAGCTCCACAGGGCTAACCCGGCCCCCAGGAAATACCAATGCTTGAGCTTGACTTCATCGTCGCCCCCCTTGTTGTAATGCGTAATCGTCACCGCATAGGCTTCATCGGTCAGCAGGTACGCCAATAACGCTTTCCAGGGAGCACTCAAATGCCCCATAAACGGAGCGATCGAAGCGCTGTACAAAGCGTGGCGTAAGTTGATCACAAATCCGGTCAGGATCATCACCAAAACTGGTGTAGCGCCCCCAGCCATCTGAACTAGCATGAACTGAGCTGATCCTGCAAAGACAACCGCCGACATTGCTTGGGCCTCAGTTGTCGACAACCCGACTCCCAAGGCCAGGATGCCATAGATCATTCCAAAAGGAATCACACCCACTAAGATTGGTAATTCACCTTTGACACCGGAAAGAAATTCACGCCACGCTACTTGAGAATTGCTCATATTTCGTCAGAAGAAAATCAAAAATCAAACATACCACTGAGCCAGCGAATGCACAGAGAAGATTGTGAGGTTTAACTTATCTGATCACAAAGGTCGCTTGGCTGGGATTCCCACTCGACGAGGGTATTTATCCGGGGTTGTGGCTACTTTATCCACCACTACGAGATAACGCTGCTCAACGACTCCAGGTAAAGTCACCGGGATGAGATGCTGCAAATTGCCCCCCAACATACCAATCGCTCGGTCGGCTGTATGCGTTTCAGCGGGTGCACTTTCCCCCTTCATTGCCAGCACCCGCCCCCCTACACGCACCAAGGGCAGCAGAAATTCCATCAAAATCGGCATCAAGGCTACGGCGCGCGCGACTGCCCAATCATATTTTTCGCGATATCTTTCATCCTTACCAAGCACTTCCGCGCGCTCGCGCACAATTTCGACATCTTCCAAAGCCAACTTCTCAACAATATGCTCGCAGAAATGCACTTTCTTAGCCACCGATTCAACCAGGGTCAATTTTATTTGCGGGCACAATATTTTCAGCGGCAGACCAGGGAAACCAGCACCCGTGCCGATATCGATAACCCGTTCAACTGGCGTATTGCGCATGGCCATGAAAGCGCTGAGCGAATCCAAGAAATGCTTGACACGCACTTTTACGGGATCATCGATGGCGGTCAAACTGTAGCGTTCATTCCACTCAACCAACTCTTGAGCGTATATCTCCAAAGACCTGATTTGTTGGAGATTGAGCGTAACGCCGACAATCATTTCTACTTCTTGTGCCAAATTTTGCATGATGTTGATTATACCGGTTTGAAGGATTTTGTTAAGGAGCGAATCACAGCATATTGCACAGGAGCCAACCCCGAGGAAGTCCCGATCAACCGGCTCGGAAGCTCAAACCCCCTCGAGGGTGATCCTGACAAAAAGAACCCGCTTGCTTCGAAGCGGGTTCCTGAAATTTCCTACTCTTTTTGTTGCGCTTGTTTCTTTTCTTTGCGTTTCTGACGCCAGCGGCGGAATCTTCGCCACAAGAACGACACTGGGAAACCGATCACCAAGACTAAGGGTAGCACGAAGATCACTAACCAGATGACGATATTGACCAAACCCTGCAGAGCATTGATCAGTGCCTCGATAGCATCTTTGGCTACACCTACAGGCTGCCAGCCGCCGATTTGGATAGGTTGATCGGCCTCGTCAGCGATGATGTCGATGCTGATCGAAGAGAGGGCCGCAGCCTGCTCGTAATATTGCATCTGCCCTTTGATGACCTCGATCTGCTCGCGCACACTGACCAAGTTGTTATACACCTGGAGTACATCTTCCGTATCGGTGGCATCATCCATGATCTGCGCCAGTTGCGTTTCGGCAGCTTCCAGGTTGCGCAAACGGGATTGCAGGTCAGTGTACTGGCTGGTGACATCTTCACCAGAGATCTGCTCGGAGCGCACTTCCCCGGCACCATCCTTAATGCGAGACAGCGCTTCATCCAGCCGCTCTGCTGGCACGCGGATATTGATGTTGGCCTGATCTACGGTCACACCGTTGCTGAGGGTCGTTTGCCACATATTCGAAGAAACCACAAAGCCGCCCATCTCTTCGGCCATAGAGATAATCTCATCCATGGCTTTAGCTGGTTCTACGACAACAATAGAAAGGGCAGCGTTTTTGATCACCATGCGCTGGACAGAGACGGTGCTATCGGCTGCGCTGAAATCGCTTTCCGGGGCCATCGGCGCTGCGGATTCTTCCATCTCATACATCGCATCATCGGAAGCATAGCCACCACCATAATCATCACTTACAAGCATCGGTTCCGATGCGTATTGTGAAGCACACGCTGACAACAATATCGTAAGAACTATAAGTGGAAATAGGATGCGTTTCGACATAATTTAACTCTCCTTCAATTTTGAGTCATTTCTTTTGAGTCATAATCGATTGTCTTATTAACGCCCCTTCATGTAGAAAAGTTCCCGTAATTCTTATGCCTCTACCAACCTGTTTTAAGGCGATTGATATGCCGCAGGGGTAGTTCAGCATCTCGCATACGTTTTTGAACGACAGAGATATCATATTCTGCTCGCCGAAATTCCATCAATTGGGTTTCTGCATCAAAGATTGCATAAGCTGCTCTCGGATCGCGATCGCGAGGTTGGCCAACAGAACCTGGATTCAGAATGAGCCGCGGGCGCAACTCAAATTGCGAGTTTTCAATGGGGATATAGAGATCAGCTTGTATTTGGCCATCGTTCATGCGAAAAATACTTGGTAAATGGGTATGGCCAACAAAACAATACGATGTCTTAAAAAAGAAAAAGTTTTCCGTGGCGGTTTGTGCATTCAAGACATATTCCCAAATCGGCTGGCGCGGGCTGCCATGCACCAGGGTAATATCATCAAGAACCAGCGCTTTGGATGGAAGTCCCTTTAGGTAATCTAAATTTTCAGGGGTCAGGTTGTCTTGAGTCCAAGTTACTGTATGACGCGCTTCAGCGTTGAACGCATCCGTGCTTAATTGGTTTAGAACTGCCGCATCATGGTTTCCCATTAACGCGACCAATTCTGGCAAATCCCGCATCCGTTCGACACACTCATTCGGGTCAGGCCCATAACCAACCAGATCGCCCAAAAATATCACCGTGTCATAAGAATCGGCGCTCTCCAGCACTGCTTCGAAGGCTGTGATATTGGCATGGATATCAGAGATGATTAGGTAACGCATTGTGATAATCCGGCTATCCACTTAAGGCGGGACAGCACCGGTAGCCAAAGGGTCGTGAACGAC
>CAZLNX010000364.1:0-6254 GCA_964560795.1 uncultured Anaerolineales bacterium | reverse complement strand
CTTTTGCTGTTTTGAGGAGGGTCTAGCACCCTTTTTGCAGTAGAGTCATCTATAGAATTCTATAGATTTAAGGTACAATGGATTTGGAGGGATTCAATTTGTACCAGCAGTGTTCTTTGATATGCTAACCAAACTACACAAATAAAAGTATGTGGTTGAATTTTCTGTTGTTAATTTTTGAATTACTGGTGCTTGGGGGAGTGGTATTAGGGTTGCACCACTTACGATCTCGATATGGCTTGACTTTTCTATTAGTATTTTTGGGTGGATTGGTGGCTGCTATGCATATGTCAGCGCCATTGGGGATCTTCGTAAAAATATTTCCATCCATAAATTTGACACTATCTACAAATGTTCTGATCCCAGTGATTCTACTGGGTATATTGCTCATCTATGCTACGGAAGGTTCTACCCCTGCCCGTAACGCGATTTGGGGAATAATAGCTGTCATTATTCTAGTTTTATTTATTCTTTATATTTTGCCCGTTCATTTGAATCTGCCTGGCGGCGGTAGGTTTCAGGAAATCCTCAATGATTCACCATTGCTCCAATTATCTCTTCGAAAGATAGTTGCGTCTGCGATCGCCTTCGTTGCAGATTTGTATATACTAGCAATCTTATATCAGTACATCATAAATCGTTGTGGATTCAGCGATCGTTACCAATGGTGGAATGCTCCAAAGGACAGTGCTCTTCCAATTTGGTTGGCAATTGGGGTTGCTTTGATGGGATCCCTTTGGGTGGATGCTCTTGTCTTCACTTCGATAACGTACGCTGGCACATCTTCACTCTTAGATTTCCTTCCTGGGCAAATAATTGGGAAGACAATTTCTGGAATCGTGCTCTGGCCCATAGCCGCATATTATTTAACGCACAACTCTAGGAAATTACCCGATTTTCGTAAAATGTCTCAACGGCGTTCCTTCGATGTTTTGTTTGGCTCTTTTGGTCAGCTTGAGGATGCGCTTGTTCAGTCTGAAGAATCTTTGTTGCGAAGGGTGGATGAGTTAGCTGCAATCCATGCCATTTCACTAGAAATTACCGCAACGAGTGACTTGCAAACTTTACTAGAAAAAATTGTTGAAACAGCCGCAAACCTACTATCTGCACCATCTGGCGGGTTATACCTTGCTGATTCAGAAAAGGGTAAAGTTTGTTGTGTAGTAAGTTATCGTACGGAAAAGGATTATTCAGGGATTGTATTCAATTATGGGGAGGGTGCCGCAGGCATTGTTGCTCAAACAGGTGAACCTATTCTCATCGATGATTATCGTACCTGGGAGTACCGGGCAACGATTTTTGAAGAAGATAAACCCTTTACAGCAGTAGTCAGTGTGCCGTTGATCTGGTATGGGCGCGTAACTGGTGTGCTGCATGTTCATGACAATGTCGATCAGCGACAATTTACCGATAACGATTTAAATCTTTTGTCGCTTTTTGCCAATCAGGCTTCCGTCGCGTTGGAGAACGCAAATCTCTTGCTGGAGACTACGGATCTATTAGATCGTGAAAAGCGGTTGGCAAAGATTTCTCGTACTCTGAGCAGTGCCTTGGACCTGAATACCGTTTTGAGTGATGTTGTACTGCTGGCTGCCGAACTCGTCGGTGCAGATGCCGGGGCGTTGGCACTTATGTCTTCTGAAGGTAGTTCAATACGTTTTCCATATCTCTACAATTTACCACCCAATTTGAGCGAAAAAGCACTGCCGAGAACATTAGGGTTAACCCGCAGTGTCATACAAACTGGAGAGTCAATTCTGGTAGAAAATTATCCTGAGCACCCCGATGCGGTTCCAGACTGGATCGAAGCTGGTGTAGTTAATGTTGTAGGAGTACCCATTGGTCGGAAAGAGAATCCAATCGGTGCATTGGGTCTATTCAGCCTATCCTCTGAAACCCAATTTACAGAGCGTGATCTTATTCTTGCAGAAGCGGTCGGCCGTCAGGCAGGGGTTGCCATTCAAAATGCTCGTCTGTTTGAAGAATCTCGGCGCCAGACGAAAGAACTCGAAGCCGTATTTGAAGCTACTTTGGATACGAGCAGTGTATTGGAAATCGATATCCTTCTTGATCGGATTTATGATCAGATTGATGCATTGTTCGCGCCAGATTCTTTTGCCGTTGTGCGGTTTGAGCCTGAAAAAGATTCTTTGAATATATTGTTGGCAATGGAAGATGGGCAAAAACTGACTGATTGGATCGGGTTGCAAGTTCCGGTAGAAGAAGGTAGCTTGTCTGGATTCGTCATCCAGAACAGAAGAACCTTACTTGTAAAAGACATCGAAAGGGAGACACTCCCTATTCGTCTGAAGCATGATAGTAAACCCGCACGTTCTTGGCTGGGTGTGCCGCTTATCGTGCACGGTCAAATCTTAGGAGCAATCTCAGTTCAATCATTTACGCCAAATACATATAGTGAGAGCGATTGCCAATTGTTAGAAACCCTAGCAAGTCAGATCGCTATAGCGCTTGTGAATGCAGATTATGCGACTGACCTTGAGCGAAGCCTCTCAGAAATGTCTGCCTTGTACGACCTGGCGCAAAAAACATCCAGCTTGGATACGGATGAAGTCTTCACCCAAATTGTAGAAAACTTGAAACAAATGTTGGGAGCGCGGGGAGTTTCGATTGTAATTCTTGATCCGAAAACAGATACACTTTCTTTGAGCGCTACTGCGGGGATAGAAAAGCAATGGGTGAATGGATTCAGCTTGAAAGTTGGCGAGGGAGTCAGTGGCGTTGTTGTTGAGACTGGACAATCTAAATATGTCCCCGATACCCAATTGGATCCCGAATTTAGATACTTCAGCAAAGAAGTGCGGTCACTTATGGTTGTTCCGCTCAAAACAAAAGACCGAATTATCGGAGCCCTTTCAGTCGACAGTGACCTACCCAATGCCTTTACTGCCCATGATGAGCACTTATTAACGATAGCCGCCTCCCAAGTTGCTGTCGCAATCGAGAATGCAACCTTGTACACCGAGGTGCAAAAACTAGCTGTCACCGATGCATTGACGGGCGTAGCCAACCGACGTGCGTTCGATGAAGCTATAGAAAATGAAGTAGTGCGAGTTGCTCGTTATGGGCATCCGCTGTCATTAATTTTCGTTGATATCGATGATTTCAAATTATTCAATGATACTTACGGTCATCCGGCGGGTGATGTCCAATTGCA
Organism: uncultured Anaerolineales bacterium; assembly: GCA_964560795.1. Taxonomy (GTDB): domain Bacteria; phylum Chloroflexota; class Anaerolineae; order Anaerolineales; family UBA11858; genus NIOZ-UU35. The sequence continues at coordinate 3,079 of CAZLNX010000364.1, read as the reverse complement.
GGAGATCGCTAAGATCCTATCAAGCGACGTCCGTTTACCTGATATGGTAGCGCGATATGGTGGTGAAGAATTTGTTTTACTTTTGCCCCATACCGACAAGGCTGGCGCATTGAATCTTGCGGAACGAATTCGGGAAGCAGCGGAAGCAATGGCACTACAAGCAATGTCCGGAGCAGAGGCTGAATTAACAATGCGGAAATCAATTTCTGGATACACGCTCAGCATTGGCGTTGCCACGTTGCCTGATAATGCAAAAACAGCTGCAGAACTTGTACAGAGTGCAGATTGGGCTGTGCTTGAAGCCAAATCTTCAGGCAAGAATCAAGTTTGTTCACCGTAGGGGAATATGTGGGCATCCTTAACTGTTGATATTCAATGAAACAATCCCACCATCAATGACAAAAGCGAAGCGAATAATTACACTGCTGGGAATCGGCACGGCGATTTCCCTGCTCGGAGATGCTACGTTATATACAGTTCTCCCTCATCCATTTGTAGCTGCTCAAGTTGGATTGAAGTTATCTATGGTGGGCATCTTGTTGGGTGCGAATCGCGCTGCGCGGCTTTTGCTAAATGGCCCGATAGGTTTGATCTATGATCGCCTGCCCCGTCGCCCCCTGCTGGTTGCTTCTTTAGCAATCGGCTCGATTTCCAGCGTATTTTATGCATTGAGTACCGGATTTTGGCCATTTTTCGCTGGCAGGGTGATGTGGGGTCTTGCCTGGTCTCTATTGTGGATTGGCGGGAATGCCGTCGTATTGGACATCTCGACAAAAGAAAACCGCGGCAAGCTTAGTGGTAGATACCAAATGTGGTTCTTCATTGGAATTGCAGCATCTGCCTTTTTAGGGGGATTAATGACTGATCTAATTGGATTCCGCCAGGGGCAGTGGATCAGTGCACTTCTGATCGGGTTGGCAGCCTTGATATGGTTTTTTCTGCTCCCTGAGACGCGCTCTGCTGATCAAGGCATCGTCCCAGAAAATTCCAAGTCCCCAGAGAGTATCCCAATCCCCTGGCCGACAGTGTTTTCAGCCAGCTTCATTATTTTTGCAGCTCGATTTCTAAGTTGGGGAGTTCTCGCAGCTACGGCAATCTTATGGCTGTCAGGCTTGCTTGGTGAGGGGCTTCATCTTGGGGACTTTTTCATTCCCATTGCGACAATTACTGGAGGATATACCGCGCTATCAATGCTAACCAACATCGCCAGTGCCCCCATCTTAGGATTCTTCTCTGACCTTACCCGCCGACGCTGGCCCGTGTTAATAGTATCTTCTTTGATTGGTGGTGTTGGAATATGGTTGATGAGCACGAATCAGATAGCAATCGCTCTGATGGGCGCCATGATCGTGCCGGTGGCTGGCGGTGGAGTAGAGACGCTGATCCCCGCAATTATTGGTGATCGTGTCAAAGATGAGATGAGAGGCCGCATCATAGGGATTATGAATACTTTCGGGGATTTAGGTGCAATGCTAGGCCCAATTGCGGCTTTGGGGGTTCTTAATCAAGGTTGGCTTTCCCTTAGAGAAATCTATAAGATCGGAGCTTTGCTGTTGGTCATTATTGCTTTGGTTGCATTATCCCAGGCCATTCAGCCACGTTTTATGCGCAGTGATTGATCCAAGTGTTGTAGAAATTCTTGCTGTTAGGGAAAAATTTTCCCATTCAGGTATTTAGTTGATCAATAGTCATAAGCACTTCCCCCGATAAATTCACGCAGAACAGAATCCATAGGAACAGCAGAATCATCATCAATGGGCGTTATCTGAGATAAGACATCGTATACTCGTTCAGCGCGCATCAAGGCGTCCTCGCGCAGTGGATCATCTTGAAACTCTTTCGTCCATTCTGCAAAGTTGTCAAGCAATCTATGGCTGTACAGCGGTAATTCGTAGGGCATGGCCGTGTTGATCAGGTAATCCGCAGTATTGATGTAGGGGATGATATTGCGCATTTCGCTGGCGCGCACATAATGCCAATGCAGTAGCGTTTTACGCGGATCGTAGGCACGATGTGCCGCATCCCGCAACATACGCCGAATCATTCTGATATCTGTCCAATGTATATATTCCCCAAAGCGATCTTTCATTTGCAACAGAGGCTCTAAGTAGAGAAAGAATTTTCGATTGCTGGAGATAGCCTGGGTCATATCCGGGTATAGGCCGTGCAGGCTATCGATTAGAATGATCTCGTTTTGCGCTAATTTCATTGGGGTGACAGCATCATGACGCTGTCCAGTCTTGAAGTCGTAAAAGGGGATGATCACTTCTTCACCGGCGATAAGTTTTTCTAAATGTTCATTGATCAGCTGTAGATCGAGCGCTTGGGGTGTTTCGAAATCATAATCGCCAAACTCATCCTTGGGATGCATCTCCAGGTTGAAAAAATAATTGTCGACATTCAGCGTTACAAGCTTGTATCCTTGTTTTTCCAACCCTGCCGAAAGCTTAATGGTTGTGGTTGTTTTCCCAGACGATGATGGCCCGGTGATCACAACGACTTTCAACTCGTTTCCGCGCGCCGCTATTTGCTCGATTACATTTTGTACGTCGATGAGATAAGCGCCTTCTGATTCATTGACAATCGCTGAAAATTCCCCTGCTGCAATGCGGTTATTCAATTTCTCGATGGTGTTGACTTTGTGTTCTACTGCCCAATTCAAGACATACCAAATCTTAGCCCAGGGGATATTTCCGGAAGGCTTCGAGCGGCGATCTGCGCTTTCGGAACGTCGGCGGGCGCGTTCATCGCGGTAGAGAATATAATGTTTGGCAATTTTCGCATGCGCATTTTCGATGAGCACCTTTTCAACAACATCTTGTATCTCTTCAATGTGGGGAGTACATCCAGGCTGACATTGTTCTTCAAGTTGTAGAATGACTTGAGTGCTCATGAGATCAGCAAGTTCACGATCACGCTCGCCGACTGAAACAGCTGCCCGGTAGATTGCATTCGTAATTCGCTCTGGAACAAAGGGAACTATTGCCCCACTGCGTTTGACGACATGGGTAATCTTGATCATAATCACTCCTGGTATAAAGGATTTTGTAGGTGGCCGATACCACAGCCACCGATTTAT
>CAZLNX010000363.1:0-6301 GCA_964560795.1 uncultured Anaerolineales bacterium | reverse complement strand
CCTTTTCTCCTGCTCCACCTTAGCTCAACTGCCCCTATTCCGGGAATTGCTGGCTCCTAATAAGCTTGTGAGCGCCAATAATACCGTTACCAGTTTCGAGAACTCAAACCATTGGATAATTTTTTCCATGGGTGCTTTTGCCATTCTTTGTTGCTATGAGAATATGTTGAAAGAAAATCCTGCTCTAACGATATAAATAATGTTGGCTGCCAATATCAGGGCTGCTATTCCTATCCAAAGATAACACCACCATTTTTCGCTAACCTTGGCAAAAATTAAAAGCGAGATCACGATTGTAAAGATGTAGACCCCATTCTCTAAAACGTCATTGCGTTGGATGAGTAAATTTGCCTGTTCAAAATAATGTTTGGGATTCGTATCCAGGTTGCGAGATCCGAAGCGAATTTGATTAGCAAGAAATCTCCCTTCATCGAAGGTGCCGTCAGGCAAGATATATTCAGCCGCGAAGAAAGTTGCTTTAGCGTTTGCCTCTGCGCGGTATTGCAGGCTTTGTTCCATGGTCATCTGAGCGCGGTTATGGTTGCCCAATGATCTGACCAACTGTGCTTCAGATTCTGTGATCGATGCAAGGGTGTTCAAGCGTTGATATTCGACAAAAGCGCGCAAGTCTTGGAACATCCAGGTGTGAGCTACTACATTGACCTGTTCGCGATTGATTGTTGCTGCGACTGCCCTATTTTGAGACCGGGCAATCTCCATGGAGCGCAGACCTGCATAAACTCCCAGCACCGCAGTCAAGAGTGATACAACTGCAATGGCAACTGTCACCATCGACTCGGTGGTTGATGTTCTTTTTTTTGCTTCTTCATTCATATCGAAAGTATCTCTTTCTTGTGTCCGGCGTGTCGCTAGTTTTGAATCAGGACAAAGGTTCCGCCCGAGAATACTGGAACCTGGATTTTTCCGTCTGGTGTGATTTGCGCTTCTAACTCGATCCAACCTCCTTGACCACCATTGAGCATTGGCGACCATCTCAGCACAGATAGAGATTCACCCGTTGCGCCTACTGGCACATCGAATGTGACCAACATGATGGCGCTGTTGTCGATGAAGCTAATTTGTGAACCACCATTGGTGGATAAGCCAACCTGCAGCCCTGAGACAAAATTTGCCCCAGTGGGAAGATTTCCAGGCATGTCACCGAGATTTTGTGGAATCACTTGGGCGTTGCCCTGGATATCGGATGTCATCGTAACCTGCATCCCATCGGGAAGGTTGAGCGTGACTGCAGAGGTATCAATGTTGTTCAGATTGACCTGTTCCGCAGGACTAACATGGAGCAGGGTAGTTTCTATTTGTCCTCGCCCGGAAAGATTTATGGGAATAAATTCTGGAGGGTGGCAACTGCCTGGATCGTTGGGATTGCAGATCACCAGCACAAAGGTGCCAAAAAGCTCCGATCGTGTAATAACTAACCCTTCTGGAGTTAGCTCAACATTATCAACAAATTCCCAGCCTCCCTGACCTCCATTGATGTCGGGGTTCCAGCAGAACATAGTGATCGTTCCACCAGGTAAATCTTCTGGGAGTGCGAACATCGCAAGCATTCTTTCTTCACTCGGGAGACTGTCTAATCCATTGCCTGTGTGGTTTGTGAATGTAAAACTCATGATGAAGCTGGTCTGTTGGTGAAGCCCGGCTGGCAGTGAATCTAAGGTTTCTCCCAGCAAGCTAATGATCAGATCGTAGGCGGTGGGCAGTGTTATTAGAATGCCCCCCGGTAGCTCGAAGGTAACCATAGGACCATAAACGCTGAAATCGAGCAGCCTGAGAAGTTCCCCGCCGAGGATGGAGAAGATGCCGTTGAAGAAGGGGATCAACTGTGCCAGGAAATCCTGTCCGAAGCGGGAACCCTCCCCAAAGAAATTGTACGATCCAGAATTCGTGCCAGGATTCGAACTAGGATTCGATGGATCCAGCGGTTTATTGAGAATCACTCTGATGCCGGGTGGATCGTCGATGATTATATAATCGGCGTTTGGATCTCCGATGCCTTCCACGACACCAATGATCAGGTCTGGATTGATACTCTTGAAATCCAGGTAGGTGCCTGGCGTGAGCAATTCAGACCCCAGTGTTTCAACGGTGTTATGGCCGGGGAAGTCTATATTTCCACCTGAGCGGATGCCAATGCCTTTGGCTGTCACGACCGAATTCGGGTCTTGGGTGACGTCCCCGTCGGAAATGATGACAATGTCGCCCGGTCCGCTTTCCACATTCCCATCCATAACCACCCCGCCTGCCCCACTGTTGAAGCTGATGTCGCCGGCTCCGGGGGCGGAAATCATCACGCCAGAATCAACGGTTATCTTATCTGTAGATGTCGAGCCTTCCGCGGTCAAGTCGATGCTGCCTCCGCCCTGATCTTGCACTCCGTTGCTGACGTTTAGCGGGCTTCTGGTCAAGATATTAATCCCGCCCCCGTTGGCCGTCACCCCAACTGTCGTGCCGATAGTGCCAATGGTCAGACCGCCAGTATTGGTGATGAAGATGCCCCCACCGAAGGCCGTGGCTTCTGCGGCTAGTAAGGATACTTCTGTTTCGATGGGGTTGCTAGATGTGCCTATTCCCGTAGTGCTTTTTAACAGCAATGATGTATCTGCTTGAATATCTGCGCCACCTGAGTCACCCCCATCGGTGATGGCGCCATTGGTTGTAGTTATGGATACTTCTCCGGGGGCTACTAATCTTGATAACGTGATATCCCCGCTGGCATTGATATCGATGCCATTACTGGCAGCGTATATTGTTGTTCCATTGACCATGCTAAGCGCACCGGTTGCGACGATCTTTATGCTTGATCCGCTGTCCGTGCTTATGCCACTTACACTCCCTACTGTACCGATAGTGGTTGTCCCGGTGAACTTGGAGTCGATATTGATAATACCAGTTGTTGTGCGCGCCGCAATGGTCGCTACGCTGGTTTCGATGCTGTCGATACCATTTAGATCACGAATGCCCGAAGCCGCATCCATTAGTAACTTACCATTGCCACCAATTTCAATTGCGGTGGAAGAATCTGTGTTGTGGATATTGTTTGTAGAGATTAGCTGTAAAGTTTTGTCGTTGGCTAGTTTTAGAAGTCCTGATGTGCTGACGAGTGTAAATATTCCGCCGCGCACAGTCAGGTTATAGCCTTCGCTGCTTAAGTCGACAGGTTGGATATTCACCTCCCCCGTGCCGCCATCCGGGCCGATGGTCACAGTTCCAGTGGATGATAGTTTGTCGGTTAGCTCGGTGTCGGATAAGGCGAAATCACTCGTTCCTCCGCCGATATTGATATTCGTTGCAATATCATCTGGCTGTAGGGTTATGTTGCCAGCGCCAGCGTCAATAATCTCTGTAATCTCCAGGTCCTCGGCTGTGATTTCAATATCGCCGTCATTTGCTGCAGTACTGATGCCATTGACTCCGCCCACCGTTCCAATTTGGAGAGAATCATATCTTGTTACAAAAACCCCGCCGCTCGATGTGGTTCGTGCTGCCAGTTTTAATGCATGGATTTCTATTGGATTGCTCGACGTTCCAACGCCGCTGGCGGTATCGAAAAGAATTTCCCCGTTGTGAATGTAAACGTCTTCATTGGATGATGAATTGTTGTCGATAATGGCCCCTGTTGAGACCACCTGTAACGTCAAGTTATCTCCCATGCCTAGCCCGCCGTTGAATGTTGTTGTGCCTCCCTTGATGATCAGGTTGTAGAACTCTGCGCTATCAAACTTTTGAATATCCACGGCGCCTGTGCCGTCATCCCGCCCAACTGTTACTGTACCGGTGGATGAAAGTTCATCAGTCAATTCTTTTTCACCTAAGTTGAAACTGCCCGTAGCGAAGTCGCCGATGCCGATGGTAGCTGATGCAGTTGATGGCTTATATATGACATTGCCAGTTCCAGCATCAATAACATCGCCCGATTTGACTTCTATGCTCGCACTTTGGATGGTGACGTTTCCATTGTTCGATGTGATATCTTCATCGATAGTGATGGCTCCTCCTCCGCTGTTGTCAGAGTCGGCGATAAGCTCAAGGTGAAGTTTATTCGATGTGGATGATATCGCTGAATTTATAGTGATCGAATTTTTGGCTTCCAGTGTGAGGGTAGCGTCACCGCCGCTGGATTTCGTGATGCTAGCTCCAGAAGCCAAAGTGATATTGTTGTTAGCCTGCATCGATATATTAGCAGATGCTAAATTGTTTGAGATTTTGCTGGCCGAAATAGTAAAGGACGATCCGGTACTATCGTTGTAAAGAATCTGATTGTCATTCAATTCGCTGTCGTTGGATCCCGAGGCTTGGATCGTAATATTTTCCGGATCGAGCAACAAAATGCCGGTATGTCCATTTGGCGCCGACAAATCTACTTCTCCTGTGAAGTAGAGATAGTCCTTGCCAGATACCTCAACGAATCCACCATCGCCATTTTGCAGCCCGCCAGTAGCGTTGATGAATCCGGCGAAGCCCGTTACTTTGTCAGCCCAGAGGATAACCCGTCCGCCATTGCCCTTGGTCAGAGCGTCAGCATGAATGGTGACTTTGTTACCTACATAAGTCTGCGCAGAATTGGGCACTACTCCCTTACCCTGATAGTCACCGCCGATGAGCACCGTCCCACCGCCAGCATCGCCCGAAGCACCAATAAGGGCATCACTAAGCAAAGCCACTCTTTCACCAAGAACGTGTACTACACCACCCGTCTGATCTGACTCTTTCGCTGAGGTGTCCAGCGTTCCGGAAACCCAGCTCGTGTCCGCGCTGAGTATGTAAATCTCGCTTGCGGAAATTTCACCACTGACGCTGACGTTCTCTCCCGAAATAGAAACAATCCCGTTTAGAGCGATGGCTTTCTCTGCAGCAACATTGCCGTGCACAGCCTGGATATTCAAGTTTTCGATGGAGTCATCAAATGTGACGGATTCATCTTCGCTGGTTGCCTGATCATCGCTTATGTCAATATCTTCTTCATCTTTATTGATGACTAAAGTGTCATCGTCCTCTGAGCCGCTATCGGACACAACGACTGTGGTTTCTTCCGCACCCAAATTGATAACCACTTCATCATCCCCTTGTCCGCCATCGACGACGAGATTTTCAACCGTTCCCTCTAAGTCAACTTCAATGGTGTCGTCCTGGTCAGTTCCTGTGATAGCGATATCTGCAGAGTCGACTATTTTGATGGGGTTCTCAAAACTGAAATCATTCAATGCGATCTCGTTGGATTCGATAATACTGACTTCCCCAGCAAGAATGGATGGATTTCCATCCGCGGAACCCTGCAGGGTTAGGTCGGTGAACTGCACGATCGTGAGATCTTCTTCATAATGACCACCTTCAACATAAATGATGCCGTCGTCTGGCGGCAATTCACCAGCTGCGGCATCTAAGGCCGATTGGATTGGTGTAGTAGAAAGGGTGCAATTGGTTTGATCTGCACAATCACCCTCTTCGGGCAGAAAACTGTGCTTCACTCCCTCAACATAGAAATATGGATCTGGGTAAATTGCGGGTAACTCTTCCAGTGTTGTATCAATGTCAGTTAATTCTTCTTCAGATGGATTGGTCGCTGGCAGTTCTGGATTTTTTTCGTCATCGTCAATTAATTCTTCAACCAGGGATTGATCATCAACGTTTTCGTTAGATGAAGAATCATCGCATTGACTATCGTCAACAGGCGGATCACATGAAACCTGCGGGTCTGTGGAATCTGTAGTTTGGGTTGATTCGCTGAGTGGTGTTTGAGATTCGCCCTCGATGGTTTCTGCTTCCCCTTCGGTTTGTGCATCATCGGTATCTTCCGACCCAACATTTTCCGTTTCCACTGGATCGTCAGCTGATTCCTCTGTCGCGGTATTTGGGGGCTGTTCTTCTGCGGCATACGCTAATGAATCAAAATTGAGAAGAAGCGCGCACAAAAGGAATAAAATCGCCAGAAGACGTAGCAAGCCCTGGCGTATCGATTCGAAAGGTATGGGGGTGATTGAACAGAAAATCCCCGAAGACAAAACCGGAACCTCACTCTCCTTGTTGAAGATCCGTCAGCGCTATGTCTGGCGATTGTGACGCACACTGTTGTTGATTGAGAAATTCGCGTCCCCGCCTATCCTTGAGTGTATCATCGTTGGGATTGAAATAACTCTCACTAAATGAACCATTTTCATTATATATCAGAAATATTTTTGTCACGTGGTACAAAAGTCCCAATTTTTATCAAAGAGATGATGTGCATGGTTTTTAGGAAATTGGGTATTGACAAAGCCCTTATTTTGTGTACAATAATACAAAG
>CAZLNX010000362.1:0-6301 GCA_964560795.1 uncultured Anaerolineales bacterium | reverse complement strand
ACCTTTATCAAAGAAGAATCTGAAGGAGATCTTTCGGAATTAGCAGAGACTCTCCATGGCGCGGCAATGCGGTTACGATCTTTGCTCGAAGATATGACCAATATGAACTTGTTATACACCGGAGCGACAGAACTTCGACTTGAACCGCTGTTAATACAGGATCTTGTAAGCATGGCGTATCAAGATGTCGTGGGAATCGCAGAAACAAAGAGCAGCAAAATTGAGTTGATCCAATCTTCCCAGGAACTTTGGATTCAAGCCGATGAACGTCTTAAAAGCGTTTTTGAAAACCTACTAAATAATGCCATCCGGTTTACTACTCCAAACGGCGAGATCATGGTACAAATTACGGCTGGCGATGAGCATATTCTGGTTGCGATCAGAGATAATGGCATCGGTATTCCCCCTAGAGAGATAAATCGAATATTCGAGCAGTTCTACCAGATAGAGCATCACATGACTCGCCGGTATGAAGGTTTAGGCTTGGGGCTGGCGATAGCTCGAGGAATGGTGGAACTCCACCAAGGCCGAATTTGGGCGGAATCGGACGGCCCGGGCATGGGATCAACGTTCAAGGTACAACTACCCAGATACTACCCCTAGAAAAAAAAGCTGGCGTCTCAATGAGCCAGCTTTTTCGATTCGACGGGAATAACCACTTATCTTTAGGCCCCGTGCTCAAGGGCCCATTGACCAATCTTTTCTTCTACCTGTTCCAAGTAAATATCTAACGCATTGACGCGTTCGGGGAAATCAGTTCCGATCAATCCTAGTTGTTCAAAAGCTGATTGCCATTTTACGAAAGCGGGGTCACTTTCTGGAAGACAGCCAGCAACTTGAGTCCAGGTGTGCAGCAAAAGCCACAGAACATCCTTAGGCTTTTCACTAGCCAATAAAGCTTCGAAAGCCCGAGCGTAGTAATCTCTTCGATAAGGATGAATATCAGACGGTCGATCTGTTACAGATGTAGCACTATAGGTTGCCTTCCACACCGACACCCAATCATGAAGCGTTTCGACTTCGGCGCGCGGAGCTCCTAGCAAGCCCATCAGACCCGCATATAAACCTGGCAGTTCCAACGATTGGACACGTCTGGCAAAGGCAATGAGAAAACGCCGATCCGTTAAAGGTTCACCTACCAAGAGTGCTAGTGCATTGGCGGTATCTTCAATGGCCTTTAGGTATTCAGTTACCGTTTGATGGTTGCTTTCAGTAGACGAATTATGCAGCGACATCCAATTATTGCGGGCACTATCGATCAACGAGCGAACACGCGTCAACGTGTGATCTTCACGATGGAACATTCCACGAACTGTGGCGATAGTGAAATCGAGAAAATGTTGAGGATCATAAAGAACTTGAGCGTTATATAGGGTGGGTCCCATCCAAGGGTGTACACGTAAATCGCGACCCTTTAGATACATCTTTTGAGAATGGTGTTCAATATCCAAATGCACTTCATCAGTCAATCTAAGAATTTCACGTTCAACCCTGGGGGTATCGGTATGGATGAAAACAAGATCTATATCCGTTGAATTACCAAGTAGAGGATCTGTTCCCATGACTAGCGAGCCTCGCAAATATGCTGACATAATGTCATAGTTTGCGCTCGTAATCTTTTCGACAGTTGTATCAGCAAATTGCTTTAGAATGATAGGAGTAATCTGCATGGGTTTTCTCCTTACCCTGGAGCAGGATTCGCTTGATGGTCAATCAACCTCTTCGAGTTTGAGAGGTAGTTCCGTTTGGAAGGGTGTCATCTCCAAACTTTGGCGGATCCGATTCTCAACCTGTTTCAAATCTTCTACATTAGCAACATAATTGAGATTGTTGGTGTCGATGGTGAGTATTTTGGGTCCATTATACCCATCGCCAAAGAAATCATCATAAGCATTGTTAAGCTCATCGATATAGCTGGGGTCCATATTCCTTTCGTAATGTCTATCTCGATGAGCGATCCGCTGCATCAGCACTTCGGTAGTAGCCCGCAAATAGACAACCAAGTCAGGAAGAGGAATTTTCTCAGCCAGGGCATTGTGAACCTGATGATAGGTGGTTAGTTCATCGTTCTCGAGATTGATCCCAGCAAAAAGCGCATCTTTTTTAAAAGTGTAATCCGCAATCACACTCTTTTGAGGGCCTAATTGTTTTGCTACAGCTTTTTGCTGATGGTAACGGCTAAGCAAGAAAAAGATTTGAGTTTGAAAAGCGAAACGTTCACGGTCGGAGTAAAAGTCTGCCAGAAAAGGGTTTTCTTCAAAAACTTCTAAGAATAATTCAGCTTCAAAAATTGGTTGTAGTAATCTGGCCAGTGTGGTTTTTCCGACGCCGATAACGCCTTCGATTGCGATGTACATATTCCCTCGATTTCGTTATGCTATGTTTTGCAGTGTTCTAGATTTTTCAAGGATACCAGCCTTTATTGGCGGGAACAAGGTGCTTGACAAAGGCGAATAAAACATTACAATAATAGATGAAAATAATTGCAAATTGCAAGGAGTGTGTTATGGCTGGTCTCAACCGTGTACAACTGATTGGGCGATTAGGGAAAGATCCCGAGAGCCGCTTGACCCCATCTGGAAGGCCGGTTTGTTCCTTCAGTGTGGCAGTGGGGCGCCGCTGGAAGAACGCCGACGGTGAAGTCAAAGATGCTACGGATTGGTTCAACGTAGATGCCTGGGGACGCCTGGGTGAGATATGCCAACAGTATCTCGGCAAGGGGCGCCTGGTATTCGTTGAAGGGCGATTGCAGACAGACCGTGTTGAGAATGAGGGCGATATCCGTTATTACACTAAAGTTGTCGCTTCACAGATGCAGATGCTTGACCGCAAACCGGAGGAACCCGAGCAAGACCCTGAAGAAGTCGGAGAAGAATAACGGAGTTACGGACTCCATTTGGGGTTGATTGCTGAAATTCCTGACATTTACTATTCTTGGGCCTCGAGTTCCAGCAGCCAAGCCTTTGTGTCTAAACCTCCGTGACCGCTGTAACCGTGTAACTCCCCTGCGGCATTGAGTACGCGGTGGCAGGGAATCACGATCGGGATCGGGTTGGTAGCTTCAGCGCGGCCTACCGCACGTGAGGCTTTGGGGTTGCCAACCTGCGAGGCGATCTCACCATAGGTGCGCGTTTCGCCACGCGGAACCTCATAGGTGGCTTTCAAGGCCTTCATCTGAAATGGTGTCATCACTGACCAGTCGATAGGCAGGCCGAAGTGCTCGCGTTCTCCTGCGAGATATTCTTCGATTTGGCGGGTATACATCTCAGTCCGCTGTTCATCAACGATAACATTCGAGTGATAGCGTTTCTCCAATTCCTCAGTTAGCGACATCTTATTATCCGACATTAATACCCTGATCAAGCCATCCTGGCCAACGGCAACCCACACCGAGCCGATGGGGGTGGGATTTGTTTTCCCAATATAGATTGTTTCAGAATTCATAATTCCTCCGGAACAACGTTCAACGTTGCAGGTTGAACGTTTAGTAATTCGTCACCATATCGATCATGCCGCGCTCGCGGGCGCGGTACTCACACCAGAAGAAAACTACCGCGGCAAGCAGTGCAAAAATGACCGTAAGACCCAACAAAATGCCCATCAATTGAGCATTGCTGAATCCGGATAGCGTGGGGAATGCTTCTGCAACAGAGCCAACCAATGAGCGCCGCAGCAATTCCAACCAGTAAGTGATAGGCATAAGAAAACCCACCGGGCGCAGGAACTTAGGCAGCACATCCAGGGGGAAAATGGCGCCGCTGAACAAGTACAACGCCCCTGCAGTAATGTCACCGTATGAACCAGACATGCTGCGCGATGAGCAAGGTGATCCCAGCCAGCATCAAGCCCATCATCGCCAGCATGATTACCCCGATAAACAACGAGACGAAGAACAAGCCCCAATTCACCGCAGCCAGATCGATCTCCACGTGCAAGAAAGCTACGCCAAATAAAATAGTGATCAACACCGAGATCGACGAAACAATGAACCTGGCAACACCCCTGCCCAACAAATACGTCGGCATATGGATAGGTGCCACATACATATACTTGAGTGTTTTGTAGTGTTCTCTGTCATCTATAATCGCCCAGGAAATTCCCGTCATAACGCCCCCAACATACATATAGAAAGCGTTGCCCAGGTAGATATAGGGGAAGATCAGTGTATCGAAATTCCCATTGGTGACAATGCTGTACATCACTACTAAGATCGCCGCACCTGCTAAAGGTTTGACAATCGAATAGATCGCGAAAAGGAAAGGGTCTGTCCAGTTGGATTCGATCTGCCAACCCAGCCAGGCGGCGATGCGGAAAGAGCGCGTAAATGTAGTGCGATCGGGCAGTAGAGCTTGGCGATTATATATTGAAGGTTTAGACGTATTTGTTTCCATGGTTGCTGATTATCTTCGGCTCTCTGTTAGCCGACCTTCTCGGATGGCGAGTTTTTCCATATACGATAACAAGAACTTGGCTCCGGTGAGGAAGATGATGCACAGGCCAGCCAGGATGCCAATTTCAAGGGATACACTGAGGAAACCCAAAGCTGCCCCGGAGGGGAAGACTAACTGCCGCATGGCGTCCAATCCCAAAGTGAGAGGGATGATTGATGCCGAGGCTGCCACCCAAAAGTTGAAGCTCTTGATGGGGAAGTAAAACCCCGAGAATAAATATACCGGCTCTTGGGCCAAGTTTGAGAGATGCCAGGCTTCGCGGCTCAGCAGCAGGAACAACGAAGCAAACAACATACCCATACCGTAGAGGGCGACCATCGCTAATGTGAAAACCAGGAAGAGTTGTCCAAAGCTGGTAACCTCGTAAGGTATCTTGAAAACCCAACTTCCTAAGATAGTGATGGCCAAAGCTCTCAGTGTGGTGGCCACTAAGCCGCCTAATGCCATCCCTAATAAGATAGCCATCATCGAGTTGGGCGCCATGATATACAAAGATAGGTTGCCCATCTCTTTTTCCCAATACAGCTGGCTGGACATACTCCAGAGCACATTCATCCAGAAAGCCGTCATCGCCCCGCCCATGACCACAAACCCAACATACTCCTCTGGCGCGCCAATGGCCCGGTAGACGAACACATAAGCCGACACAGCCAGCATGGGCAAAACGATATCGAAGACCATCCACGACTTCTCGCGCTGCTGCCCAATGATGCGCGGATAAGCTCGCGCAATTACGGTTTGAAAGAAGAGCTTCGGGCCAGTATTTTTCTCACTAAGCCACTGATCACTATTCACCGGCCTCAACCTCCTCCATGCTGCGGCCGACTAGATCGACGAAGACATCTTCAAGCGTTGGCTCGCGTTTTTGCAGGTTGAGAATGTGCACATCGTTGGATGTCATCATGTTGACAACTGCCCCCAAGGCGTCGTCTTTCTCAAGGATCAGGTCAAGTTCAGCAGTGCCATCTTGGGGGACATGAATCGCTTTCCTGACTCCGGGCAACGCCTCGAAGGAGTCAACGCTCAGCCCGTTCAAGGGGCTAAGTTCCATCTTGAAGATGACATCCTGCTGAAGTCGCCGTTTCAAATTAGACGGAGTATCACAGGCCAGCACGCGCCCTTTGTTGATAATCGCCACACGGTCGCACAATTCATCCGCTTCGACCATATAGTGCGTGGTCAACAGCAGGGTGCGGGTATGGTCTTCATCGACCCAATCACGGATGAAACCGCGTACATCGCGCGATGCACCCACATCGAGGCCCAGGGTGGGCTCGTCGAGGAAGAGCACATCGGGATTGGTCATGAAGCCTCGGACAATATTCATCTTTTGTCGCAGCCCTGTGGAGAGATCTGATGATTTGGTATTCAAGCGATCTTCCAGACCGACAATCTTGAGAAGCTGCTTGATACGCTGATTAGCTTCTTTGGATGGGATGCCGTAGAACTGGCTGAACATCCACAGGTTTTCGCGCACGGTGAGCAAACCATAGCCAGAAGACTCACCGCCCGAAACCATGTTGATTCTGGAGCGTACCTTTTGGGGATTTTTGATAACATCCAGGCCCGACACCTGGGCAAAACCCGTGGTGGGCGCCAGCAGGGTTGTGAGGATCTTGATAATTGTAGTTTTTCCTGCCCCGTTGGGACCCAGCAGCCCGAACAATTCCCCCTGTGCGATTTCCAGGTTTACGTTGCGGAGTGCTTCCAGTTCTTTTGGGTCTTCCTTCTTTCCGCCGCGAATCTTATAGATACGGCCTAAATTTTGTGTGGAAATGGCTGATTTCATGAGAATTGGATTAAAACTATCAAATTTGATGGGGTATCGTAGGGTAAGCGTAGGTTAACCG
>CAZLNX010000361.1:0-6301 GCA_964560795.1 uncultured Anaerolineales bacterium | reverse complement strand
TTTACGAAAACCCTTGTCAACCTTTTCTCCCCCTAACTTCCGGGAATTGCTGGTGTTATAGTAGGTGTCGGCGTAGGTGGAGGAGGGGCTGTGACAACCGCAATTATCGGATTACTTATATATTCTTCAGTTGCTATCCAGGGGGTATCAACTTGATGGGTCGATTGAATGATTTCTGGGGGATTTCCACCTGAACATGCAATGAGTGACATAATGTTCAAAACACAAACTGAGATAATAATAATTCTTAATAAAATGCGGTGTTTTAACATTATTCATTTGCCTAGGGTAAGCCTGTAAAACTGTCTCCGCTAATTCCTACCCGCCAGGTGATATTTGACAAAACAGAATAATCAAAATAATAATACAGTGAACATCTGCCCGATTCGCCAGTATTTAAGTGACAAAATGCAAATTTGTAATTCGCACCTTTAATCTGCGATGAGAATGTTTCATTCGGATTAAGGAAATAAACACCATGTCCAACAATCATAATTTCAAGTTGGCTAGTATTTATCAAATTAGTAATCGTAATCGTATGAATTGTAGAAGTAGGCGTAGGCGGAGATTCGATCTCTGATAACCCTTCAATATTGAGTGTGCTCTCTACTAGATCTAAACTGATCCAGCCTATTTGTGAATATGAATGTTTTACTGCGAGCCAACTAGAATCCTGATTTCGGCCAAGAACTACTAAAACTTTACCCTTATTTAGAGTTGTTAATTTTGAAAAGCTCTCGCCAGGTCCTGATCGCAAGATTGCCCGGTTGGTGGAGACCACAACCTCGGGCTCAGGCGTTGGTGTACTTGATGGTGTTAAAGTATTTGTAGAAGTGGGGGTAATTGTTGAAGTTGAAGTTAGGGTTGGAGTAGCAGTAAGAGTTGCAGTGAATGTATCAGTTGCTGTGGCCGTTTGGGATTCTGTAGGTTTGGCTGCGCGGGTTTGGGTTAGCTCATAATATACTGTTTCAGCCAACTCGTCAGCCGTCGATCCGCAAGAAGTTAGAAGAACAGTGAAAATCAACATTAGAATGGGTCTCCCCATTGATGTGTTTATTAGCGAACCCGCCATATCAATATCCTTGTTCAACAGCAAATTTGAAATCTACTTTATTTGATAATGTTATTTTGTCGGTTTTCACAGAACTATTATATAATAAATTTGGGCAAACGATTTGCTTCTGGGATTGGAAATCTGTAATCCAAAAGCCAGCTAGAAATTATTGATGAATAACATACTAAGTAGGTGTTGCGGTATTTGTTCTATGTCATGGTTGCACGTAATAGTGGGTGTTTGTTTATTAATGTCTTCGTGTGCTACACCGATCGATCAACTTGCTGCTACAGCCGCCACAGACATTGCCCAAACAAAAACAGCACAACCATCAATAACGAATACCCCCACAAAAAAAACTTCTATTACTAGCACGATTAATCCGTCACCGATTCCCTCTAATACGCCAATACCAAGTGTTACCTCAACAAAAATTTCACAAACCATTAATACCCCAATTGTAATTAATCCAATAATGACACCAGTATCCGAAATTTTGGCTGTAGAACTTCCCAGGAACGGTTGGTGCCGTGCGTCCATCAATCATTATCGGTGGATGATATATGGTAACCCATATTTTAAGATATCAATGTTAAACCCATTAGATGATAGCTATATTTTTGATGTTTATCGATATCCTCTCTCATCGAACCGTACATTTTCTGATAATAGAACGAAAACTTGGGAATTTAAAACCTTCGATGAGGAAAATTATGAAATTCGTTATAGTAGTAATCTAGTAGGCTGGAAATTTACTCTTGTGTGTGAACCGTACCCAGAAGAAGAATGAAGCAAATCAATAATTTTCAAATTTTATTTTTATTATTATGTTTTGGTAGCTTAACATTTTCCATGCAAATTATTGGCTGTAGCCCAAGAAATTTAACAATTGAAGAAGCAAATTCGTACGATGTGCCCTGGAAAGAAAATTTTGGTGAAAGTTGGGAAACAATATTGGATATTAAAATACTAACCCCAACTCCTACATCAATCCCTACACCTACCCAACTGCCACCGGGGGCTATTCAAACATCTTCTTTTGATGGTATGGATATGGTATTTATCCCATCAGGGGAATTTAGTATGGGAGAAGATGTACATTTTGATGAGCAACCAATTCATCCCGTATATTTAGATGCATTTTGGATTGACAGGACAGAGATTACAAATAACATGATTATTCAATATTTTAATGCAGAAGGATTTATACCTGACGAAATTTTTCCTGATGAATATGCGCGTGATCAAATGTATTACAGCGCTCATGTCTACTGGAATGAAGAAATTTGGGTTGTGGAACAAGGTTATGGAGGATTTCCAGCAACTCAGGTTACGTGGTATGCTGCTAAAGCCTATTGTGAGTGGGTAGACCGGCGGTTACCAACGGAAGCTGAATGGGAAAAGGCAGCCCGAGGTTTAGATAGTCGATTTTACCCTTGGGGGGATGAAGAACCGACCTGTGATTTAGCTAACGGTGTTGATTGCCACCAGGAGACAATCCACGTTGGCAGCAAAAAAGATGGTGAGAGTCCCTATGGAATCTATAATATGGCTGGGAATGTTTGGGAATGGATTGCTGATTGGTATGGAAATAATTATTATCAAGTTTCCCCATATGAAAATCCAACCGGGCCTTCTATAGGTGAATATCGTGTATTGAGAGGTGGGTCATGGAGATCAATGGATAAGTATCTAAAAACAACTTATCGTTACAGGGAAAATCCCAACGAATTCAATAGCGATATCGGCTTTCGTTGCGCAATGGATGCCGAGTATTAGAAATCCTGAATCGATCCGGAGCAACTTGGTGTCAATCTTTCGTTTGAAATTCCAATATTTATTCTGTTTTTGGAGATCCAGTTTTGGGCATGCCTTGATATTTGGGAGAACCTAATGAATGATGTTATCGGGAAAACTGTTGGGAGATACCATGTTCTAGAAAAATTGGGCGAAGGAGGAATGGCCACAGTTTATAAGGCATTTGATACCCGTTTGGAACGAGAAGTGGCTGTAAAATTTTTGAGCGGTGAGCGATTGCAGTCCGAAAGTGCAAAGGCGCGCTTCGGGCGGGAAGCGAAGGCTTTAGCGATGCTAAATCATCCGAACATTCTTACTGTTCACGATTTCGGGGATTACAATGGGCGGCCTTTCCTGGTAACTGAGTATATCCCTGGGGGCACTTTGAAAAAGTTCTTGGGTAAACCCATCCATTGGCGGACAGTTGCGCGTATCCTTGCTCCTGTTGCCCGTGGGCTGGAATTTGCCCATCGGCACGGTATCCTTCACAGGGACATCAAGCCGGCAAATATTCTCATAACGGAAGATGGACAACCTATCATTTCGGATTTTGGCATTGCAAAAATCTTGGAGATAAGTCATACGATTGACGTCGAAAAAACACCAGACAATGGCAAGAAGAACGATCTCACGGCGATGGGCATCGGCGTTGGTACTCCCGAATATATGGCACCGGAGCAGGCCATGGGTAATAAGGTCGACCGGCGTGCAGATATCTATGCACTTGGAGTGATATTTTTCGAGATGATAACCGGGCGAAAACCTTTCCAGGCAGATACTCCGCTGGCGGTTCTGATGAAGCATGTAAATGAGCCGTTGCCCCGACCTCAGGAGTTTCTACAAAAAATCCCGTCTAATGTCGAACAGGCCGTAGTAAAAGCTCTTGCCAAGGAATCTGAAAATCGATTTCAAGATATGGGTGCATTTGCCAGGATATTAGAAAAGATAGCAGCCGGAAAATCTTTTCGTATTTTCCAGCCGCGGAGAATTCATCCTCCTCGGTGGTTCTCATCAGTGGCAGCAGGTATTATTGGATCCATGGTTACTATACTCATATTAGGGTTCATACTAATCTTTGGTGGACTGATTCCAAAACCATCTTTACAGCCAATTACTACCCAAACGAATACTGTTTCGCATGCTTCTGCCACGGATACAGCTGAGCCTGCTTTGACCTTAACTCCAACCCAATATCCTTCTTCTACAGCAACCTGGCATCCATCTCAGACACCAATGCCCGGGTTTTCTTTTTACTTTGGCGAAATTCCGGTAGTCGCGGACGGGACCTGGGATGTTGCTGTCGATAATGGCGAAATCCATGTTTGGACCTCAGGACCGGTTTGTGTGGCGGGAGTTTGCCTTCCGGGCGGCGAAACTCGCGGCAGCGTTGTATTGATGCTGCCGTCAGAACAGCCTTATCTGCTTACCGGCCTTGTTCCTGGTGCAAACTGGCATGGAGAATACTTGGTTCCGAACAATGAACAATGGCAAGAACTTGCTGATGATCGCGTAAATTCAATGCGGCTAAAAGGAAATTGTACGGATGGGTTAAGCTGCAGTATTGTAGACGTTCTGGTTGTTGGGCCAGATGGAATTGTTCACCAGTACTTTGAAACTGTATCAGACCAAAAAGTATATCCAATCTCTACCTCCGAAGTTAAAACTGATTATTCACATCGTCCGCGTATTATTGCTAACGTTGGAACAGGCGCTCTCGAGCAGGTGTTCTATTCTGATGGCGAGGCTGAGTTCAGTGAGGAATATCTCAATTCACATGCACCTAGGGTACTTCAGCTGACCAATGGAGATGACCCGGATGGGTGTGGCACTGCTATCTTTCCTTCTTCCTGGATTTGGTTTGGAACAACTAAACAGACAGTTATTTCGGTAAACGGAGAAGAGATAGGTTCCTATACAGCTTCCGTAGCAACAGGGAGGCATGGCTATCTGATATCCTGGCCGGTTGCGACAGATGATATTATTTGCGTGCAAAAGGTGGCTGATATTGAATTCCATATTGTCATCGGCCCAGACGTAGAAATTTGGTATGACAGCTTTTACTTCCGTGATGATGAAAAATAACGCTGACATATATTTCTCCATCGTTGGTTCAGTGAATTGCGAGTAAAGATGGAAGACCCAAGTTGCGGTTTGCGTTTCGGAGTATATACAAACGATGTGCGAGGTAAGATTCAATATTTGAGGGCAGCATCTCTGGTGCTGGATCTTGTATTGTTATGCATTATAGTAATGATGACATCCTGTTATGGAAATTCCCCTCAGATCAAACAGGTTGATCCAGAACCAAAGCCGTGGGATACCAAAGTTGGCGATGAGCAGCAGCCGATTCTATCGATAGAGGAGATCCTGCCAACATCCACACCAACATCAATCCCTCTACCTACTCCGATGAGCTACCACGCCGATGATTTGAGGCAGTTTGAGGTTGCAAATACTCTACAATTCGATGCAGAGGTTTCAAGTGTGGCATTTTATCCAGATGGAACTATGCTCATGATAGCTGGCTGGGACAGCAGCTATATTTCTGTGTGGGATGTTGAAACTGGAAAAAAACTGCACTCACTCGATAACTTCTGCATTGGATCACGTGAGACAGCTTCAAATGTTGCAGTATCTCCGGATGGAGAATACCTGGCTCAGGGATGTATGGTCAGATCTAAAAATGACTGGCTGCGGATATGGGATTTCAATGATAAAAAGGTAATCTATAAATATGATTTAGGATATATGGCACACGCTGGTATCGTTGAATTTTTTCCTAATGGACATATTATCGCAACTGGGGCATTGTCATTTCAGTGGAACTCTGGGGTAATTGAACTAAGGGATATATCAACAGGCAAAGTATTGAATATATTTGGCATGGATGGAAGCGATAATGCTGCTGCCTATTCACCGAACCTTGCTGAGTTTTCTCCAGATGGAAAACTATTGGCAGGGGGAGAACGATTGATTGGAGCGATCTTCTTATGGGAGGTGGAAAGCGGATCTCTGATTCGAAGATTTATCGGACCCAACGGTCATCCTGGAGGGGTGAGCAGCATTGCTTTTTCTCCAGATAGCGCAAAACTTGCATCTACAGCTTCGGATGATTCTGATATTCGAATCTGGAGAGTCTATGATGGAGCTTTGCTGCATACTCTGAAAGGGCATAGTGAAACTGTTCGAAGCGTAGCATTTTCACCAGATGGCTCGTTATTGGCATCGGGTTCTTCAGATAACAGTGTTCGTTTGTGGGATGTTGAGAGTGGCACACTTCTGCAACCATTGTCAGGGCATCGGGGCGATGTAAATTATGTAACATTTTCTCCTAGCGGTCATCTTCTCGCCTCGGGCTCCGATGATATGAGTGTGATATTGTGGTTTATGGAATAAACCTGATTGACTGACAAATCTCAGGAGGGTTTCCCTGATTGAGATGGGAAAAGA
>CAZLNX010000360.1:0-6309 GCA_964560795.1 uncultured Anaerolineales bacterium | reverse complement strand
GATTCTCGCTTCTGCACCTTGCCTCTAGCCTCGATCGCTTTTCTAAGCCGAGTGCTCTTTGGTATGGGGCGCGATTTTTATTCCTGGATACCCGGTGCTTTCTTCATGTTCCTGTTCGTGCCGCTGCTGAATGGCACCATCGCTTCCCTCTGGCAAACGAAAGTGCCGCCCGATGTGCAAGGGCGAGTCATGTCAGCACGTATCACGGCCTCGCGCGCCATGATACCTCTGGGTACATTGATTGCCGGTCCGCTGGCTGAAAATCTTTTCGAGCCGGCCATGCTGGCCGATGGCAGAATGGCGCCGATATTCGGCTGGCTGGTTGGCGTTGGGCCGGGTGCAGACGGCGGCTGATCGATTCCCGCCAGTATCGAGCCATTGATATAATTGGAGGGAGAAGAAGGAGATACTATCAATGGATCACCAGACCATCAATTTCCAGGACAAATTCAAGAAGTTCAACGAACATTGGTCACCGAAGATCATCGCCCAGATGAACGACTACCATTTCAAGATCGCCAAAATCGAGGGCGAGTTCGTCTGGCACAGCCATCCAGAGACGGATGAGGTCTTCATTGTCATCCAGGGAGAAATGCAGATTGCCTTTCGAGATTGGAAAGCTGCGCTCAAAGAAGGCGAAATGTTGGTGGTGCCCAAAGGCGTCGAGCACAAACCTATCGCCGAGCAAGAGTGCCATATCCTGATGGTCGAACCGGCGGGCACGGTCAATACCGGCGATGCAGGCGGTGACCTGACCGTCGATGACGTGGAGTGGGTATAAATTTCCGAAAAAACTATGAGGAAATCAGGAATTGTTTTTTCGTGCCTTCTTGATTTCCTGGTTTCCTTCATAAAACAAGATTATTTGTCCATTTTTCGGTTTCGCCTTTCGCTAACATGGTTTAAAGTATGATTGATAAGTCCGACTGAAAGGAAACTAGAATGAACCAGACCCTACCAAATACTGAAACCATGTATACAGCCTTGCTGGAAAAAGACAGCACGTACGAGGGCATTTTCTTCGTGGGGGTGAAGACCACCGGAATTTTCTGCCGCCCGACCTGCACCGCTCGCAAACCGAAAAAGCAAAATGTTGAGTTTTATCCTTCTACCCATGAAGCTCTTTTGCATGGCTACCGCCCTTGCAAAATTTGCCATCCTTTAGGGCAGCGAGGCGAATACCCCGATTGGCTTAAACCATTGATGAAAGAAATCGATGCCCAGCCAGAACTCCGTCTAAAAGACAGCGACTTGCGTGAACGCGACATCGATCCAGCCCGCGTACGGCGCTGGTTCAAGAAGCATCATGGGATGACCTTTCAGGCCTATTTGCGTACGATGCGCATTAGTGGTGCATACGGGCGCATTAAATATGGCGAGAAAGTCATCGATACAGCTTTCGAATCTGGTTATGACTCGTTGAGCGGATTTACCGAGGGTTTCAAGAAGACTACCGGCTTCTCCCCCATCAAGAGCGGCGATAAGGATATCGTCGTCACCACCCGCATCCTGACCCCCCTGGGGCCGATGTTGGCCGGAGCTACCGAAGACGGAATCTGCCTTCTAGAATTTATCGACCGGCGTATGATTGAAACCCAGATTCAACGGCTGAAGAAGGCCCTCAAGGCTGAGTTTATCCCTGGTTCGAATCCCCACTTCGAGACACTCAATCAGCAAATCGAAGAATACTTTGATGGCACTCGCAAAGAATTCAGTGTCCCCCTGGTGACTGCCGGGACTGAGTTTCAGGAAAAAGTCTGGGCGGCGCTGCTGGAAATTCCTTTTGGGGGCACGCGTTCCTATAAAGAACAGGCTAATCGGATTGGCAACACCAAGGCCGTTCGGGCTGTCGCCAGAGCAAACGGTGATAACCGCATCTCCATCATCATCCCCTGCCATCGCGTGATAGGCTCCGATGGCAGCCTGACCGGTTACGGCGGTGGCTTGTGGCGTAAGCGATATTTGTTGGATCTGGAAAATCAGAACCAGTAATGAAAGAGACGCCCACGGAGGGGGGACAGGGGCGTCTCTTTTGTCAGCGAATGATAATCACATCCCAAATGTGAAGAAAGGGTACGGTGTACGTGAGTACATCGCCATCTTTCTGGAACTCCAGGGGCATATCCACATCACCATCGGGGGAGAGTAATTGCACTGACTCTACAGCACGTTCATCGGGAAGGCGAAGTGAAATGGTAATATTCTCAATATCTGTGACCGTCTCGGTTTCCATTTGATAGGTTCGGTTGGTGAGATTGATCACCAGTTGATCATCGTGCTCGAAAACATAGGCCTCCACGCCAGGTTGATCGACTTCGATCATTGGCTGCAGACGCCCCAAAACTGTCTGGACGAGACTCTCCGGCGTAGAGTTCGCGTCGTAATTGATGATGTTGGCACCCTCAAAAGCGGCTTGCTCTGCGGGGGTAAAGGGCACCTCGGGTTTTGGCACCACCACGAACGACGTATTTAATTCCCCGGCCTTCACTTCACCATTCAAGAAGAGCACATTGTATTGGATATTGTTCTCCAATAACGCCTGACTAGCCTCCCTGAAACGCGGCCGGTAATAATCGATTTGCTCGATATCTGAGGGGGCATGATACACCAGGGTCACATCCGGGAGCACCAACTTCTCAGAACAGCAAGCCTGATTAGCCATGATGAATTCAAAATAGGGTTGGATAGCCTCCACGTCAGCCATATAGACTTCGATCAGCGTGCCGCCATCGGGTTGTTCGATTGGTCCAGCAAATCCGCTGGGAGCCTGGAACATGGATCCATTGGCAAAGGCTTCAGCAATCAAGGTTTTAAAGAACACGGTGGTGTTCTCAAATTTGAACAAATTGCGCACAGAGTCCGTCGAATCGGGGTGATGAACTGAGGGCGTTCCCCAGGCATTGCCGATTCGTATTGTAGGAGCCGCCCTGGTTATTTGGGGATACATTTGTAAGTAAGGGTATTCATGCCAAAAATATGTCAATAGATGCAAAATGGGAATGCTTGTTTGATGGAAATCATTAACATTCAATGTGATAGCGACATCCTGGCGGCCTTGTTGGTCGATATAGTCACGGGTATAGATCAATAAGTCTGCAACGGCTTTGGTTTCTTCATCAACCAGGAAGAAGTAAAATTCATCCCATAGGGGCACCTGAAAACGGATATTGATATCGGTACTGCGCACCTGGTCGGCGTAGCCATTCTCGATCAGCCAATCCTTGTAGTTGAAATTCTCAATATCTGTGATGCCCATATTGCCCAACTCAGACTCAGAATATGTTTCCCAGAGATACTCGCGAAACGCTTCCATAATCACCGGGTGAAAATCTCCGTTATACACCGAATCTGCAGCTGCATAAGCGGAGGCATTGGGGGCGTCAAAGAAAACGATATTGACACCGGCATCCACCAGACGGCGCACTTGTTCCTTTAGGAACGCCTGCCAGGTTGGGTGCAGCAAAACACCGGTTAGAGGCGTGGGATTTCTTTTCGTTCTTTGTACCCAATCGACCACATATTCGCCATCAATGGTCAGCGCGATGGCATCATAGAGTTCTGGGTACTGCTCTAAGGTGCGAAAATCGGCTGTGGCGCGGATCATAACCTGACCGGCAAAAGGAATGCCAAGCGCATTGGTCTTGATTCCCGATTGGCGGATCATCTCCTCCACTTCGGGCACCTCAGCACCGGGCCCCGTATCGATGACGGTGAACCCGGGCATCAGACCGCCCATGGTATTGTCGAAAATATTGATCTTGTTAAACCAGCCCGGTTCCACTTTGTTGGATAGATCAAACTCGACTGGTCCGATGATCTGCGGGGGACCAAACAACTCAACAGCTAATTCATATTCCATCTCTGGGTCAAAGCTATCCATCTTGGTCAGGCGCCCACTAATAATCACTTCCTGGCCTTCGAAAAACGCACTCCGGACATCTTCAGGCCAAAAACCGATCTCCTCAGCAAAGGCAGTCCAACTGATCCAGCATATCCCGGCCTGGTAGTTGAAATCGGTGGTGTAGTAACCGGTTTGCATTTCGTAATTGGTGACGACCCCATAAAAGCCAAATTCATCCTCGGTGTATTCCGATACCACACCGGATACGGCTACCTCTTCACCAACCCGCTCGATGGTCAGGTTACAGAGCGACTCTTTTTCATGGCTTGTCTCAGCGATAGCACCACCCTCTTGGCTGGACTCGCCCAAGACTTCGACGACCATCTCGCCATCATAAGAATTTAGATCCCCGCTGACGGTTACTTGCTGCCCAATTTGGTACTCTGCGCGCTTATCAGCAGTCCAGCTATCCCAGATGCCCTGTTCTAAATAAACCCCCACAAAACACCCCTGATGTTCGAGCCCAAAGAACACCCCCATGGGATCTTCTGTTTCGATAAACCCCACCCTGCCTGAAACCGTAACGTTTTCACCCACCCGCGCTTGGCTCAGATCGCAGGGCGTTTCCCCTGTGGCTGCCTCATCGGACTCGGTGGGTACGCTATCTTCTACTGCAACAGAATCTTCCTGGTCCTGCGCTGCTGCGAATAGATCAACATGGATCTCGAAATCACCGCCATATGTGGAAAGCTGGCCTTCAACTTCGATGGTTTGCCCCCGCTTAATCAGCTGTTCTGCCTCAGCGCCAAACTCACTCAAGACATGAGCTTGAATAAAGCCACCCACTCTGCACGCGCCAGACGTCAGCTCAACAAATGTGCCCTCGGGCACGGCATCATCAACGAAGGTTATTTCTCCGCGCACTCGAACAAATTGGCCGAGCATATCTTCCGCCAGGTCACATGGCGATAAGGGTTCGTCAGGATTGCCCTCCTGTTCGAAAACCCGAGCATGTACATTTTCACTTAAAATAAACGTTGTTAATACGAGAATGGTTGCAAACACGATTACCAGGCACAAACGGAAAGAACAAACCATGGCAGCCTCCTAAAGATGAAAAGCCTCCCCAATTGTTCAAAGTAACCAGCATATTCGAAGGGGGAATTGCTACCCTAGCATACAAAACAGAAAGCTGATTGTCAATCACACCACAGTCATTTGACCAAAACTCTTGCTTGCTCTATACTCTATATACTCATCAAAATTACATCGCTCAGGAGCAAATCATGAACTGTTGGCAATGCAACCAGACCGCTCATTCGGTGTGCCGCTTTTGCGGGCGAGCGATCTGCAAGAGCCATGCCCAAACGATGAATTACATTGTCAGCGTATATCCCAGCGAGAGCAAAAAGGTGCTCAAGTCGCTGGTGGTGGCCGATGCCATATTCTGTGGCGTGTGCAAACCCCAGCCCGAACCGCTGGAAACTCCTTATCTGGACTGAGTTTCCTTGTTCATGCAACGAAAGGAGCAAGGATGAACACCCATTATTCATCTCCTCTAAAATCTGCTGGGCTGGTCATTGTTCTGCTTCTGGTAGGCTTGGGCTGCAATTATTCTAGCGCGACAGTAAATCATGATGGGACCGCCCAAGCATTGCAGGCGACCGAACAAGCGCTGGATGCCAAATTAACCCAGGCAGCCGTGGAGAGTACCGCGACCCAGTCTGCTACCCAAACAGCCACCACAGATTCACAGACAGCGACCCAAACTGCAACGGCAACTTCCAATGTAAATATACAGGCCACAACCACTGCACTGGCCTTACATGTGTTGCAAACTGCTAATGCGCAGAATAAACAAGCCACTGCAGCGGCTCATGCAGCACAATCCCCCCAGCAATCTTCTTCTAATTCAGTCGCAACGGTGTCCTTTGAGGTCATCAACGAAAGTGCCTACACCCTTTGCCAGATATATTTTTCATCCCCACTGTCTGACGAATGGATGCAACAAGATGCTATTGCTATCAACATTCCACCGGATTACCAGCAAAGTTTCAACATCCAACCTGACAAATATGACCTGCGTGTGGAAGATTGCAGCGGTTACAGCGTCGAGGAATATTACAATATCGATATTCCCGAATACGACACCTGGTATGTGACCGGTGAAACATCACGCTCCGATGAGCCATTGTGTGGGGATGGGTATTGTGGCGATTTCGAGCATGCCGGCAACTGCCCGCAAGACTGCGGCAGTGATGATGGTCCCCTTTGCGGCGATGGCTATTGTGGTGATTTTGAGAATTCTGGGAACTGCCCCCAAGATTGTGGTTCAACCAGTTCGGTATGTGGGGATGCTTATTGTGACTGGGATGAAGATATGTATTCTTGCTCCGCAGATTGCGGTTATTGCGGCGATGGCTATTGTGGTGATTTCGAACATTCCGGCAACTGTCCACAAGATTGTC
>CAZLNX010000359.1:0-6317 GCA_964560795.1 uncultured Anaerolineales bacterium | reverse complement strand
CAAGTCTACCCGACTATCCGTTTCTCACAAAACCTATTTTTGATCAGTATATGAACGAAATCTTAGACTACTACCGCTCCCACTCCCCCATCACCCACCCTGGTGAATTTGAGTATTTTTATCATGATCTCCCCAACGGTATTCATGAGATCATCGATGTCATCCAGGGACAAATAATGCACCGACTGGCAGCCGAGCAATTCGGCGTCACGTTAACTCGAGAAAGTCGTGGTGAGCAGCGCCTGCGCACTATGCAGCAGCGCTTAGCTCGCCTCGCAGAACTGTCTCCTGAGCCTTTGACGGTGAAACGCGAGCCCAAAGAACGTCAGGTTGGCATGTGTCGAGATTTCGCCGTTTTCTTCACATCGATCCTACGGCACAAGGGTATCCCTGCTCGCATGCGTGTTGGATTCGCCGACTATCTAGGAAAAGAAAACATATTCAAAGGCGACCATTGGATTTCTGAGTACTGGAGTGCTGATCAGGGCCGTTGGGTGTTGGCAGATCCCGATGTTGGTGGCGTGCCCCTGGGCATGATCCCGATTAAAGATGGCTGCAACCTTCACGATCTACGTCATGATGTGGATTTCTACGTTGCTGGTTCAGCCTGGAAGCTAGCCCGAAAAGGAATGGTGCGCCCCGATATCTTCCGCTACTCCGGACGTTGGAAAGGCTTTCCTTGTATTCGCGGGAATCTTCTGCACGACTTCCAAGCCCTGAACCGCTTAGAGTTGGCCCTCTTCGACTACTGGGACGAATTGCACGCTAAACCAGAAGCTCAAATGACCGTCGAAGACAAAGCCTTACTCGACAATATTTCTGAATTGACCCTCAACCCCCAGGCCAGCTTCGTGGCTATGCGCACTATCTTCGACGAGCTACCCCGAACCCAGCGCATCTATGCCAAGCTGCGCCAATTGGGCATTATCGACGATAAAGAACTTGCCAGCGTAGATGAACTCAAACCTTCCGGCATGGACAGGTTGGTCGAACATGCACAGGTTGAAACGTTCAACCAACCTGATGTCCTAACATTCGACCGTTTTGCTGAACCCGATGATTTACCCGAGGATCACCCTGCTTATACGCAACAAACCATACTCCCGCCCGGGATGGGCGACATCATCGTGCGCGGTGCCAGACAGCACAATCTAAAGAATATCGACGTGCATATTCCACGGCACAAACTGGTTGTCATCACAGGCGTCAGTGGCAGTGGGAAATCATCCCTGGCCTTTGATACTATCTATGCCGAGGGACAACGGCGGTACGTCGAAAGCCTTTCTTCTTTCGCTCGTCAATTCATGGACCAGATGGAGAAACCCCAAGTAGACCAGATCACCGGTCTCAGCCCGGCCATAGCTATCGAACAAAAGACCATCAGCCGCAACCCGCGCTCCACGGTAGGCACAGTCACAGAGATCCTCGACTATCTGCGAGTATTATATGCCCGCTTGGGAACGCCTCACTGCCCCCAATGCGGACGCGCTGTCCAACCCCAAAGCGCCCAACAGATCGCCAATCAACTGGCAAAACTTCCTCCAAAAACGCGCTTTCAACTCCTGGCGCCCATCGCCCGCAAGCGCAAAGGGGCATACATCAATACCTTCAAGCGAGCACGCAAGGATGGCTACACCCGCGTCCGTGTCGATGGCGAATTAGTCGAATTGAGTGAGAGCATTCCCCAGTTAGATAAGAATAAGAAGCACAACATCGAACTAATCGTAGATCGCCTAGCGGCACCAACATCAACTTCCACTCAGGACGAAGGTTGGAACACCCGCTTGATCGACTCTGTCGAAACTACCCTGCGAGCCGGCGATGGCATCTTGATCGTTGATCTGGGCAACGAAGAGATCACTCTCAGCGAGCACAATGCCTGCCCCGAGTGTGATATCAGCTTCCCGAAATTGGAACCCCATGTCTTCAGCTTCAACTCCCCCTTAGGGATGTGCGACGAGTGCAATGGTTTGGGTGTCAAACTGCAGGTCGACCCCGATGTAATCGTCGTCGATCCAGATGTCTCGATTTTAGATGGCGCCACATCGTGGTATGGCAATGTCAACAAGAAGAAAGGCAGCCCCTACCGAGCCAGACATCTCGGCGTTATGGCAGATCATTACAACGTCGATATTAACCTGCCTTGGAAAGAGCCCGAGATTTTCCAGAATGTCATTATGTTCGGGTCGGGAGAAACGAAGTTTCATTTCGAGTACGAGTCGCAAGACGGCTCTTGGAGTGGTCAAAGTTTCCGTCCAGCCATGGGTATCATCTATCATGTCAAGCGACTCTTCCGCCAGACAAAATCGGAAGGGTCACGTCGATATTACATGCAATTTATGAGCAAGCTGCCGTGTCCACGCTGCGAAGGTGAACGGCTCAATCCAGAGGCTCGGTTTGTGACTATCGACGGCAATCGACTGCCCGAACTGACATCCTGGAGCATCGAGGCCCTGCACGATTGGGTCGGCAGTTTGTTCCATGCCCTTCCCAATGAGCAAATCCAAATCGGCGAGGAGTTAGTCAAAGAAGTTCACGAACGGCTGGGCTTCCTGCGCAACGTCGGCCTACACTATTTGACATTGAACCGTCCCGCACCGACCCTTTCTGGGGGTGAGGGCCAACGCATCCGTCTGGCCAGTCAAATCGGCAGCGGGTTGGTAGGTGTGATGTATATCCTCGATGAGCCTTCCATCGGCTTGCACGCCCGTGATCACCGCGCCCTACTGGATACCCTCACGCACTTGCGCGATATCGGTAACACCGTCCTGGTCGTCGAGCACGACGAAGCCACCATGCGAACAGCCGATTGGATTATCGATCTTGGACCGGGGCCTGGCATGATAGGCGGCGAGATTGTTGCTGCCGGAAGTCCGGATGAAATAATCCTGCACCCCAAGTCTGTCACGGGCAAATACCTTTCTGGCGCTTTGAAGGTCACCCCGCCCAATGGCAGGGAGCGGCGGACTGCATCCGCATCGGGGGTGATGACTCTGCGAGGGGCTGGTTTACACAACCTGAAGGGAATCAATGTCAACTTCCCCCTGGGGACGCTGATCTGCATCACGGGAGTCAGCGGCTCGGGTAAGAGCAGTCTCATCGCCCAAACATTGCATCCCGTCCTGGCGCGGACACTGCACAACGCCCAAATGGCAGTTCCCGGCCCACACGAAGGCATCGGCGGCATAGAAGACTTGGACAAGATCATCAACATAACCCAAGACCCAATTGGCCGCAATCCGCGCTCCAACCCGGGCACCTATGTGGGCGTGTTGAGCGAAATCCGCAAAGTTTTTGCCGAAGTCCCCGATGCCAAAGCCCTGGGATTTAAGCCAGGGCGCTTCAGCTTCAACGTCAAAGGGGGACGCTGTGAGGAGTGTAAGGGGTACGGGCACAAACGCGTTGAGATGCATTTCCTGGCCGATGTTTGGGTGCGCTGTGCCACGTGCGAAGGGAAACGCTTTAACCGCCAAACTTTGCAAGTTACCTACAAAGAGAGAAACATCGCCCAAGTGCTGGATATGGATGTTCAAGAAGCGCTGACATTCTTTGAGAACCACCCAAAAATCAAGCGCATCCTACAAACCTTGCACGATGTCGGGTTGGATTATGTCAAACTGGGCCAGAGCGCCCTGACCTTGAGCGGCGGTGAGGCTCAACGCGTCAAGCTAGCCAAAGAGTTGAGCCGCGTGGCCACCGGGCGCACAGTTTACATCCTTGACGAACCTACTACCGGCCTGCACTTCGCAGATATCCAACGTCTACTGGATGTACTGCATCGCCTAGTCAACGCCGGAAACACAGTAATCATCATCGAGCACAACCTGGATGTGATCCGTACCGCAGATTGGATCATCGACCTGGGTCCTGAGGGGGGCGACAAAGGTGGCTATATCGTAGCCGAGGGCACGCCAGAAGATGTAGCCAAAGTTGATGAGAGCTATACAGGGAGATTCTTGAGAGAAGTGATCGGTGATCAGTAAATAGTGACCAATATCCAGAAGCCAGAATCAATCTACTGACCACTTATTACTTGCTACTGGATACTGAAACGGGAGGCAACCATGATCGAAATGCCTGAGGCGACCACCATCGCCAACCAAATGAATACCGAATTGACGGGGAAAACCATCGCGAGTTTCGGACGCGGAAATAAAACCCATAAATTCTTATGGCTCAACCGACCCGATGAAGAATATGCCGCAATTCTTCCGGGGTTGAGGGTGACTGGTGCCAGCAATTTTGGCCGTTCGATCTATCTTCACTTGGAAGGTCATATGCTCTGGTGGAGTGATGCGGGAGGGAAGATTCTCTATCACGCCTCTGCTGAAAAGCTACCCAAGAATTATCACCTGGGTTGGCAGTTTGAGGATGGCTCATCGCTGACCTATGCATTACAGATGTGGGGAGCAGTAAAATTACTCGACAAATCAGAATTCGACAAAATCCCAATCGACGAAATCGGCACTCCACCACACAGCCCAGAGTTCACCTTGGAACGCTTCAACCAAATGTTGGATGTGTATCCCGAAAAAACATCTAAGGGCATCAAGGGCTTTCTCGTTGCCACTGTCTACGCAATCCCTGACCCCATTCATGGTCTGGGGAACGCCATTGTGCAGGATATCCTTTTCAACGCCAGACTCAGCCCTAAACGCAAGACACCGGATATCACACCTGAAGAACGACACAAGCTGTTCGATGCCATCCAAAGTACTGTCGCTGAGGCCATAGAGTTAGGTGGCCGCTACGATGAGGTAGATCTCTTTGGGCAAAAGGGGCGCTATATCCGCCTGATGGATAGTAAAACCAAAAATACGCCTTGCCCAAATTGTGGAGTGGACATCAAGAAGATTTCGTATCTCGGTGGGGCTTGCTATCTCTGCGAGGTTTGTCAACAGTAGAATAATCTGAAAGCGAATATCCGTTCCACCGCTCTGCGGTGGAACGAGTACAATAAACTCAACAAATTACTGTCATTCTGAGCGCCGCAAGGCGCGAAGGATCTCCGCAAAAATAGCAAAAACGCCCGATGACTTCTTGCCATCGGGCGTTTCCATTTCTGAAAAGTGTTTTCTATTCAACAAAAGTAACTACTACGGTCATGCCCCAGCGAAGAAGTGGGTCAATTTCATCGACAAGAATGCGGGCTGTGTACGTGACATCGCCGCGCTTCTCTTCGAAGAAGTCTGCAATAGAGTCTACACTGCCGGTCAATTCCACATCAGGCAGCGCGTCGGGGACGATGGTAACCGCCTGGCCAACCGAAACATCGACCACTTCAATCTCGGTGAGATTGTCCGTTTCAACATACCACTGAGAGAAATCTACCACGGTAGCCATTGGCTGACCTGGAGGGATCTGCTCGCCGACGATCAGATCAAATTCAACAACCGTTCCAGCGAAGGTGGCCACCAAATCTAGATCATCCAAGGCTGATTGGACAGAGGCAATATTCGCTTGGGCCGCGGCAATTCGGGCTTCAGCAGATGCAATGCGTGTTTCAGCCAAAGCGACGCCATCGGGATCGGGACCTTCGAGAAGTTCATCGTAATCTTCTTGGGTCTGTTCGAGGCGTGCTTGCGCGATATTGTAATCCGCTTCAGCCTGAGAGATCTCGAATTCACTTGCCGAATCAACCAGTGAATTGTATTTTCGAACAGCATCATCATAGGCACCTTGGGCTTCAGCTAATCGACTCTGGAAATTCGCCCTGGCCAGATCAGTTTCGAGTTTGTCTTCATAGGGCTCGAAATCTTCTTTGGCCTTATCTAACGCATCCTCAGCCAGCACAACCTGAGACCAGGCAACATCAATATCCGTCTGATCCGCGGGCGTGGTGCGATAATTATAGATACGCTCGGTATCGCGAACTTCCTGTCTTGCGTTGGTCAGAGCCTCTTGGGCCGCGGTCGCAGCCTCGGGCCAATTGTCGTAGAGGGATTGCAAATCTTGTTGAGCAGAGAGCAACTCCAATTCCGCGGCACTCAGCTCCAACTGCGCGCTTGCGAGACTGCTTTCGATTTGCTCACGATCACCCAAACGGGCTAATACATCCCCAGCTTCGACCTGATCTCCCTCTGACACAAATATCTCAGCAACCTGGCCGCCAGATACAAAGGAGAGCTGTGCGGACTCATTGGGGACCAAACGCCCTTCTGCAACCACAGCAAAATCCTGGACGACGGGGATGGCCGTAGGGTCTTCAGGTTCTGTGGTAGATGATAGTTCGCAGGCAGCCAATGAAAGGCTTAACAGCACAATAGATGACTCTACTGCAAAAAGGGTGCTAGACCCTCCTCAAAACAGCAAAAGTT
>CAZLNX010000358.1:0-6327 GCA_964560795.1 uncultured Anaerolineales bacterium | reverse complement strand
GCTAAAACGGGAGTTCGAATCTCCCTGGGGGCACTCGCCATCAAAGAGGTCATCTACCATCAGGTGGATGGCTTTTTTGATTCAATTTTTTACACAAAATGATCAATTTGCCTGTAAAACGAGCTATTTCATGAGTATCTTAGGTTTTAAGCACTTCTTTTTGGACCATTAGAGTTCGAATCTTCTTAGATGGTAAGCCTAATTTCAAAAATCTGGTTCGATTCCTTTCCTTTATTTCTTTTCCGTAATCAAATTCAAGTAAGTTACGAAACGTTCTTGATCTGTCAGAAGCATCATAATTTGTTGTAAGACCATTTTTCTCATAATCGGCTCCATCTCTCGTGGATGCGTCGTTTCTAAAAGCCAACGAACATCATCGAGCCAGAACTCTCGCCCCTTGGGGTGTTCTTCACAGATAAGGATATCGACTAATTCAGTTTTCTCAAAATGGGTTTGCCACCATCCTGGGGAATGGACAGCATAGGATTCAACGAAATCTGGGGCATCGTACAGAAACTCTTGTGGTGTGTCTGGTTTCAACTCATCCGCATAGCAAGGGCTGGCGATGCCGATTCGACCGCCATCCCGAAGAAATTGGGTCAAATAGGGCAGGTAGGCATCATCTGTACCAAAGTAGAAATAGCTGTTCATGCAGAATATCGCGTCGAAGTGGCCGTGTGGAAAATCCAGGTTGGCGGCATCCATTTTGTGGGCAATCACCCTTGATACCAGGCCAGCCTTTTCAATCTGGTGCGAATTTTTAGCGGGATCAACCCCTAAATCGACGGCAACCACCTCCACATCAAAATGTTTGGCCAGAAAAATTGAACTGGCACAGTTGCCGCAGCATAGATCCAAAACGCGCATTTCTGGTTGGAGTTCCATTTTCTGGGATATCTCGGAAACCAGGAACAAACCGCCCGCACCCATAAAGCCTTGATGGCATTCTTCCCATGAATATTCGTTTAATTCAGGGTATTCTGACATAGATATGCGAGGAAAGTGTTCGAAAAGCTTTTCCAACTCAATATCAGGATAAGTGTTTCTAATTTTCTGAATGTTCATTTGAGTAGATTTTGTCATACCTTTCCTTCAAATAATACCAATGCATTTATCTGAGACCCTTGGTAGCAATGGCAACCACAAGTGTGGTCACCAAAAACAGCGGCAGCAGGAACATGGAAGCTTCCTGGCCAAATGCTCCGGACCAGAAGTTCCAACTGGCATGTAACAGTACAGGCATCAAAACCACGCCACCGCTACCGTTATAGACCCAGGTGCATAATATACTCAAGGCGAGCAAAACAACGAACTGTATTCCAAATGCCGCCACAAAGCCGTATTGTTGAACAGCGTCCATAGCGAGGGGCAGAGTCCAGTAGGTGGGTAGGTGCCAGAGCCACCAAATAAAAGTCAGGATCAGGGTGGCTTTCATGGGGCTGTGGCCTTCCTGAAGTTTGGGTAAGGCAAAGCCTCGCCAACCTGGCTCTTCTCCAAACGATCCGATCAACAAAAGCAAGATTACCAGGATCGTACTGCCGTCATTTAGATATACTCCCACTCTGGAATCAGGAGCAGAACCTCCTACCAGCATGCTAAGCAGAGTTGCTAAAGCGAATAACCCCGCCAGCAGCAAGACAGCGGCCACCCACCATCGAAGTTTTACCTGCCAGTTAAACATACTGCGAAAGATATTGCTGACCCCGGCGCTGCCATCGGTAACTCCTGTCACTACGATCGCAGCCAGTAACGGACCTATCCCGCCAAGAATAGTTAACACGGTGCCATCGAATTCGAAATTCAGCCATCCAAGATTGGCCGCTACCCCTGGGCTTAGGATTATCCAGGTGATAGCAAAAGCGAGAATGAAGTACATTACCAGGGAATGTTGATTGAATATGCTTCCTCTTGAGATTTTCATTTTGTATCCTTATTATCAATACGAAAAAGTAAACGTAAAGTCAGGTTCTCAATATGAACTTCTTATGAATTCAATCAGGTCAGTCAGGAATTCAGTTTGCACCTTACCTGTCTCTGGGTCGGTGATGCCATGCCCGCCATCAGGATAGACATGCATGATAACTTCTTTATCTAGCGCCTGTAAGCGACTGATGCTTTCTTCAACAGGCACATTCGTGTCATTTTCACCAAAGGCGGCAAAGCTGGGAACCTTGACCTGTTCCCAATACGGAAGTGGGTCAAAGCCCGCAATAGACTGCCAGAAATCCATCCGCTGGATATTTTTAGTGGTCAAAGGTGCAATCAGTTTTGCCAAAAAGGGATATGTTCCCATCTCGGTGATGTTATTGATCTCTTCATATAACAATTGTTCGTCGGTTGTCACCGCCGCGCCAGACATACTGACCACAAAAGATACATCGTCATTTTTTGTGGCAACCAATGGGGCGATCCACCCACCCTGGCTCATGCCAACTAAGCCGATATTTGTATATTCGAATATGGTTTGTGATTTGATGTATTCAATAGCGCTGAGCGTATCTCCAGCTAAATCATCAAAACTTGCTGTTCGCCAATCTCCCTGAGACGATTCGGAGCCGCGCTTATCGGGCAGTAAGACTGCAATGCCATTATCTTGCAAATGTTTGGCGATCGATAGATACCATTTGCTGTCTCTCTGGCTGGTTCCTGATCCATGGATGATGACAGCTACAGGATATGGTCCTTCTTCCTCTGGTAGTATCAACATTCCAGCTAATTGAAGATTACCATTCTTGAAAAATATTTCCGAATATTCCAGTTCTGATAGGCTTGGCCCACTAAGCGTTGCTCTGGTTTCGCCCTTGAAGATAAAAGGGATCAAGAGTATTACAACAATAATTATCAGGATGATATACATATTTCTTCTCCGAGATTTGATGGGGTTCGATTTTTTCTGATTCATTTGAATGCCTCCAGTTTCTATTTTTGTATGGTCCACTTTAATATATCGACAACATGGTGTTATTTTGTAGGCACATAAGTGTTGTTAGGGGTATTGTGTTGTTCTTTTTTAGCTCTTTGGTTATAACCCTCCGAGATAGTGGCTGACCATATCCAGGGAATCAATCAATCCATGTGCCAGAATCAAGGGCCATAGATTTCGTCCCACGATCAGGTAAGAAATCCCGAACACCAAGCCGATCAGGCCGACCTTGAACATCCCGATGGGGCTCTGGTAAGCGTGGACCAACCCGAAGATGACTGCCTGACCGACCAGGGCAATTCCCCAGGCAAGTTGGGTGTGTTTCCCTTGAAGGTCGATGAGCCGGTTCATCAGATATCCACGGAACAAAAACTCTTCCAGGAAGGCAGCAGTAATCCAGATATTGACCAGCATGATGATCAGGTTTGAGAGATCGCCCTCAAGATAGTCAAAACGGCTCAGATCCTGATAGCCTGCGTTGGGGAGGGCAGCCAAGATAGGATTGATGATGAGTTTGACAGTTAGAAAGACAATGAGAGCAATGCCCAGACTCTGCAGCACGGTACGGAACCAGCTATTCGGTTGGGTCAAACCAAAATAACGCCAACCAGCACCTCGCACCCGAGATACGATCCACAGAATTACCAGGCTGATTGTCAAACCCAAATAGGTGATTGGACCGCCAAGGATTAGGAGATCCTCACCCAGGGATATGTGATCAGACCCGATACGGTCGCTGATGATCATCCCCAAGATGAAGGGCAAAAACACAACCATAATTTCCAAGAAGATGACAAGCTTGTTGGCTTGCAGGATTTTTCCGAGTTTTGTTTGAATGGTGGTCGAGTCTTTCATGATATTTCTCCTAAATTCTTCAATAGGAATTTGTTTTCTTCTATTAGACCCATTTCCAGGCATACCAGACTGTGACCATATTGAACACCATGCTTACAACCAGCAAAAATCTGTCATAATAACCTGGATAGCCCCGCAATCCTGCCAGATTGAAAAGAAACCAGAAGACGGCTACGATGATGTTTGCCCAGCGGTTGACGTTTTGCGGCAGCACCAGAGATAAAACCACCATCAGGATGGGTATGACCATCAGGATTGCGATGCCCAACGCCATGGCCTGCGTGAATTTTGCCCCGTCAATTTCTCCGGGGATAACATCGCCAGTAAATATGCGCAATACATCTCCCCACAAGTAGGTGAGCATGACCGCGATCCAAATTATCGAAAGTGTTACCTTTACATTTTGCATGATTTATTCTCCTTTTTCATCCAAAAAATGCCGTGTTTCTTCTAAAGCGTGGGTTGCTGCTCGCTATCCTATACCACGGTGATAACGACTTTGCCTTGCATATGGCCTGCTGAATAATGGTGGAAAGCCTCAGCCGTCTCCTCCAGCGGAAAACACCGGTCGATCACCGATTTGACCACCCCCGCTTCCATCAGTCCGGCCACATACACCAGATCGTCCCGTTTGGATTGATGGCTCAAGCCGGTCAGTTTCTTATTCTCCTTCCGAGAAGCCAGCGGGCCTAACACCATCGCTTCGAATAGACCCTTTAACGGCCCACCGGCCCACACAAAGGTCCCACCAGGGCGTAGCGTTCGTTGATAATCCTGGAGCGGACGATATCCACCCATGGCAATAATCAGGTCGTACAGCTCCCCGTTTTGGGCGAAATCTTCTTGGGTATAATCGATGACGTGATCAGCGCCGATCGAGCGGACTAACTCGATATTGCGGGTACTGCACACAGCTGTTACCTCCGTCTCAAACGCCTTCGCAATCTGAACTGCAAAGGTGCCGTTACCGCCAGAAGCGCCTATGACCAACACCTTTTGCCCGGCCTGGATCTGGCCTATGTTGCGCAGGGCTTGCAAGGCCACCGTTGACGCTTGCGGTGCTGCCGCCGCTTCTGCAAACGTTATATTTGCCGGCTTCAGCGCCATTTCACTCTCTGGTACACACACATACTCAGCATACGTGCTATAGCCGCCCGGCAAGTTGTCCGCAAAGACCTCGTCACCGGGCTTGAACTGGGTCACGTTCACCCCCACAGCCTCCACCCGCCCCGCCACGTCACTGCCGGGGTTCAAGTATTTGGGGTTCAGCAGTCCTGATGACATGCGCGCGATGAATGGTTTGCCGCTCACCATGAACATGTTGCCAGAATTGATCGCCGCAGCATGCACCTTTACCAGTGCTTCATCGTCCCCGGGTGTCGGCTTTTCTGCCTTTCCATACTTCAGCACATCAAACGATCCATATTTTGTTTGTACTATCGCTTTCATGATTATTTCTCCAAGGTTACGTAGATTTAGCTAAGCTGCACAACTTGCACATCACTAATTTCCGGGAAGTTGGTGCGATTTAATCGGATTGAATCGAATCGGCTCATGCTTCAAGGGTAGGCCACTTCCATGCATACCAAACAATCAGGAAAAGAAGCATAACTTCTACAATAGAACCAAAAATATAAAAAGCCCAAGCCTCTCCGATTATGTTTCCCAGTACAACAGCAATATATAATATTCCCACGATGATGTTTGTCCGGCGATTCGCTTTAGATTTCAATGCCAGGGATAGGAAAATCATAAGACTCGGGATCGTCATTAATATCATAGCTGCCAGCAACGATACTTGAGTCGCTGGAAATAGACCCATTTTTCCCGCTATTATTTCTTCTATTTGCCCCGGTGCAAACAAATAGAAATGATCCACATATATATACAAAAACATCATAGCAACCCATAAAGCTGAAATCCTTATCTTTATATTCACCTTCACATCTTCCAAGATTCTTGGGGTCTTTTTATTTGTATTCATTTCTTACTCCTTATTGTTTGATGAGTTTCATTAAATTGAACTTGAATATAATTTTGGCTCCCTACTGCTCCTGGGGGTTGAAATTGGATGATATGTTTATAGAACCCTTCCTTTCCAGGTAATATGTCTCCATTTACGGTTTGATATCTGGCGTATCTGCCTGGCCTGTCCCGCCTGTCTCGTGCGAAGCCGAGGGGCCAGGTCCAACGCGATTGACTGAGAGCAATGGCATGCCCAAATCACGCACTTTTCTTAGCAAGCCGTGTAATGCGGCCTGATCGACCACTGGCCCGGCCAAAAGCGTATCGCCGTTTTCTTCCAGCGTGATGGTCAGGCCCTCAAACCAGTCGGCCCACCGGTTCGCAAGGTGTCCCTTGATGCGAATTTCGTAAAGTCCAGGCTCGTACTGATCTTCAGTTGATTCGTGTGTTTCACTCATTCTGCACCTCGTGCATTTTCCTCATGTGGATGAATCTCCACGAAGTTTCATTCGTTTATTTTCTTCGACCATAAGATACTAGCGATTTCCTGAGACTGCGCTCAGTAAAAAAAGCCCTGCGGGCAC
>CAZLNX010000357.1:0-6331 GCA_964560795.1 uncultured Anaerolineales bacterium | reverse complement strand
CCCCGATTAGTTCAGCCGTCTCAAAATGGGAAGTTATTTTTGCACGCCTCCTTAATGTTGAAGGGATAGACATCATCTGTGCTGAGGTTGTTGGTGACAACCATATCGGGGATGTCTTGTTGAGCCAAATTGCCCTCGAAGAAGATTTTATAACGATGCCCATTGTCATGGCTCCCGCCAAAGTACACGGTGATCTCGCTGCTGGACGCGCCCAGGATGCTGAGGAAAGCGTTCTTGATATTGGTCTTGTTGGGCAGGGTCATGCTGCCGCGGAAGGTCACGGTTTCTGTAACACCACCAATTTCAATATCGTATGTGCCAGACGACGAATACGGCGAACTAAAGAACAGTTCCTTGATCTCGTTCTTCCCCGCAACAGCCTGGCTTACTTCGGTGACCGTGACATTCACCGGTACCGGCGCCGAGCGGAGTGTTTCAATCGTGATACGTTTGACTTCGTCTACGCTCGCAACCGCCGCGCCGATTTGAATCACCGATACAAGCACACCCGCAGCGGCGGTATCTACTGCCAGATTGGCTACACTGACCCCTTCCAATGCGCCCATGAACTCAATCAAATAGCCGGAGAAGCGATCCCCGCTGACCTGCACGTTGCCCGCGCCAATATTGCCCAAGGCTTCCAGGGCAGAAGTAATCTTGCTCAAGATACTGGCATCTGAATCGTCCGGAGTCAGATCAAACGATTGGCTATCGCCGCCTAGATTAAAAGTCAACGTACCCAGAGTATTCTGGAAGATATCTAACTGGTAAATAGTGTTGGCCTTGGTGACCACTTCGGGCTTGGCGGGCACTTCGTAGCCCTGGTTGATAGCCACTTCCAGCGTGTCAGCTTCAATCACCATGCCGTCAATCCCAGCCAGGGAAGCGTTACCCACCTTTGCTTTCAGCGAAGTGAATTTCTTACTGGAATCATTACGGTCAGTCATCAGCGCAAAGGCAAAATCGACTTCGCCCAGGTATAAGCCTACCGCATCCGGGCTGCCGCCGTTCAAACCAGCAAAGGCGTTGATCCCGCTGCCGCCAAAGCTGATCAGATCCACTTGAATCTGATCGCCCGTGGAAAGCGTGACAGTCTCAATCGATTTGTTGATCGCAAATTGACCTTCAACGTTGAAGAAGCCGAACAAGTCAATATCCAGCGCAGCTGCGGCCTGGATCATGCGTCCCTTACCCCCGTCCATGTTCAGGGTCAGACTCTGGCCGGGGCCGGTGGTCACAGTCAGCGGTTGGACGGCATAGTCCACCACGGTGTCGCCAACATTGCCATAATTGACAGTGACTTCAATGCTCTCTGCGCTCATCGTCAGGTCGTCGATACCCACAAAGGCGACTGCACCTGCCGCGACTTGCAGCGAAGTCCACTGACGGCCGGTGCCGCCGACTTCGCTCAACAGCGCCAGGGCAAAATAGGCGTGGCGTAAATTCAGGCCAAAGGCATCCGTTGTGCCGCCCTGTCCTGAGCCTGTCGAAGGGCCGTTGAGGCCCACAAACGCATCTACATTCGCACCGCCCAACGCCAGCACGTTGACATTGATTTGGGTCGCGTTTTGGTCGGACAGCGTCACCTGGGTAATGTATTTTTCGAAAGCAAACCCGCCGCTGATGCTGAAGAAGTTGAACAGGTTGATTTTCAGATTGCCCGCCGCTTTGATGATTTCCCCCTGCTGGGCATCCATATTGAAGGTGATACTGGTACTCGGACCGGTGCCTACATCCAAAGAATGCGCCAGGAAATCAACCAGCGTGCCATCATTGGCAGCCAGATTGATCTGCACCTGCAGACTGTCACCCGAAAGTGTCAACCCGTCAATACCTACGAAAGCGGCCGCCCCATCTTTCGCCTGGGCGGCGATCCACTGGCGGCTGGGATCAGCCTGATCGGTCAGCAGCAGCACCCCAAAGGTCAGGTTACTCAGGGTCAGACCCAGGGCGTCCAGAGTGCCGCCGTTCAGACCGGCAAAGGCAGCGGCGTTTTCGGCACCAATCGCCAGCATGTCGGCATCGACCTTATCCCCATTATCCAGGTTAACCTGTTGGGTGGCTTTCTTCACCGCGAAGCCGCCCGAAACGCGGAAGAAGCTGGCGACTTCGATGGTCAGGTTGCCAGAAGCGCGGATCAATTCTCCATCGCTGGCAGCCATATCAAAGGTAACTTTATCATTAGGGTCGGGGCCGGTAGGGATCACTAAGGATTGCGCCGCGTAATCGACCAGGCTGTCATCATCTGCGGCCTTGTTGATCTCTACCGCCAAAGACCCACCCGATATCGTAATATTTTCAACCCCATCAAATAGGAAGCTGCTGGCAGAAGCCTTCAACGAGAGCCATTGACGGGTCTTATCATTTTTGTCCGTCATAAATGCCAAGGCGAAACCAACACCACCCAGGCTCAGGCCAATGGCGTCGGCGGTGCCACCATTCAACCCGGCAAAAGCGGAAACGCCATCTGCACCAATAGTGATGAGATCAACGGTGACATCCACATTTCCAGCAAGCTTGAGTGCCTGGCTGGATTTCTCAAAGGCAAAGTTGCCTTCGATATTTAAGAAGTCGACAACGCTCAACGAGATCGCGCCGGAAGCCTGCATCAATTCACCCAGACTCCCATCCATGGTGAAGGTATAGCTCTGGCCAGGGCCAGTGGTGACCGCCAAATTCTGGGCGGCGTAATTCACCAGGGTGTTATCCGTGGCAGCCAGGTTGATCTCAACAGAGAGGTCTTCACCCGATAGGCCAAACCAATCATTCGCCTGGGCGCTGACCGCCCCAACCGTCCCTTGCAGCGAAATCCACCGTCGGCTGCTATTGGCCTGATCGGTCAGCAAAGCCAGGGCATAGCCAACATCGGAAAGATCAAACCCCATGGCGTCATTTGTACCACCGTTCAGACCTAAGAAAGCCTCGATCCCGGCGCCGCCTAATGTCAATAGGTCAACATCAACCGGATTGCCATCGGTGAGGATCACCTGAGTTGTGTACTTCTCGAAGGCCAGCCCGCCTTCTATATAGAAGAAGTTGTATACGTTCAGTTTGAAATCACCGGCGACTTTGATCAGTTGGCCTTGCCCCCCATCAAAGTTGATCGTCAGGGTTTGGCCTGCACCGACGGCCACATCCAATGGCTGGGCCAGGTAATCGACCACGCTGTTGTCACTGGCAGCCAGGTTGAGCATAACACTCAGGTTTTCACCGGACAGGGTGATATCGCTGCTGCCCTGGAAGGCCACGCTTTCTGCAGCCGCGAAAACCGTCGTCCATTTGCGAGCAGTGTCGGCCTGGTCGGCTAGCAG
Organism: uncultured Anaerolineales bacterium; assembly: GCA_964560795.1. Classification (GTDB taxonomy): domain Bacteria; phylum Chloroflexota; class Anaerolineae; order Anaerolineales; family UBA11858; genus NIOZ-UU35. The sequence goes on along the minus strand of CAZLNX010000357.1, from coordinate 3,020 downwards.
CACCACGGTGAAATCGACTGCGCTCAGGCTGAGGCCCAGGGCATCAGCGCTGCCGCCATTTAATCCGGCGAAGGCATCAACACCCGTCCCGCCAAGGGTCAGCATATCAGTTTTTACTTTGGAGCCGTCATCCAAGGTTACTTGTTGGGCGGACTTCTTAAAAGCCAAGCCGCCCGTAACCTGGAAGAAATCTGCTACTTCGACTGTCAGGTCACCAGAAACCTGGACCAACTCGCCGTCGGCACCGGCCATCGTGAATTTCGAACCTGCGGCCAATGTCAAGTTTTGGGAATCGTAGTTTATTACAGTGTCATCGCCCGCAGCTAGGTTGATGGCCACATCAATCGTGCTGCCAGAGATCTGAATGTCATCTCCACCGACGAAGGAGAAGTTTCCCACCGATGCCTGTAATGAAGTCCATTCCCGGTTGGGATTAGCCCGCTCGCGCAGCAAGGCCAGGGCAAATTCAACAGCGCCCAGGCTCAGGCCAATCTTTCCGGCATCACCAGGGTTTAGGCCGGCGAAGGCATTCAGGCCGCTGGCGCTGAAACCCCATAAATCTGCCATCACACTGCTGGCATCGGAAAGGATCAGACTGACAGCCCGGTTTTCTAAGCCAAACGAACCGCTGACAGCGAAGAAGTCATCAACTTCTAATGAAGCATCGAGAGTGTAAGAGCCGTAACCGAAGTAGTCGACGTTGAAGAAACGGCCCAGGGTATCTTCACCCGCCACAGCGTCAGGGATCAAATCGGCTGCGCCGAAGCCAGGGGCTTTTTTGGTCACCAACTGAATGCGATCCGTTCCTTCTAGCAGCTCAAAGTAAAGGCTGCCATCTCCGAAACCATATAAGCCCACGGCCGAGTCAAAAACGCCGCTCAATGATCCGGCATTGAAAGTCAAAATTTCGAAGGTGTCGCCAACCGAGGGGGAGAAGCCGTTTGCCAGCGTAACACTTAATTTGCCATCCAGCACCGCCGCGCCACCGTTGCCAATGTAGCTGTAATCCAGGCCCTGCACGCTGCCACCGATCTCGATGCCCAGGTTTCCCTTGGTCGTTTGGGTATAGGCTTCAATGTTGATAGCGTTGCGCACGACGCCATCATTGGTCAGCGCGTCGGTCCCGTCGCCGCCATCCACATCTACTGTCCCAGTATCGCTTGCGTCGCCGTGGATGCTGATGTCGTCATCACCCGCGCCACTTTCGACAGTCACGCTGCTCACCCCGCTTCCGGCCAGGGTGACATCAATCTTGTCGTCGCCGTCGGTTCCGGTGATGGTGATGTCGGTGGAGTTATCTACTGTGATCGTCTGGACAAAAGTAAAGTCGCGCCAGGTGATGCTCTGCGAATTGGTGATGCTCAACGCACCGGAAAGGGTGCTGGCGCCCCCATCCGCCGCGCCCTGGAATACTAATGAAGAAAGGCTGTCTACGAGAATGTTTTCGGCATAATCGCCGCCTTCTATATAGATGGTACCGTCATCTGGGGATAGGCCGCCGGATACGGCGTTGATGGCATCCTGGATGGGCGAAGCCGAAACCGCACAATTAGCCGCGCCCTGGCAATCGCCGCCGGTGGGTAGATAACTGTGCTTGACGCCGCCAACGAAGAAGTATGGGTCGGGTACGACGACATCGTCGTCTTCGGAATTTGTTAAGATTGTCTCTGCCTCCGCTAGCGCTTCGGCATCAGTTTCTTCGACACCCACTGCCCCCTCAGCATCTGCTATCTCATCGGTTTCTTCTGATCGTGTTTCGTCAAAGACGATCGCTACCTCAACTATCGTCTCAGCGTCTGCAGATACATCGGCATCCCCATCATCATTGGTATCCGTTTCTTCGGCGACAACAACAGCATCTTCTGTAGTCGCAACGGCATCCGCCACGTCATCATTATTGGAATCAACTTGGGATTCTATATCCACCACATCGGCTTGTTCCACATCGTCAGTGAATTCTGCTTGCGCATCTGCATCAGTTTCTACAAAGACAAGATCCGCTTCTTCCAATTCAGCATTCCCAGTTTCATCAACATTTGAAGCAACTTGAGATTCTGCATCCGCCACATCGACCTGATCAGTCTGCTCCGTATCGGCATCTTGCTCTTCGGAAGCAGGTTCAGCATTGGCATCAGCAACAGGCTCAACTTCAGCTTCCGCATTTTCCATAGCGGCCGCATCTCCTGTATTTTCAGCAGTACCAGCTTCGAGGTTGGTTGAACCTTCATCAACTGATTGCGTTTCTTCGTCGGAAACTGTCTCCAGTTGAATGACAACTGGTTCTTCCGGGTTGTCACTTCTAGCATAAACAACGGATGTCCAGGAAAATACAGACGCGAATACCAGCACCACGCACAATAGCAGGCGCATGCGCCTACTTTTATTTTCCCATCTATTCGTGGATAATGCTTTTCCTGCTACCATAAACTTGCCAATGGTCTCCTATCCGTTCACTGCTACATATTGCGCCTGCAGATTTAGGACTACCTGATGGATGACATTTTGCGGAAAGTACGGATAGCCTTGACGGACCGTCTTGATGGCGTCAAGAAGCTCATCACAGTTCGCCAGATCATTGATGAAACCCATCACGCCTGCGCTAACCGCGTCCAGAACGAAATCAATTCCTGTATCTTTTTTCGAGCGCCCGATAACCAACACCTGGGGATATTCGATGCTTATCTTTCTCAGGGTATCGAATATGCCAATTGATTGGCCGCGCAGGTCTACAACCAACACGTCGGGCTGATGAGCGCGGACCAATTCCAAGGCATTCTGCATCTGACAAGAAACATCAACGATCTCCATACCAAAAATTGCCCTTCGAGTAGCATTCTTCACGAAGTGCGAAAAGATGGGTGTTTCGATCATCAAGACGCGCGTATTGGCCATAGATATTGCTCCAGCAATATCCTAACAATTTTGTTAGGATTGCACATCTAGAAAATATATATTTATCCCTATATAACAATACCTTCGCCAATTAAGGCAAAGAAATGTGTACATTAACAGGATGAATA
>CAZLNX010000356.1:0-6333 GCA_964560795.1 uncultured Anaerolineales bacterium | reverse complement strand
TAAATCGGTGGCTGTGGTATCGGCCACCTACAAAATCCTTTATACCAGGAGTTATGAATGACGAAGAAAAACTCTTCCCCGAATTTGAGTCGCCGCGATTTCTCGAAAATCGTGATGACCTTTTTGGGGTCCATAATGGGGGCCGTCGTAGGGATACCAATCATCGGTTATATCATCTCCCCAGCTCTCAAAACACAAGCTATTGATGAATGGGTATCATTGGGTGCTTTAGATGGCTATCCCATCGGCACCCCAAAACTGTTCAGCTTTACCCGCACCAAAGTAAATGGCTGGGAACGCACCACCAACAGCTTTGGTGTCTTTGTTGTGCGCGAATCAGAAAGCAAGCTGAAGGTGCTTTCGAATGTATGCACGCACCTGAGCTGCCGCGTCAAGTGGAGCGATGAAGAAACGGCATACCTGTGCCCCTGCCATGATGCTCAATTTGGGATCAATGGCGGAGTCATCTACGGCCCACCACCACGGGCTATGGATGAATATGAGTTCAAGATCGAGGAAGGCAATATCCTCATTCACCTGACGGAAGGATAACAATGGCTGAAAAAATCTTTGCTTGGCTAGAAGAGCGCCTCGGGCTTGAGGCAATTTATAGTACGGTTTTGGATCGCAAAGTCCCCAAGGTAAATTGGTGGTTTACCTTAGGCAGTGCTAGTTTGTTCTTAGCAGTAATGCAGGGTCTCACCGGTGTTTTCCTGACCATGTATTATGTTCCTTCACCAGATAAGGCTTACGACAGCATTCAATATATTATGAACGGCGTTGCCTTTGGCTGGCTGATCCGCGGTATTCACCATTGGGGAGCCAGCCTGATGGTATTGGTCGTGTTCATCCACATGCTGCGCACTTTCTTCTACGGAGCTTACAAATACCCCCGAGAAATCACCTGGCTGACCGGTGTATTTTTGCTTCTTTTCACGCTGGGAATGGGTTTTACAGGATATCTTTTACCCTGGAATCAACGAGCTTTTTGGGCAACCACCGTGGGAACCGAGATCGTAGGTACAGTTCCGTTCATTGGGGATTTCCTCTTGAAAGCTCTAAGGGGAGGAACAGACATCAGCGCTGTAACATTGGCACGCTTTTTCTCTGCCCACATCTGGATACTTCCTGCCGGTGTGATCCTCATGATCAGCGTCCATATGTATCTCATCATCCGTCTGGGTATTTCCAACATTCCTAGCGACGAAGAGTAGGGAAGGAGATAAACCGTGAACGAAGAATTCAAGAATAAATATCACGAGAAATATCTAGCCGCCAAGCAGAAGGGCGTAAAGTTTTGGCCGGATATCATCTACAAAGACCTACTTGTCTCGTTTGGGCTCTTCTTGCTTTTGGTTGGGTTGGCTGCCTTTTTCGGGGTTGCACAAGAACCCAAAGCGGATCCTAATGATGCTAACTACATCCCACGCCCGGAGTGGTACTTCCTCTTCCTGTTTGAATTCCTGAAGTTTATCCCCGGAGCCATTGAGTGGGTTGGTACCGCGGTGATCCCTGGGATCGGCGTGCTGATCTTATTCCTGCTGCCCTTCATTGACAAAAATCCCTACCGCAACTGGAAGAAACGCAAGGTAGGTGTAACGGTGATGACTCTGGTCGTCATCGGCATTGTCGGTTTAACGGTCCGAGCTGTGATCACCACCCCGGAGCAAGAAGAAGTTGCCTTAGCTGGCTCTATTGCCGAACAAGTCGTACAAGGTCAAGATTTGTATTCTTTCTGGTGTGCTGAGTGCCACCAACCCGAGGGCGAGGGTGGCGAGATCATCGGCGTGGAGGGCATCGAAGACGGCACATTTGTCAAATCGATCAGCAGCATCGATGAAATGTGGACGCGCACCGATGAGACGCTTTTCAACGTCATCGAGTTTGGACAGCAAGATTTGGGTATGCCCCCCTACGGATTAGGTTATGGTGGCGAGCTGCAGCGCAGCGAGATAGAGGCTATTGTAACTTTCATGCGCTACACCTGGGATGAGCGCGCTGAAATCCCTGAGGAAGCCATCATCGGTATCCCCTCGCTGGCAGAGGGCGAAGTGCCATCTTACGAAGTGCATATCTCAATGGTGACAAAGCGCTATTGTGTCTCTTGTCACCGCCCTGGCAAAGAGAACAACGAATACCTGATGCAGACGTACGAAGAGATTCTCACCACCGGTGATAATGCCGACAAAAATGTCATCGCCGGTGATCTGGATGGCTATATCATCGTCACCCTGCATCGCGAGTCGATACTCGATGCCAGCGGCGAAGAAATCATCGGGCCCATGCCGCCCAGTAAAGATCTCAAACCTGAGTATATCGATATGTTTGAGCGTTGGGTTTTGGCCGGGATGCCAGAGACAGCCGACGAGGCCGCAGCGCTTTCAGAACCTGCTGTAGAAGAGGTCGACGAAGCCGCTCCTGAAGGCGAGCCCGAAACCGCTCCAGATGCCGAGGCACCCGAGGCAGAGGCAACTGCTGAGCCATAAGGCAAGAATACCTTAGATATTAGACCCTAAAGGTCTGGCTCCTCACTCTGCTCGGAGTGCTTCGCAAAACCTTTAGGGTCTTGTTGTTTATTCAATCACGATCGCTTCTAACGACGAAATCGGGGGCAAATAATTAGCGATCAATTCCCATCTATCTCCACCGTCTTTGCTGAAGAAAATCTGTCCCGTGCTGGTGCCGATATAGATACCTGCATCGTCGCAGTTGTCGGTGGTTATCGCATCCCGTAAGACAACTAGGTAAGCCCGATCGGGCAAGCCATTAGTTAATGGCTCCCAACTTTCCCCGGCATCACGGCTGCGCCAGACGACGAATTTATAGTCCAGGCTGACCCGGAACTGGTCGCTCTCCTCGGGCACCAGGTAGATGGTCTTTGGTTCATGGGGATGCACAACAATCGGGAATCCAAACCGGCTGGGCAGCTTGCCCTCCCCAATATCGATCCAGGATTCCCCGCCATTATCGCTGCGGTACATGCCGCAGTGGTTTTGCTGGTACAGGCGCTGCGGATTACCCGGGTGCATCACAATTTTATGAACACACTGTCCGTACTCAGGGAATTTGTCAGGCAAGAAATCCGCGCGCACGTTCTTGTTGCGAGGGTTCCAGGTGCCACCCCCATCTGCGGTGTAATAGCAACCTCCTGTAGAAATTGCTACCCACATTTGCTGAGGGTCGCTGGGATGGGGGAGAATAGTGTGCAGGCACAGACCACCGGCGCCGGGAAACCAATCCGCCCGGTGAGGGTGATCGTATAAACTCTGATTGATAACCCAGGTCTGGCCTCGGTCAATGGATTTAAAAAGTGCTGCCGGCTCAACTCCGGCATAAAGGGTATCGGGCTCCCCTTCTCGCCCAGGTTCAATCTTCCATACCTTGATCACTTCTTCCGGTTTCTGCAGCGCTTCTTCAGGCTCGCGCGCTTCATCGGGAGTACCAATGGGACGATGGGCCGTGGCAGGGCGATCGAAGGTCGGGGGTTGTTCGGCCTGGGTCCATGTTTCTCCAAGATCATCGGAGTAATGCGTGCTGGGGCCAAAGACGTCATGAACAACGGGTGCATGCATACGCTGGTCGCGCGGATCCATGATCATGTGCATCATATTCCAGGCCTTGAAGTGTAAGTCACTGGCATCCCATTGGCAGCGCGATTCATCACTGGTGAGGATCAAACCGCCTTTACGTGTGCCTGCAAACAACAATACTTTTTTCATAGCATCTCTAATCGTGGCCGATCACCCAGGCATCATAAAGGGCAATCCGTCCACAAAAATTACAGATCAACTCCACAGGAATGATGGTACGTTCGCCCTCGATCTCAAACTCTGGGCCCGTTCGGCCAATGAACCAATCTTCACTTCCACAAACGATACAACTGGTATCGATGCCGCGGTTGGTGAAATAATCCATATAGACTTGTTTTTGTTTCTCACGATCCGGCGCGAATTTCATCTTATCACCTCATAGACAAGAAGCCATGCCCCTCCCACGCCGTATTAATTCAGCATATTCTATATAATCGGAGTAAGTTTGTCAAATTATTCGAACGTTTTGGACTGCAGTGATCAGATTTTCTCATCAAACATTTATTTATAATATCTGTGCAAATACTTGACAATATATATGTAATCCGATATGATTTCTCCATAATCAAACAAGTAGCGAGATATTCGAGGAGAATATGGCTTTTTATCTAAGTATCAAAGAAATCTGGCGTAACAAAGGGCGCTTCTTCCTGTTCGGTCTGGTGATTGCCTTAATCACCTTCCTGGTGCTTTTCACTGCAGGTTTGGGCGAAGGCCTGGCCTCAGCCAACAAAGAATACCTGGAGAAAATCGACGCCCAGGTATTAGTTTTTCAAGAAGACACCGGCTACTCAACTATCGAGAGCCGCTTGGAATATGACGTTCTTAGGAACGTGCGCCGCTGGGAAGGCATCGCCGAAGTAGGAGCAATTGGTTTCAGCAACACCACTCTTGTTTTTGCGGATGGTATTGAGCCCATCGACGTTTCTTTAATCGGTATTGAACCTGGCAAACCTGGCTCTCCCCCAGCCTACCAGGGCGACCCCATCCGCACAAAGCAAGGCAAAGTAGTGGTCATCGATCAACGTATCGCTGATCAAGCCGGTGTGGGTGTTGGCGATATACTGACCCTAAAATCAACCCAAGGTACAGATGATGAGTTCTACCAACTCCGCATTGCAGGCATCAGCGATGGGCAGCAATATTTCTTTCAGCCCTCAATCTTTGTCTCCCTTCAAATTTGGGATGATGTGCGTCCCAAGGCAAATGTTGAAAACAACGATGCCCAGATTATTCCTAACATCTTAGCCGTAAAGTTGGATGACCCTGCAGCCATTGAATCCATGTCCAAATTCCTGGAAGAGCGCGTCGATGGCATCGAAGTCACGGATATCGTGACAGCATACAAGTCTGCTCCGGGCTATGCAGCCCAGCAGAATACCCTAAATACTCAAAAAGGATTTACCTTTTTGATTGGCATTTTGGTAATCGGTGGTTTCTTCCAAATCCAGACTCTTCAAAAAGTACCTCAAATTGGTATGCTCAAAGCCATTGGCACAGCCAATAGCATCGTTGCTAATGCCGCTGTAATGCAAATTTTCTTTGTGACCTTGTTCGGCGTCGCTTTGGGCGGGTTGAGCACGTTCGGACTGACAATGGGTTTACCCGCGAGCATTCCAGTTCTGTTTACAGGCACATCCATCTTGACTGCGCTGGAGGCACTGCTGCTGATTGGACCTGTGGGCGGTATGGTTTCCATCCGGCTGGCGATTAAAGTCGAGCCCCTGACAGCTTTAGGAATGTAAACGATCTTTAAATTATAGGTGAAAACGATGACGAAAAATATTCTCGAAACCCAGAATGTATCCAAGATTTACGACAGCGGCAATTTGGTTGTAAAAGCCGTTGACGATGTCTCGATTAGCGTTGAAGCTGGCGAATTTATCGGCTTAGTAGGACCCAGCGGCTCGGGAAAGACTACGATGCTGGCTATGCTGGCTGGATTATTGAATGCCTCCGCCGGTCAGCTAATAATCGATGGACAAGATCTAAACCAGATGAATGATGTTCAGCGTACTCGATTCCGACGCGAGAAGATTGGCTTCACATTTCAGGCCAACAACCTTGTACCCTACCTAACCGCCCTGGAGAATGTCGAATTGATGCTGCGCTTGAACAAGAAGAACGGCCGTGAAGGTCGCCAGCGCGCTGCGGATTTATTGACCCGCCTGGGCATGGGTGATCGACTCAACAACTTACCTGCACAGCTTTCCGGCGGGCAGCAGCAGCGCGTGGCCATCGCCCGAGCGCTGATCCATAATCCCAGCGTTGTGCTTGCCGATGAACCAACAGCCAGCCTGGACACCGAGCGCGCTAATCAGGTTGTGGGTATCTTCGCCGACCTAATTCACGAACAAAACAAAGCTGGCATCATGGTGACCCATGATCTGCGCATGTGCAAATACGTTGACAAGGTGATCCAGATGGTAGATGGCAAAGTCGCCCGCGAGATCACGGATCGCTCAGCCATTGACGCCCTGGCTGGCACCAGCCAGTTCGACTCGATTCAAACCCCCGTGGTGGAACAAACGAAAAATCAACCAATTTACATCCCCAATGCTGGCGCAATGGCCTCCCTTGGTGTTGGTGCGGATTGAAAACAAACAAAAACATAGATAAAAAGGATGGATGAAAACTATATCTGTGTTTGCCGTAGGCGCGCCCTTGGCGTCTCATTTATCTGTGGCTCAAATAGGCACTAACAGCACTTCTATCGACAAAAAATTGTCGATGTTGATAACCT
>CAZLNX010000355.1:0-6333 GCA_964560795.1 uncultured Anaerolineales bacterium | reverse complement strand
TTATTTCAATCAGAAATTTATCAAAGAAATACCACCTGGGCGTTATTGGCACAGGTACATTTTATGGGGATCTGAAAAAGTGGTGGGCCAAAAAGAGGGGCGCGCCTGATCCTTATCAAATTGTCGACGAATCGGATCAACGCAACCGCTCAGGTGAAACAATATGGGCGTTGAATGATATTAATTTGGATGTGCAGCGGGGTGAAGCATTAGGAATTATCGGTCGCAATGGGGCGGGAAAAAGTACGCTGTTGAAAATTCTCTCACAGGTTACCGTACCAACATCAGGAGAAGTAAATGTTAAAGGGAAAATTGCTAGCCTCTTGGAGATTGGTACAGGTTTTCATCCAGAATTAACCGGACGGGAAAACATCTATTTAAATGGCGCTATTCTTGGTATGACAAGAAATGAAGTCACAAAAAAATTAGATGAGATCGTTGATTTCTCTGGAGTAGAGCGCTTCATCGATACTCCTGTCAAGCGCTATTCTAGTGGAATGTATGTGCGATTGGCTTTTGCCGTCGCTGCTCACCTGGAGCCAGATATTTTGTTAGTAGATGAAGTTCTAGCAGTCGGCGATGTTGCCTTTCAAAAGAAATGCCTTGGGAAAATGTCCGACATTACCGAGGGAGAAGGTCGAACTATTCTAATTGTCTCTCATCAAATGCCGATGATCCAACGATTGGCAAATCGGTGTGTATTATTAGATTCGGGAATTGTAAAAGATATAGGTTACCCAGTGGATATCATCGCGAAATACTTAAATCTCAACCAAGGTCAAGATACTTCTACTGAATGGGTAAACGCAAATTCAAACACCCACAGCGAGTCTGCCCCATACTTCATTTTGGATCGATTCGCTTTGGTCGATGAACAATTTAGTGTATTGCCTAGAAGCATTGACACCAGTAATCCTGTTTATATTTTGATCGAAGGAAGGGTTGAACGCCCTGATAAGCGGTTGAATATCGGTTTCAGTCTCATGGATGGTTATGGGAACAATCTGTTTGTTGGCTATCATACGGATCAACCGGAAGAGTGCTGGCCCGATTTATCTAAAGGTTCAGTGAAATTACGAGTTCGTTTAGATTTAAGTATGCTCAATGAAGGGGATTACAAGCTTGATTTCTTTTGTGGTTTACACACGATAAAAATGTTTTTCCCCAATGGAGAAAATGATATTGCTCTTTTGTTTCATGTCCCTGGGAATTATTATGTTTCGCCATATTGGGTCAAAAGGCGCGACACTTTACTATCCCCATTGTTGGATTGGGAAACTTTGGATTGAATTTGAATGGATAACGTCAAATTAAATCGCGTAATTGTGACTGGAGCAAACAGTCTGTATTTTGGAAGTTTGATCAATTTATTGGGAAGCGTATTTCTAAGATTTCCTGATATCGATGCGATTCTTGTATATGATTTAGGAATGTCGTTACTAGAGCGTACGATTCTTAGGGGAATCAAGAAAGTCGTTTTGAAACAAGTGCCCGAATTTTGCCCACACTATTTGGAAATTCAGCACTTTGCCTGGAAAACGGCTGCAATTTGCGATGCTCTAAGTTACGGGAACTCTGTGTTATGGTTGGATGCAGGCGTTGAAGTTCAATCAAGCCTGGAAGATTTGTTTTTATCAATTGAAAATGATGGCTACATGTTTTGTGTGACCCCCGTGGATAACCCTAGTTTCAAAATTGGTCATTTGTCTCACAAAAAATCTCTAGAATTGTTAGATGCCGATAATGAATTTATTAGTAATTCACTGATGGTAAATGCTGGTGTTATGGGTTATCTTCGAGAACATTCAGCCAGCAAGCTTGCATACGCTGCCATGAAATTTGCTGCGAATCCCGAAATCGTAAAAGGTCCAAGAAACACCCACCGCCATGACCAAACAATTTATAGTGTTCTCCGGGTGAAAAATGAGTATCCAGCTCAATATAATTTATTTTTTGTTGAAAAACATGATGTGCCTTTTCCATTTTTAATTCGTTCGAGCAATCGTGGTTATGTTTCTAGAAAATCAATAAATTCCTGGAAGAATTCAGATTTGCACATCTATCTGTTTATTACCAGAGACAAAAAGCCATTCTTCCATATTAGACATATAGAATACAGTTGGAATTTCTTGGTTATGAACGGCATAATGAGGATTAGAAAGAATAATATTGACTATAAGGTTAAAGATTGGTTTGCTCAGGTGCCTTATGCAAGAAAAATTATCCGAAGATTTAAAAAAATTCTGGAATATAAATCATTCGCCCTGTGATTGAAAACAAGCCAAAAGTATCCATATTACTTAGCACTTATAAATCTGAAAAATTCCTGGCAGATCAACTCAAATCAATTGAGAAGCAATCAATCTGGAAGCAAGCCGAGTTAATCGTTGCCGCGAATGATCCCAACAACAGTGAACATGCAATTCTCGAGTATTTTCAAAACCGATGGCGTGATCAAGCAAAGATAATCGTTATTCCGCGTGAAACACTATATACTTCCTGGAATCGATGTATCAATATTGCAAGATCAAATTTGTTGGCGATTGCTAATGTTGATGATATTCGAATTCCTACTAGTTTAGAATCACAAGTTTCCATATTAGAAGAGACGAAGTCGATTGATTTTTGTTATGGCCCATTTGTGGTTGTAAGCGAGTTTAGGTCTAAGGAAGGTGACACTGTTCTGCCACCTGAATTTAATAAAAGGGAATTTACTCGTAGCATGCATTTGGGTCCATTTTTTATGTGGAGAAAAATAGTAAATGGAGAAGTCCAATATTTTGATGAACAATTTCAGAGTGGCGGGGATTTCGACTTTGCTATTCGCCTGGCATTACATGGTAGGGGAGCACGAATAGATGAGTCGCTTGGTTATTATTTGGACGCAGGCGGGGGATTAAGTACAGGCAGTGATTTACAGCCCATCGAACGTACAGTCATTGAACTGCGCTATGGGATATATGACAAAGTAGATTACGATTTTCTTATAGATGCTCTCAAATACAATGTTTCCAGTAGCTGTTTGAATGGTGAATGGCAATCTGTCAGTCAGCTTATACCCAATTATGGCAAATTCATATTGAAAAGAAAGCAGATGTGGTTTGGGATAGGGGTTGAGAATTATGCTAAAAAGCTACGCAAGAGAAATAGAAAAAAACTAGTTTTTGATTTCTTGAATAAAATAATGGTTTAGGGATTAAAGATTTTTGAAGTGCTAGGCATTTGAAAAAAATCGTACCCAAATGCCAGTCAAAAATGTGGCCTGGAATATTCAATATACGCTTTTTGCACAATCGCAATTTGATCTAGTAAGAACTGAAGCATCGGGAAATGCTTGATATCAATTGATAAAGATAATTGCTTTAGTGCCTATAAAAAAAGAAGGATGGATTATTGGTACAATTTTTGCAGCGCTTTCTCAGTTTTGTGATGTAATAATAGTAGTTGATCAAAATTCTATAGTTTCAAAAAGGGAAATTTGTCGGCGTTTTTCCACACATTGTTGAAAACCCCTCAGCTACTTTCAATGAAAATGAGCGACGCAAAATACTACTTAACGCCGTTCGCAACTTTGATGGAAATAACTTTGTATATGCAATGGATGCCGATGAAATCCCCAATGCAACAGTATTTAATCAGCAAACTCTGTCCAATTTATTAAATTTGATGAGGCCTGGAATGTCGACAGTATTTGAATAGATTGATTTATGGTGAGGTCCTTTTCGATAACGAAATGATACATCAGTGTGGTCAAATCGCTGGATTCTATTTGCATAACGGGATGCTCGAGACTAATAATTTTATGGCCAATAAAATTATTAGTCTCGAGCTCCTGAACCCACACTTAGAATATTAGCTCATCTCGATGTTCTAAAGGTACTCCACTATCAATTTGTTTCATCGCGAAGAATGTTATCAAAGCAACGGTATTATCGAGTTCTTGAACGTGTTCAGTCAAATAATGCAGATTACTCACAGTATACTAATTTGGTTAGCTCTGCTACATACGATGAAAGAAAATTATTGCTGGATCAAGTACCTTGTGCATGGGTGGGACCATGGAGAAATTTGGGTATTGAGATAGAACATGTTCCTGAAAGTGATTTATATTGGTATGATGTTGAGGTTTTGCGCTTTCTAAATCAATATGGTGCAAAGTATTTTTCAAATTTGGATATTTGGGATGTGAATTGGGAAGCAAAACGAATATTGGCCCTAGATAAGGGATTTGAGAAAATGCCTAATTTAACAATTGTAGATCCTCGAAACTTGGAGCAATAATTTTATCACGCCTACTTGCGTAAGTTCAAGCGCACTCCTGGATGGCGGCAATATGGGATTTTGGAGCTTGCACGAAGATTTTTTATGCGCTTTGGGTTGACCCCATAGAAATTGATGTCTAACAGCGACTTCAACTGATTGTTCAAATCTAGATTATTAGTATGATGATACAGATTCAACATCACAAGTGAGATTATGGGAATATTTGGAAAATTTAAACGAGTGTTAAAAAAGAAGGAAAGTTCAAGTTCGCTGATTATTGAACACATGGAGGTGGATTTTGTGTTTTCGCGTATGCATAAAAAAACCCACTTGCGCATTTTGGACATTGGTGCGCATCATGGTGAGTTTTGTCAAATATTTGAAAGACATGGCAATATGCATTCGTATGATGTTATCTGCGTGGAGCCAATGCCTCAAAATTGCAAAATATTAAAATCAAATATCCGCAATTTACATCGGGTGAGTGCAACAATTTGTGAGTGCGCCGTCTCCGATGTTTCAGGCCCTCGAATTTTCTATGCGGGAGATTACTCAACATTGTTTACTATGACTCCTGAATGGAAAGAATTTTTCCCGAATAGTTTTTCAAATCAACAGGAAGTTGAGGTGGAATGCTATACGATTAAAGATTTGTTTTCTCAATACCAAATAGATGATTCGCAAGGTATTGATTTTGTGAAAATAGATGCCGAAGGACATGATTACAATATAATTCGATCACTTATTCATGCGAATATCAAACCCTTTGCTTTGATGTTTGAAATTCATCCTCACATTGATGAATCGATAGTTGCGATTGAATACCTCTTAAAAAACGAGTATTCGGAAATTTATGTGTTTGGTCGCAGCGGGATTCCTACAACTTATATTGGTGAATACGTGAATTCTAACAGGTTGATACAGCTTCGAGAAAAAGGACGCTTAATAACTGGAAATGTCGTAGCTTTTCTTGATACTTGAATCCAAGATATAAATCGAAAATGAATCCAATTAGCTATCAGAATTTGCCAAAAGGGAATTTGATAAAAAGCTTGGGACTGGAAGGGAAGTTTATTTTCGGTTTTCACCAACGTAATGATAATAAAATATTTTCTCCCATACCATTGCAGGCTTATCGGTTGATAGAGAATCGAGATTCCGCTTTCGTCTTGTTGGATGGTGGTATCGCTTATCGTCGGCAAGCAAAAGAGTTGGGTTTTCAAAATTTTCACCACATATCCCATACTGGAAATAGGGGTAAGATATTTTCCTTTTTATATACACTCCATGTGTACTAACATGGTCGGCGAGATGGCGAAGTAAATTCAACAGCGATTGCTGAAGCATTATTCTTTGGATTACCAATTGTGAGTCATATCTCAGAAGTTAATAATGGACATGTTGAGTGTATTGGTCATGCTGGACGAGTGGTAGACGATGTTCATGAGTATGCAATGGAAATGGAAAGACTAATGAATGAGAGCTTATATTATGATTATCGATCTGAGAATGAAAAACTTCGATTTGATGAAAAATATGAATTATCTGGACAAATCAAGAATATTGTAAGAATTTATCAGGATGTTGATAGGGAAAACAGTTTCGATAGGCTGAAGAGGAAAATGAAATATTTCAAGCTTGGACAAATAAACGACCGGTATTTCATTAGATCCTTGATTTTTCCTATGTAAGAAATTTCATTGTATTATTGGGAATTTAAGCTGATAACAAGAATTGGGCAATATCTATAAATTGTAAAGGAAATGCCCTGTGGTCCTTCATCGGCACAGAGCAATTTGGTCATTGGTCTAAGAAGATTTGGTTTGCGTTTTAAATTCACTCCCTCAATGCAATTCATGACCCCTAGTTAGCAGCTTTAAGTGATTCGTAATATCCACTCCCATGGGCAATTTTAGCAAAATAGTGAAAAAATAGAAAGACTGGTGGGAAGCAGATAATCAATAACAGATAAAGGTTCACATGATAACAACCAAAAAAAGTGTGCAGCTAGAGGCAACTGGGTAACTCACAGATGTTATTTCATAATCACGATCAAACACCTGCATTAAC
>CAZLNX010000354.1:0-6342 GCA_964560795.1 uncultured Anaerolineales bacterium | reverse complement strand
AAGTTATTCAGGTATGGAAATTGGCAAGGGCGATCAAGCAATGATGGCATGGTGGGATTTAATCAACGATGAATTACCCACGCATGAAGCAGAAAAGACGAAAATGGCCCTTTTAGAGTATTGCAAAATGGATACCTATGCGATGGTTGCTATATTTATGGAGTTATCTAAATTTCCGTCCTAAGAGTTTTGGTTGTTTTGTGGAATAGTCGGCAATCGGTTTCAGATTATGTTGCCTTAATAAAACGCTCAAAGCTATCTACAGCCTCAAAATGGATGTCATTTCCCAGAGCTTTGAAGTGAGCCTTACCGCACTTGATTTTTGCACTTTCAGTGGGGCGTAGGGCTTCCACAAGGACGTTACCTTTGGTTTCTAGGACAAAATACAACCTCTGATCGCCATCTTTTTCCATGAGGACAGCCCAATCGGGGTTGTAGCTACCAATAGGTGTATTGATCTTGAACCAGTCTGGTAGTTTTGCGTATAGCTTGATGCTTTCATTTTTCTCAAAGCGTTCAGCGAATGTTTCCTCATTTTGCGAATCATAAATTACCGTAGGGTACAAAAACATCGTACCAACTTTATAGTCGGAAAAACCCAGTTATCTCCATCTCTCGTGGGGTACAAATACTTCGTCCGAGCCCGTCAGATGGCCAGTCGGCCCAAAACCAAGCCAATAATCCACAAAAAAGCCTTCAAGCTCTCGTTATGTTTGGGAATCTCTTATGAACACCACGATTAGGGATTGTGCAAACGCCATCATCAAAGATCATTCTGCTCATTTATCCTTTGTTTTTCTGCGCCCACACATCTGCCAGAGCTACCTCCGATCCGATTAGGTATTCCTGCCCATGCTCCTCCACAGCTTGCTGCAACTGAGAGATTCCCTGTTCAAAATCATCATCCGATAATAACCCGAGATTTCCCAAACGCTGCTCTGCAATATTCAGGGCTGTCCCTAGGCGGATAGGTTGGTAGTAGACATGTCGTTTAGCCTGGGATGAGAACCCCATCCTCCTCAATTGATTGTACAATGTATACAGCGACCAGGTGTTCTTCCTAGCCCATTGCCACGCAGCCGGGAAATATGTATACAGCCAATGAGCAGGCATATCAGTCAAGAGTAACTCCTGAAGATACCAAACACCGTTCTCTCGCAATATTGTGCAAATCCGTTTCAGCAGCACATCTGCGTTCTCTGGCGATGTGTCCAGTACAATGTCCCAGAATAGGAATTGCGTTGCCAGAACATCAACGCTATTCTGCTCATGGTCAAATATCTCTCCAATTGGGAAGGCTCCTTCTGTAGCTTGGGACCATTTCCGCAAATCAGCAGGAAGTAAGGTCCGGTCAGGCGAAATCGCCTGGATCAGTGTCTTTGGCGCCAATCCGCTTTTCTTACACAACGCTAAAGCCCGGCTCAATCCTGGAGCAATTCGCGCCTTAGGTGGAGGAGCCATCGGGTTTTCCAAGAGGAATGGAGCGGCAGTCGGCCTTTCGGACAATATCGTAATCGGCGCTAATTGGGGGATGGTCATAACTTGATTTTTCCCCTCACGTTGCGTATGCTCCGGCGACCATACCGGAACAAACACCCCTAAATCGCGCTCTTGCAGAAGGGGGACCTGCCGCAAGATGGGAATAAATATTGCCTGGGGAACAACAGCCACCACCCGCTTCAGAGGTACATCCACAATCACTTTCCGAAACATCAAACGCAACAAATCGCGCTGATCCACTGGCTCCGTTTTGGCCCAGGTTTCCGGCAAATCCTCGATAGCTGCCACTGTTGCCCGCAGGCTTTCCAGTTCGTCGTAGCTGGGAATACTATCTAGTTCGCGCCGGATACGGGTCATTTCACCCTGATACAGATCAGCGTCTTCATCGAATTCCCCAACAATCTTCATCTCCTTGAGCCGTCTCCTGCGGGCCTCCAACTCCTTGCGCTGCTTGTTCAGGGTATTGAGATCTTCGTCGTTACTAACCTGCTGGGAGATATCTTCCAACCAGTCTTCAGGCAATTGTATGGCTTCGATTAGAGCATGAATGTGCTGGTCAACTGGTTCCGTACGCGTCCCCGCTCGGGTGTGAGGGCAGTCTTGATATCCCCGTTCGTAAGACATCTCCCGGTAGTAGGTTTTCCCACTGGATCCCTGACAGCGAAGATTTCGCCGACACACATCACAACGCGCCATGCCGGATAGCAAGTAAACTCGGTAGGGTTTCTGCACTGACCGTGAACTGCTCCGGCGTTTAGCTCTTGCCTGTTGGCAGCGTTCCCACAATTCCAACTCTACAATAGCTTCGTGCTGACCATCATACACTTCGGTTTCACCTGTCGAGTGAATACGATAGACCACCTTGCCCATGTAGAAAGGATTGCGCAGCATCTCCGATATGTTGTCCTTCGAAAACCTGCGCCCTTCCGGGAATCTGGACGATGGGCTGGTGTGATAACCTTTGGTATTTAGCAGGTTGGCAATCTCCATGTGGGAAGTATTCCCAGCAGAATATTGCTCAAAGGCTATTTTTACTGCCTGGACTTCTTCGGAAACGACAACCGGCGGATTTCTAGGCCCTCCGACCATCTGATAGCCAAAGGGAACGCTGGAAGCGTTATACAATCCTGCTTTAGCGCGCTGCCTCTTCGATTTTCGGATATGCATGCGCAAGATGTCCAGGTAATACTGGTTGACTGCTGCCAAAATGGACAGAAACAATCGCTGAGTAGGGTCAGCGAAATTGAAGTTTGGATCTTTGACAGAAGCAAAACCTAACCCAAATTGTCCCAACAAATCGAAGATTTCCAGGGTATGGAACAATGAACGTGAAAGACGTGAAAGTTCATGCACCAGAAGCACGTCAAAGCCTTCCTCCTGAGCCATCACCAGCATCGCTTCAAAGCCAGGCCGATCCCACTTCTCCCCCGAAATACCTTCGTCAACGAATTCAGTCACTACCTTCCAATCACGCTGAACTGCATATTCCCGCATCTCATTGAATTGAGCCGCAATAGAGAAATGCTCATGTCCGACCTGCTCTGCGCTAGATACTCTGGCATATGTGGCTACACGCAAGTTCGTGGATGCTTCAGTCATAGGGTCTCTCCTATTGTTGATACGATCTTTTGTGCCCAGACTTCGATCAGTGTCACATCAGAACCGATCAGGTGGAACGGGTCTCGCTCGCTGATCACCTGCCCCACCCGTTCAAGACCTAGCGTGAAATGCCGATCAGACAAGAAAGCCAGGATCCCAGGGCGATCTTGAGCGATCTCCAGTGCCACTCCCAGGCTAATCGGTTGTGCGTAGACATGCCGGGTCGCCTCGGGAGTGAAACCTGCAGCTTGCAAAGAAGTGTAGAACGTGTGGAAGTTCCAGCTCTGATACCTGGCCCAGCGCCATGCCTCCGGGAAGTAATCAAAAACCCAATGAGCAGGCATCTCCAGGGGCAGCAATTCTTGCATGTACCAGACACCTCCTTCCGTCAACGCCCGGTAAGCATGAGCCAACAGTATGTCAGCTTGATCAGATTGTCCCGCAACCACCTGATCCCAGAGCCAGAATTGTGTCGCCAACACGTCTATGCTTTCCCTGGGGCGGGCAAGGATTTCTTCCTCTGATAGCGTGTATTCCGCTGCTAACGGCCATTGGCCAGTATCTACTGGCAAGAGCTCCCGGCCAGGAGATAAGCACTGCACCACCATTTCCGGCTCAATACCCCCCTCTTTGCAGGCCTTCATGGCCTGGTTTAGCCCAGGAGTAAGAAGCGTTTGGGGATCAGGCTGCAGCGGGTTACCAGCCAGAAACGGCAATGCAGTAGGATTGTCAGGGTACTCCGTCAATGCTGCCATTCGGGGGGTGTCGAGATCCCCGCTTTCGATCATCTCTGGAGGCTGGACAGGAATGAAGCTTCCAAAGTCACGCTCCTGAAGCAAGGGTGCCGCACGCAGGATGGGTATAAACACTGCCTGGGGGATAACAGAAACCACCCGCTTATTTGGCACATCAACATCCACGGCACGCAACATCAGCCGCAACAAATCTCGCTGGTCCGTAGACGATGCTTCAGACCAGGTTTCCGACAGTTCTTGAATGGAAGCCGCTGCTGCTTTCAGGCTTTCCAATTCATCATAAGTGGGCAGGCTGTCCAATTCCTGGCGGATACGTTTCGTCTCAGCATTGTACAGATCTGCATCTTCGTCGAATTCACCGCGAATTTTCATCAACTTCAATTGGCGCCGCTCAGCCTCCAAGCGCTCCCGCTGTCGGCGTATCTCGTGCAGCTCGTCTTCATCATCCAGTTGTTGGGCGACCTCTTCAAGCCAATCATCTGGAAGCTGGATCGACTTGATCATTTCGTGGATGTATGCATCCACCTTCTCAGTGCGCGTTCCTGTATTGCGATTAGGGCAATCTACATGTCCACCCTGATAGGACATCTCCCGGTAATATGTGGCCGAGGGGCCACCTTGCGAGCGAAGTTTCCGCTGGCATACATCACAACGCGCCAGCTTTGAGAGCAGATAAACACGGTGCGGCTTCTGCACTGATCGGGAGTCTGCCCGGCGTCCTTCACGTATACGCTGACAGCGCTCCCAAAGCTCTGGGGAGATGATCGCTTCGTGTTGCCCTGCGAAGATTTCTGTCTCGTCATGAGGTGTGCGCGTCCCATAGATCACCTTACCCATGTAGAAAGGATTGCGCAGGATCTTGGCAATATATGCCTTGCCAAATCGCTTTCCCTGGGGATATTTTCGGCTGGGACGAGCGCGGTACCCGGCATTATTCAACATGTCCGCCACCGCCATCATGCTGTGTTGCCCGGTGGCATATTGCTCATAAACTAATCGCATAGCCTGAGCTTCTTCATCCACGATGATCGGAGGGTCCTGAGCCCCGCCGTCGTGCTGGTAGCCATAGGGCGTGATCGAGGCGTTGTACAGCCCCTGGCGCGCTCGCTGACGTTTTGCTTTGCTGGTATGGATGCGCAGCAGATCAATGTAATACTGGTTGAGGGCCGCCAGGATGATCAAGAAAAAACGCCTGCTCGGATCGGCGAAGTCGAAATCAGGCTCTTTGACCGAAACGAAACCAATGTTGTGCTGCCCCAGGATTTGGAAGATCTCTAAGGTTTCATAAACCGATGCCCGAGAGAGCCGCGAGAGTTCGTGTACCAGCAACACATCGAAGCCCTTACTGTCGGCCATCTCCAACATAGCTTCCAGCTCGGGTCTCTTCATCTTGGTTCCGGTCATATCATCAACGAACACGGCTGCCACTTCCCAGCCACGTTCGTCAGCACACTCGCGCATTTCGTTGATCTGCGCGTCGATGGAGAAATGATCTTGTGAAGCCTGCTCTTCCTTGGAGACACGAGCGTAAAGGACAGCACGCCGGGTGAGTTCTTTGGCAAGAGTCATAACAACTCCATGATTGAATAATTGGTTGAGTTCTTGCCTGACAGGATTACCCGCCAGGCAAGAACGTCTGTCATCATCATTGTACTCTATTCTTGTAATATTTTATTTGTCTCCTTCGCCACCCTTTTGAGACGTCAGTTTCTGTTTGTCGCCTAGTTTGCGGCGTATCTTCACCAGTTTCCTGATGATCGCCTTTCTCTGACGTTTCAGTTCATTCGGTGATACCTTTTCGTCTTCCTTCCGCTCTTGATCTTGTTGAGCTTTCGCTTCAGTGGACATGTGCAAATCTCCTAAGTGAGGGATTTGCTTACCGGTAAGCAGGTTTGTAACGCATGCGTTTGGATGATCACCATCCTATCCGATTATTGTCTCCTGATATTGGAGAAACAAATCCAAGTTTTGGAGATTAGTATTTACAACTTTTCTATTCGCAACATGTGTAAGAATACATCTTCGCGAAAACTAGATATCCAATTATTTCAGGAGGGAGCAAAATGAAAATTCCTTATCATCCTCGAACCCCGATAGCATTTGGTAGACTTCTAAACGTTTTGACGATTTTGAACCTACCTGTTGACAAATCACCTTCAGGCACAGCCCGCCATCTGGCAAACTTATTGGAAGTAGATCCGTCGATGGTCAATGCCTGGTTTCGAGGCGATCTACACGGCAACAAGCCATTGAGCGTTGAGAACTTCCGCAAAGTTGTTTTTCATTTTTGGCACAAACCTTGCGGGCTGCAGTCCAAGGAAGACGTTTTCGAATTTGCAAAGGCTGCCGGAGAGGATTACGTTTTGGAGCTCCAGCGAAAGTCGTTCATGGGCGAATTGGTAACCCAGGGAGTTTCTTCAAAATCCCACCCAAATATCAAACAACTTCACTCTACCCCAGCATTCGAATTACAGCGTACCGACTTGCT
>CAZLNX010000353.1:0-6361 GCA_964560795.1 uncultured Anaerolineales bacterium | reverse complement strand
CTAACAATGCCTAAATATTCCACTTTCGAATGGTACTAAAATTGGGATGTTGACAGTTAGCCAGTAAGAGTATTCCACACTGCGAAACATCAAATAATATAGTGCTAAATAGGGTATCAACGTATTGGTTACTTGCCACAGGCTGCGCCACATGTCCGGGACAGCATATTGCGAAACAATTTCGCGCAATTTCTTTTTGTCCAACTCCAATTTTTCTACCGAATAACTAAACATCCTAATCTCCATCTTTGAATTCTTTCTAATGGTTTATGGGTAATCGAATGATAAAGGTAGCCCCCTGACCTTCCTGGCTTTCGACCCAAATCTCTCCACCATGTGCTTCAACGACCAATTTGCAATAGGCTAAACCCAAACCAGTGCCCTTGCGCCGGCCGTGTGTCTTCGAGTCAGTCTGAAATTTCTTAAACAATTTCTTCTGTGCCTGCTTTGATATCCCGGGGCCTGTATCACTCACATTGATCAACAAGGTTGCCGGGTAGGTTTTATCATCGCGTTGCGCCCAAAGTTTTACTTCCCCACCATCGGGAGTAAATTTAATGGCATTATCTAATATATTCCCCAACACCCGGCGAACGTGTTTTGGATCTACGCGTAAATCAGGGAGATCATCCGTGGATAAGATGTCTATTCTGATCTGTGCGTCTGCAGCAAGTTTTGCTACTCGGTAAACTACATCGTCAAACAACTCACGTACCAAAACTGTTTCTGTGTACAACGGCATTTGGCCATCTTCCAGCTTGGCAATATCTAATAACCCGTTTACCATGCCCATCATGCGATCGGTGCTACGCTCAGCCATCTCTAGGAGGGATATTGTTTGTTCGCGAACGACATCTTCTTCAAAATCTTTGCGCAGAATCCCAAAGCTTCCCCGAAGAACAGTCAATGGAGAACGAAGATCGTGGACCAACATGTGGGCCATATCCTCACGTAGTCGGGCTAATTTGATCTCTTCACTGATATCCCGCAGTACCAATAACCAACCTACTATCTGATTCTGACTATCCTTTACAGGAGAAAGCGTTCGCTCCAAGTGGCGCTCCGGTGGCCCAGAGATTTTGAGCACATCTTTTTTCTCGGTCTGATCCCCATCAATTAGGGGCTGACATGCAGCTTGAAGCGCTTCCACAGAATAGTTTAGCCGGGACAGCAACAGCGAGGAATCACCCAGCTGGATCGATCCCCACTCCCCCCCAGAGAATTCGGTAATTGGTAAATCCAAAAAGTTTGCTAAAGCCCTATTCGCAGCCATAATCCCAAAATCTAAATTGAGCATTAACATACCTTCAGCAGATGTCCTTAAAATTGAGCTTAACTCCTGAACTCGGCGAGTTAAGGCTTCATCAGTCTGCTCGTAAAGACGGGCATTTTGTATCGCCACGGCTGCCTGTGCGGCAATCGTCTCTAAAATATCTTTATGGTGCTCGTCATACAATTCTGTAGCTGTATAGGATTGGACCGCAATAACCCCCAAGGAATCAGCGCCACTCATCATGGGCACACCTAACCAGGACGCAGCCGGCGTACCAATATGTTCAATACCCATTTCTGCGAGTGTCTCGCCTACATTGGAAGGAATCAACAACGGCTGCTTGCTTTGGAGTAAATATTCGGTCAGGCCACTTCCAGCCCGACGCGATTTCCATTGCACTTCTTGATTGTCCTCGACTGCCAATGGGAATGTAACTTCTTCTTCCTCTGGAAAATATAAGGCAACGTAGAAATTGTGCACCGGCATTAATTTAGCGACTTGATCATATACTGCGGGTAAAATTTCTTCCAGATGCAGGCTGGAGCTCAGTGCTTGGCCTACTGCCTGGAGGCTATCAAGCTCTTGAACGCGCCTCTCCAGCCCACGGGTTGTCAGAGCCAGGTTGCGCGCGATCAATGACGCAGCAACGATCCCCAATGTAAGCAGCAGGAATATCCCCAATCCCAAATGGGTATAAATCAGCGGCAATAGGGGAAAAAAAACCAGCGGTGCAATCTCAAACAGGATCAAATTTGGCAGCGACTGGACAAACATGCGCAATACTGCTACCCCCCTGGCAAACATATACCCCGCGGCCAAAAGCAAATTAGTGGCCATGTAACTCATAACGAGGGCAATGAGAGCGATAAGATTAGGTGTTGCAAGATCTGCGAGGGGTAGATCGCCGGATAAGGTAATATAAACCCAACCTCCTACCAAGACACTGATCCCCTGCATACCAGCATTGGCAAAACCCACGGCGATCGCGCCCAGTCGAGATTGTATCTTTGGAATTCCAACGCGATCGCCAAAAAGTTGGCGCAAGCTCTGATGAAGTACAGCCCCCAGAAATGCTGCCCAACCAGCTGGTATGAGCCCAAGCAACAAGAACGCTGCCAACGTAGACATTGGCAAAAACGAGACCGTTCCACCCGCAAATGGAACCCCAAACATAGTGGTGAAGACAATCAGAAAAATGAAGATTATCAAAATTATCCAATCGTCTACCCCCAGTGATATATTCGGGATCGAATATATCAAAAACAATAACACCAATAGCCCGATAGCAATCGATAGATAATAACGGTGTTGTGTCTTCATACTGGATAACTATGCCCTATTGACATGCAACAAAATCGCACAAACTCGACAGCGAACAGTACTATCTGAATTGTAATTGATAAATCGGGGGAAATCTATTGAATAGTCAATATTGGGTGCATTTCGGTTTCGGGGAGAAATAATAAAAGCCGTCAATGTCATTCCGAACCCCGACGCCGAAGGCGGTGAGGAATCCCTAGCGCAATACTTGTCAGGTGCCCATGCAGGTATTGCATTTATAAATAACGGTATTCGATGAGAAAGCCCAAAACAGTCATTTGGGTAGCGAGCCAACCGCGTTGGCGGTTTGATCAGGCTAAATTCTGCTTGCCAGATTCACCCCACGCGGTTGGGTTTCCCACCCAGTGGAACTGTTTTCTGAGAAAAATTCCAAATGCGATTGACCTGTTCCTCACCCCCTGTCGAGGTTCGGAATGACAAGTTTATGTGGATTTTGTATCTATGAAATCTCACCCCAAAACTGAACTACATCGTCAATATTCGAAGGTTTATTTGGAAAATCTATTGAATTGAGACGAACTATGTATCCACTATGGCTATGCGCAGTGCTGTTCGGGTCTAGGAAGTCAAGACACAAACATACTTGGCTTCCTAGACATTTTTTCGATATTTACTTGCTGCCCAACGACTTGACCGTACTCCCCCCAGATGTGTTGCTGTTTAGCCCAGGTGCTCCATAGTAAGCCACGCTACTGCCGCCACTGGCATTGACAACCAACTTGTCATTCACCCAAACCTCAGCATCCCCTCCCCCGCTGACGTCAAGTATTGTCTCACTACTTTCCAACGCCCCACCCTCGTAGCTACTGCCACCGCTGAGGTGGACATTCTGGTCAACTACCTGACCAGATACCGTCGCATCTCCCCCGCCGCTAACATGGAGATCGAATTCTTCGGCAACCAAGCCATCGATCTCGGCATCACTGCCTCCGCTGAGATGAAGATCAAATCGATCAGTTTCGATCACAAACGCATCAAGCTCGCCCCCTCCTGAGATTTCAACGCCGTTTATCTCTACCACGGTGAGATAAATTCGAATGGGGCGAGTGGGACGGTAGGCGGTTTCTGGATATTGGTCGC
This sequence comes from uncultured Anaerolineales bacterium, assembly GCA_964560795.1. GTDB lineage: Bacteria > Chloroflexota > Anaerolineae > Anaerolineales > UBA11858 > NIOZ-UU35. The sequence continues at coordinate 2,667 of CAZLNX010000353.1, read as the reverse complement.
GATACCCTATCATCAATTCATTGCCGGTGACACGTGATTCAATCTCTGCAAGAATATTGTCTTCAGCTTCGATCTCCAAAGATAATTCATCACCCTGAGACAAGATCAACTCCATGCCGCAGCAAATATCGACTTAATCGAAATCGCGCACATCGCGCACTTCGCTGACTACATCCCCAGAGCCACGCACAATGCGAGCCGCACAGGCAGGTAGCATCAAAGCCAAAATCACGATCACAAATAATTTCTTCATTGGGAGAACCTCCATTCATTGCTATTCAACAACCTACCCCAATGTACGAGATAATCATCTACAAGTTGTGCAAATTTCTAGCAACCGATCAACATTGTAGTTGCCAACACATCTATGTATCCCCAATCCCTAAGATTTCCCTGGCATCAGCGGGCGTAGCGACTTCCCTTTGGAGTTGATGAATTAGCTTTGCAGCATTTTCTACGAATTGGGCATTGCTCTTTGCCAACACACCCTTGCTTAGATAAAGATTATCCTCGAGTCCGACACGAATATTACCCCCCAACAATAACCCCATGGTGGTCATCGGCAATTGGGACCGGCCAACACCCAGAACTGACCATTTTGCATTTTCTGGCAGTTTTGATTTCATGAACATCAGATTGTCCAAAGTCGCTTCAACCCCCCAGCGGACTCCCATGCATAGTTGGAAGTAAGGCGGTTCATCAAACAACCCTTGATCAACAAGGTCAATGGCCTGAGAGATGTGCCCGGTGTCGAATACTTCAATCTCCGGTTTGACACCAAACTTCCGCATTCGCTCCGCCGCCACCACACCCCATTCTGGTGAGTTGACAAAAATCCCACCGCGGAAATTTAGTGTACCTATATCCAGGGAACAAATATCAGGTTTCAGAGTCAATGGAGCAAGACGCGTTTCGACCAAGTCTTCGGGATTCCCCTGGAGATGAAATCCACTGGTTGTTAGATTGATCAAAATATCGCACTCACTTCGGATACGATCGACAACTTCCTGGAATAACTCGAGCTTGGAATTCGGTTTTCCTGTTTTGGGGTCCCTGACGTGGATGTGCGTAATGGCAGCCCCTGCCCGCCAGCATTCAATGGCGTCAGCGGCAATTTTTTGGGGTGAATACGGCACGGCTGGGTTCATTTCCTTCGTCGGCGCCGAGCCTGTGAGTGCGGCAGTGATAATGACTTTATCTGACATAGAAGTAGCTCCCAAGTTATCGTCTACAATATCAATATACTACAAATTCCACCGCAGAGACGCGGAGATCGCAGAGCCCAATACTGAGATTACAACATGAAATCCAAACATCCCCCTAGTTCAGTCTTATACCGTCGTATGCATCACACGCATCCCAAGATCGTGCGGGGTGAGGATGTATATCTTTTCGACAAAAAAGGAAATAGCTATCTTGACGGCTCAGGGGGTGCGCTAGTTGTCAATATTGGTCATGGCGTAGAAACTGTCACTCAAGCAATGGCAAACCAGGCAGCCCAAGTAGCATACATTCATGGGACCATGTTCACCAGTGAGTGCAACGAGAGGTATGCCCGTGAGTTGGCGCAAATCTGCCCCGTGCCCGAATCAAAATTCTACTACCTTAGCAGCGGTTCCGAAGCCATTGAAGCGGCAATCAAATTTGCCCGGCAGGTTCAAGTTGCCCGCGGGCAAGTCCGCCGACACCTGACCATTTCGCGCTGGGGGTCCTATCATGGTGCTACGCTGGGAGCATTGGCCGTAACCGGAAAGCCCAAAATGCGGGATATGTTTGCTCCGTTGTTTAAAGATATGCCCCATATCCCACCCCCATATTGCTACCGCTGCCCGTTTCAACTGACCTATCCAGATTGCGAAATCCGCTGCGCAACCGCCCTCGAGGATGAGATCTTGCGCCAAGGTGCAGAGAATGTATCCGCGTTCATAGCGGAGCCCGTCAGCGGAGCAACGCTAGGTGCAGTTGTCCCGCCAAAGGAATATTGGCCAATTATTCGCCAAATTTGCGATCAATATGATGTGCTCTTGATCGCCGACGAAGTAATGACAGGCATGGGTCGTACAGGCACGTGGTTTGCCATCGAACATTGGGCTATCACACCAGACATCATCACCATTGGCAAAGGGGCTACGGGGGGTTATTTCCCACTTAGTGTCCTGGGTGTGCGAGGTGAGCACGTCAGCCTGATAGCGTCTTCAGCAGGGGATTTCATCCACGGGGGCACCTACTCGCACCATACCGTGGGAACCTCTGCAGGTTTAGCAACCTTAGCCTTTCTCAAGCAGGAGAAGTTGATCGCAGATGTCAAACGGAAAGGGAAGATTTTGCATGATATTCTCAATGAGAAACTCGGCCATAGTAAATGGGTAGGCGACATACGCGGTATGGGCTTTATGTTCGGGGTCGAGCTTGTGCAAGATAAACAGTCCAAGCAGCCTTTTGATCCAGGACTCCACATATCGCAAAAAATCGCAGATCAAGCTCTCAAAAACGGTCTGATCATCTATCCAGGCAGTGGCTCAGTCGATGGTATCCAGGGGGATCATTTCATGATCGGGCCACCCTTCATCATCTCTGAGGAACAAATGGAATCTATAGCAGAGATACTATCCAGAACTATTAGTACCTTAACAGTAAAAAGTTTGCACAAAAAACAAGAAGATCAGG
>CAZLNX010000352.1:0-6371 GCA_964560795.1 uncultured Anaerolineales bacterium | reverse complement strand
AATGATACCCGAAAAAACAGCTTCCATCAATCTACGCTTGACAAGATAGTACTTTCTTTAAATCCGATCGTTTTATTGTCGCTGTAGTATCACCGTTACTAAATAGCTGTGCACCACAGTAGGTACAATAGAGTGCCCCGTCTAATTCTGGATTTTTACATTGAGGACAAGTAATCATGACCAACTTTCCTATTCATTTCCTGCGGGTAATAGCAATGCCCGCGTCCCGTATTTAATCCGTTTCTTGCCATCTTCACTCAAGTTTTCGCCACTTCTTATATGTTCAGCTTCGGAAAGTACGGTTTGTGCTAAATCAGATTCACCCTGCGCTAGAAGGTGAGTAGCGACATTTTTTAACCTGACGCTTGCTTCAGCAAAATCTCCATCAGCGATATCTTGGTTTGCTTGTTCTTGCATGCGATACAGAGTTAATTTGGAAAGCGATTTTGATATCTTCCCAGGGGGCTTTACTTGATCTTCCTCACGCTGGACGGCTCTCGAAAGGATTATAGGAATCTGGTATGAAGACGAGCTTGATGGTAGGTCGAAACTGAACATGCCGTTGAACAGAAGCACTTTCTTTACTTTAGTGGGGATTGGATCAACAATGAATTCAAGTAGAAGTTGCTGGTGACCACTTTTGGAAAGAGAGCCTAATTTGAAGGGTGATTCTAGTGGCAAAACGCCGGCTTCTGGTTTTATCCGGAAGGCATAATTCAGCATTATATTCTGGCCGCACTCAAACTCTAGAGCCAATCGTTCCGCATAGGCTTTGTGCAAGCGCGTCAGTTTTTTTGTCAGCATTTCGCTGATATCTTTTGGATTATGAATGTAGAGGCAATCTCCTCCGGTGCGGGTTGCGAGATTGTCCAGTAATTCGTCGTTCCACTTTCCTCCGATCCCGAGGCTGCTAAGGCCTATGTCCTTTAGGGCAGCATCATCAGCAAGATTTCGACAAGCCTGCTCATCCCCATAGGTATGACCATCGGTAATCAGGATAATGTGATTTGTGTTCGATGGTCTGTAATTGCGGAGGACTTCGTCATAGCCGGCTTGCAACCCCTTAAATATTTCTGTGCCTCCGCTTGCCTGCAATCCATGGATCCTACCTTCAGCTTTTCTGATGCTGATGTGAGACCCTGCAGGCAAGGCGATATCTGCTTTATCATCGAAGGAAATAATCGATACCGTATCTTGCGGTCGTAAATTGCGGACAAATTCAATTGCTGTTGCTTTGAGTACATCCAAGCGCAGACCCTTCATCGAAGTGGATGTGTCCAGGAGTAGGGCTACATTGAGAGGTGGAGCTGGATCATCAACGTGGGTTGGATCAGGCAGGATGTCGATTTCTAACTGCGCATACAGCAATTGTTGTTCTTTTGAGTGATGAATGGAAGAGCGACTATACTGAATATCGATCCGAACTGGCTGAGACTTTTGCGTCATTGGTGGGGCATCAATTTTATATGCTGCCCGACTTTTCGGATCGACTAATATTTCATATGCCTCTTTAACATCGAGAAAATGTTCAGTTGCACCTGCCTCAATATTAACATCGGGGTGGAGACGCCGAGCAGCCTCGCGATATGCGCTGTGAATTTCCTCAGTGGTTGCGTTTTTAGATACGCCAAGCCGCTCGTAAAAGTTTGTTTTCTCTTGCATGCCAATTAATCGGGTAGTCGGACGAGAATGGCAGAGATATTGTCAGGCCCCCCAGCCTCATTAGCGGCATCAACCATTTCTTGAACGGCATCGTGCAACGTTTCAGAATTCTTTATCGCCATGCCCAGTTCTTTTTCAGGAACGACTCCCCATAATCCATCAGAACAAATAAGCAAATAACCAGATTCTGGTGTAGGGGCGGTAATGATCTCAGGTTCAAACGGTTCACCCTGTCCCAGTGCACGGTATAGCACATTGCGCTGGGGATGAACGGCGGCTTCTTCAGGTGTCAATTGACCAAGTTCTTCTAATCGTTTCACAAGTGAATGATCTCTGGTAAGTGCCTTTAGAACTCCACTTAGGTTAATAGAATAAACGCGGCTATCGCCTACATGTGCGATTGCCATTTGATTATCCATGATGACAACAGTTGTTAACGTGGTGCCGCCACCCGGAGCAAAGGCTAAGATTTCATTGTGTGCTTCATTTACACCTGTATGGAGAATTTCCCGCAAAGGTTCATCTGGTGGCTCAGATTCAATTTTGTAGACATTCGAAAAGATTTTATCCATTACATGGTTAGCCATTGTCAGAGCGGCGATTTCGCTGGCTACTTCTCCATGTTGATGGCCGCCCATGCCGTCAGCGACAATATAAAGCCCAAAAGGAAGTCGGACCCCATTGCTGGCGAACATTGTTGTTAGCGAAAACAATGAATCTTCATTGTGATCACGCTGTTGACCCACGGATTGAGCACAGCTGGCAAGCAATTGAGGAGGTTCTAATCCTAGCCTGCCCTCGGGCTGATCTGAACCAATGATAGTTGGCCGGGGGGAAAGGGGCTTCGTTATCTCTTGTGAGCTGATCACCCTATCCCTCGGTATAGTGGGAGCTTCTGCAAAAGCATCTTTGCCCTTCGGCTTCCCTTTGTCTCGCATCCCCAAGATTCTCTTCAAGTAATCTATCACAATTGGTGAACTCCCAGTGAATGGTCTCTATGCGGGTAGTGCATAAAGCTTATGGTCCATGGACCCAATATAAACAATATCATCATGAATAAGTGGCGTGCTGACAATTGCCCCGCCAGTTTCATATTTCCAGCGCAAGAAGCCAGTTTTTGAATCCAGGCAGTATAAGTTGCCATCTGCACTGCCGCAGTATATTGCGTCTTTATATAACACGGGTGAACTAGAAACCTGGTGTTCAGTGCTGTATTTCCAAACTTCCTTGCTGGTTTTCAAATTGACACAATAGATATTGCCGTCTGCGGAGCCAATATAAATAAACTTTTCGGTAAGCCATGGGGTTGAGATTGTTCCCCGATCCATACGGAAGCGCCAAAGTGTCCAACCCGTTTTGGCATCAATTGCGTAGAGCATCCCATCCACAGACCCAAAGTAGACAACCCCTTCCTGCGCCCGGGGAGAGGAAGTAACCGCCCGTTTTGCATTCACCCGCCAACGTACTTTTCCACCAAACTCGGCACAAAAAATATCGCCATCCTCTGACCCGAAATATAACAATTCGTCCACGACATATGGTGATGAGCGGATCGGCGAACCGCCATTAATTTTGACTGCACGGCGACCTGAAGCTGCATTGATCACATGTACAAAGCCATCGTCAGATCCAATAAAAACATGTCGATCACGAACGATTGGCGATGAGCGGATCGGGCCTTCTGTGAAATATGTCCATGATACGCGTCCAGATGTTGATGAGATCGCATGCACGCGTTGATCTTCCGACCCAAAGTAAAGTGTATTGCTGAAATAAGCTGGCGTGCTGACGATGCCGCCCTCGCAGGCATATTTCCAGGAGAATTCGCCTGTCAACGCATTGAGTGCATAAATATTATTGTCATAAGCACCCACAAAGATTTGACCATCATGTATAGTCGCTGATCCTCGGATTTCGTCTTCGCACTCAAAAACCCATAATGGTTTGACTTCGTATTCTTGGGGAATGGCTGCCGTAGCAGATTTTGAATAGGCAACCCCACCCTTGCGGGCGACCAATATCAAAGCATCTTTCATGATGTTAGCGTCTTTGAACCGATCTGGTGCATTGTATTGCAAAGCACTATCGACAATACTCTCTAGCTCAACGGGCACTTCAGGGTTTAATTGTTTGATAGGTCTTTCTGAGAATGTGAATGGGGCTTCATCTCTGGGATCGATCCCTGTTAGTACATGATGCAAAGTCGCTCCCAAGGCATAAATATCTACCTGAGGAGTGGCGTCACCGCGGTACTGTTCGGGGGGAGAATATCCCTCCGTCCCGATCATCGTGCCCTTCTGACCTGCCTCGACTTCTTTAGCAATACCGAAATCAACTAGAATAACACGGTTTTCTGGTGTGACCATGATATTCGCAGGTTTCATGTCCCTGAAAACTATCGGTTCGGGTTTGTGGGAATGGAGATAATGCAATACATCGCAGAGTTCGATTGCCCAAATTACAGCTTGTTGGACCGAAAGCAAACCATCGGTAGCTTCCAGAATAGATTCTAAATTCTGTCCTTGGATATACTGCATCACTAGATACCAGCGACGCTCAATCGTGAAATAATCGTGAATTTTCGGTATCGAAGCGTGGTTGAGTGTAGCGAGTAAATTGGCTTCACGCTCAAAGTTTGCAATCAACGTTTCGCGTAGCGCGTCATCGCGTACATGAGCTATGATTTCTTTGACAGCCACATACTTGGTTGCTGAAAAGCGAGTATCACGAGCAAGATAAACCGCACCCATACCACCAACACCTAACACTCTCTCGATCTTATAACGATTTTCCAAGATCGTTCCAGATGAGAGTTGTTGGTCGTCGCTCTGGTTCCCGTTAGGTTGCAGGTTTCGGGTGATAGGTTGATCTACCAGGGAAAGGTCTCCTTAGATTTTTGTAGGATGTCCAAGAAAAATTTTCGCAATCGGATTTTTTTATTCCGTATTCGTGCGAATTTCCTTGGAACGCCGATTGCCCATATTCGTGCTTCGCGATACGTAATTATAGCCAGCATTCCAGGGAATTGCAAACGAAAATGGCGCTGAGATAGCAGCAAATAAAAATTAGGGTACGAGATCTTGTTGGAAAACCCAAGTTAGGCTATGACAGATTTAAGTCAACATTGCCGTTCCCAAAATTTGCATCTACAAACTGATTGTCAAGCAGAAAAGCGACGGGACCTGCGAACGGTGAAATTCCATACCTTTGGAGAAGATCATATATGAGTTGAATGATAGGGTGGAAGCCCAATCGAGTTGGGTGCGCAAAACGGATATTGACAATCTCTTTGTGTTGTGATATTCTAATACTAGAATAAAAAACTACCAGGATATAAACATGACTAATGCAGAACTAGCCATCCTAAGCCTGATCGCTGAAACATCCCGCCACGGCTACGAGATTGAACAAGTTATTGAAGAGCGCGGCATGCGCAATTGGACGGAAGTTGGTTTTTCGTCGATCTATTATTTGCTCAATAAGCTGGAAAAAGCCGGCCTGATCGAAAGTCGTCTTGAACAAGCCGAAGGCCGGGGCCCAGCTCGCAAGGTGTATCAAATCACAGAAAACGGCCAGGAAGCACAGATCAACGCCTCATTGGCAACCCTCTCTGAGCCAGTCAACTCTTATCCGCCTTTCTTGTTAGGGATGTCAAACTTGCCTGGATTACCGCGCGATCAAGTTCTAAAGGCTTTGGATTCATATTGTGAAGCACTGGTAGAACGCAAAGTCGAGTTAGTCGAAAGAGTCGAGCAGCAGAGTCCCATGCCGGGATATATCGATGCGATGTTCGATTACAGTCTAAATCTGATCGAGGCAGAAAAGGCCTGGGTCGAGAAATTCATCAACCAAGTGGAGGCCGGAGATGTCTAAAGTTGATTTCAAGAAAGAATTCAAAGAGCTATATGCACCCCCAAAGAAATTTGTTGTAGTCGATGTCCCAGAAATGCAATTCCTAATGATCGATGGTCATGGAGACCCCAATACAGCCCAGGAATATCAAGATGCCCTGGAAGCCCTTTACGCTGTGGCCTTCAAGATGAAATTCATCAGTAAGAAGACCCTGGAGAAAGATTACACAGTGCCGCCTTTAGAAGGGCTGTGGTGGGCTGATGACATGGAGACTTTCAGCATCAAGCGCGATAAATCCCAATGGGATTGGACGATGATGATCATGGCGCCAGAGTGGATCACAACAGAGATATTTGATGAGGCTGTGGAGCAGGTGCGCAAAGCCAAAAATCCGGTTTCGCTGGACAAATTACGCCTGGAGAGCTATCACGAAGGGTTATCTGCGCAGATAATGCACATCGGTTCGTACGATGATGAAGCGCCTACTTTGGAAGCCATGCACAATCAATTCATCCCCGAGAATGGTTACACTGAGAACGGTAAACACCATGAGATCTATCTCAGCGATCCGCGCCGGGTCGCGCCTGAGAAGTTAAAGACCGTTTTGAGACAACCTGTTCGGAAACGATAAAGAATTCAAAGGAGTATTCGACAAGTGAAACTAATCGAACTTCCCCATAAAGTCTGTGGTGTGACCTGTATGATCAATGGTCTAGAAGACTTGTACGAACAAAAGACAGGTATCCGATTGCCAGATTGGCTGCTGTTGCATCTAAGTGGATTATTGGGATTTGTGTATATCAAGGCTATCCACGTAAGGCGGGACACTATGATACATTGACGTAGCGGCACAATGA
>CAZLNX010000351.1:0-6418 GCA_964560795.1 uncultured Anaerolineales bacterium | reverse complement strand
ATAAGCTTTCATCCTGCAGGAAAGGAGAGATGACCATTGCCCGAAAGTAGTCTCGCTCGAATAGAAACCTTCTCTGATATCCAGGAATTCCTATAGGATGGAACTTGTACTCCGAGTGGAAATATGGCGGGGTCTGGAAATCGACCCTTCGGACCTCGTCCTGGATTTTTTTTACAAGCTGCATAATTTGATCGGGCACTGATTTTATGGCCAACTCTGGCAGTGCCTGAACAAAATCCCCCAGTGGATTATTGCGGCCATAGGCAACTTTTCGGTCAACCAGTGACCCTTCCATCTGGACCATCAAGTCCCAAGATTTGTCGAAGGTCAAGTTTCGGGTCATCACCAATAGGCGGTAAAGCACCTTACCATCATCTGCTAGATAACGCAGTATCCAAACCTTAGGATGAAAGACGCCACCAAGCGGCGCCTGGACTTCGACCACCTGATTTTCTAGATAATGATACAAGTGGTTGAATTTATTGGGTATCGAGATTCTGCCAGCCTGACAAAAAAGAGTTATCCGATCTGAAAATCTGCGCAAGCTTTCAAGCAAAAGCAGGGGATCAGCCAATGATTCGGTTTCATCACCATGGTCTAGCAGTGCCAGCGAAAGGGGAGTGATCAAAAGGGCTGTCAGATCTAAAGTGAAGGTAGTCCCAATCCCGCGATCAAATTCGTATCCAGCTGGGGGTTTTAGAGCTTCAAGAAAAAGACGACGTTGATCCAATTCCAGCATGATTATCCTTGTGCTAATCCGGTCAGAATGTCATTGGCAATTTGATTCGAAACCGGCCAACGGAAATTGAGTTGACCAGCGCCTGATCGACCTCCCCACATTTCCAACCTGCGAGGGTTCTCAAAGCGGGAGCGTCCTCGTTTGAGTTGAAATTCTCTGGTTTGGATTATTTCATGGGCGATGGTATTGTTAACCAGATCAGGTATGCCGTGTTGATTGAATACCAACTCCAGCCAACTGTTTACAAATCGTTGCGTGTTTAGCGGTATATTTCCAGCTCCCGTGAGCCTTTTCCAAAAAGCATCAATATCCCAGGTATATAATTGCTCCGCCCTGGCAATCATTATCTCATGCCAATGAGTAAGCTGTTCCTGGTATTCATCGAGCATCTCATCCATCCCAGCCTTAATCGCCAACAGGTAGTTATACAACAATGCGGCACCCCATAATGTCTCCGAGAAATTTTGAGATTCAATCAGAATCTTTTGCAGATGTTTAGGAAAAGCCAGCATACCAGGATGGTGCCAAGGGAATCTTATCCCTTCGATGGGTTCAGTATCTCTCACCATATATGCTAATAAGCTTCTAGGGCAGGAGATTTGCAGGCGTTCTTTCAAGTATGCCGCTTCGTCATATGACAGAGTCAGGTCAACTTCCCAGGGAAACTCTTTTGGTGCGTCAGGAATATCAGGATCCCAATTGAATGGAGGGGATTCTAATATGGGATTGTCCTTATCCATCAGCCGGTAGGCTCTCTGGCTTTGGTAATAGTATCCGAGCGATTGAAAATACTGCCCTGGCGAACCGGAAAATCGTAGAATCCCCCAAACCTTTAGCCCGTTCCAATAGATGCTGGATGGAAAGCGGTGTAAGCTGGCCCCTGATCGCTGACCGATAATCCCGGTCTCTCCCCTTTGGATCAGAGCATTGATCACGTTGATTTCCTCAACCCGCAGCCGGTCTCGCGCCTTACTTCCACTATGCTTCTTTCGTTCAAGCCGTAGACAGTGCCAGGGGACAAACAAGAAATATCTGGCTCGGGATTGGAGTGTGCCAGTACCAGGAAAGAGTATTTCCGCCAATGTATCCCGGATCGAAGCAATACCGAGCTCATCACGCGTATCCTGCTCGCGAAACAGCTGAACCACTTCAATCATTTTGCGGCGGTCACTATCGGAAAAATCTAGCCATGAAACTAAAGAGTTCATATTATTCAATTTTCTTTCGTTTAAGATTATATTTGAGAACCAATAATTAAATTTTCAATTATCTTCAATAGTGAAGTATCCCATGAAAAAATTGTTTGGTTTGCCATCCACATTATTCATCTCTTGTAGGGAAAAATCCTGTCCAGGTGTACATATATCCCAGCTTCATCAATCCGGCTACCACGGCGACCAGTACAATGGAATAGAATAAGTGTTTTCTCGAGATCTTCATTGAATCCTTCCTTATAATCATTCAACCCATTAATATTAGTAACGATAATGAGCACAAATTATTTCTTTTGGACTTCCGAAATATGCCATTCAAACACGTCGAAAAACGCTTCCAATTTTTCGTTGGTATCTAGTATGGCAATTGGAAAACTTGGCAGGCGGTCAACTCCGTCTTCTGAAAGGTTTACATTAGGTATATCGTTCAGCATGTTCAGCATTTCCATACGCTTTTCGCGGTTGTCAAAAGGCGAATTTTTTTGATACCAATGGAAATATATCTCTGCCCTATTGTTTGTCCATATTGCAAAGAGTTGATGGCTTTTTCCGTTGATTTCAATAATCGGGACAAAAGATCCTTTTATTTCGCCCTCTCCCCACCAAACACGATCAACGTGATCATTTGCCCAAGCATGAATCTTTTTGGCAATTTTTGCAACGTCAACTCCATGAAGATTCTCTAATTCAGCAAAGAATGAGTTCTCGTCCCATTTGTTTCTTTTCTTTGTTCGTCGCTTTACATTTTGTGCTTCCGCCGTTTGCCCAATTATCCTAGGTACGAGGGTCTGGATGCCTTGCCCTTCATACTGTTTGATCTCAACCGCCAAGACTTCGGCTGGATTCATCTGTTCGTTCAGAAATTCTACGATCCGCTGCAGTTCTGGGGGTATCACATCAGCAACAAATAAGAGACGTACCTTGCCTGCTTTCAAATTGGCTTGAGCTAGATTCCAAAATTCATCAATCGATCTTTCCTCGCTCAGAAATAAGGACAGAGTTTGATCTGGATCTTCCCCAGCACTGTCGCAATTTGCTTCAAAACGGGCGCGAACGTCTTCCAAAGGCCAGTAAACGACTGCATTAGCAGCATAATCCAACATCTGTCCAACCACTTCTCGGCGGATGCGAGTATCAGAGCTGCGTTTGACTTCTACAAATGTTGGGATTGCATCCTGATCAAGAAACAGGTGATCCAAAGACATCCAACCGCCACCGCCTTCCTGGAGCGGGATGGGCATTTCTCTGGATATTAGCAGCCAACGACGGGGGGCATTACTATCTATTTGTTTGCCAGCCAACAAGCTGGGATGACGCGCTAGTAGGCTTTGTAAAATTGCTTCCGAATCATAATCTTTTTCGTTTAGTTCGATTAGATTATCTCCTTCTTGAATAATGAAAATGCCACTACTCATGTTTTCCTCCTATCTATCACGTTCGATCAAACAATGAAATCAAAACTCAAACGAATTCAACTTCTCTCGGCGCGTTTCCCAATCGGGCATGATGCGGGAGAGCAGGGCGTAGAAGTCGCGGCTGTGGCTGTGTTCGACCAGGTGGCACATCTCGTGGACGATGACGTGGTCGATGAGCTGCCTGGGAACCTGGATCAGCTTGAAATTGAGCGTGATTTTCCCTTTTGCCGTGCAACTTCCCCAGCGGGATTTCATCTTGCGCACGACGACCTGGGGCTTCATGACTTCGAAACGCTCGAAGCGAGGATACCATTCATCAACACGCTTAGAGAAGATTTCTCTTGCTCGTTGTCGGAGCCAATCTTCGAGTACCTTCTTGACGCGTTCGGGTGATTTACTGCGAGCAAATATTGAAATGGTGCCTCGATCCATGCGCACGATTTCCGGTGGATCATCACTCTCGATGACGCGCAAGCGGTACTGCCGGCCGAGATATCGATGGGTTTCGCCGCTGACATATAGACGAGGTGGAAACTCAACCGAATAGCGTCTGAATTCCCGCTGCTGCTTGACGATCCAGGCGGCGCGCTTGTGGACGCGCTTCTCAACCTCTGCAAATTCGCTCTCCAATGGTGCTTCAACTGTCACGGAAGTATCGGGGTGAACGTGGACTGCCAAAGTTTCCCGCACTGTGTGCGTCAGGGTGTATTCGATGGTGGTATTGCCATAAATCAGCGAGTGCAAGGTCGATTTGCCGCTCATGCTCTCTTCCGGGCGATGTCGATGACTTGCTCGATAATCTCATCCAGTTCAACGTTCTCAAACTTGATTTCCTGGGCATCTTCGATTTCATAGAGATAATCTTCGATGGCGTTGCGCATTTTATTGAGAATGTCAGGGTTGTTATCCCAATCGCGAATTTTGTTGCTCTCAATCAAAGATTCCACACGAGCGGCCATATCAGCCAGAGTATCTTCGGGCAGACGGCCATCGCTGATGGTTTCATTCAATACGCCGTAATAAGCTGGGGCGTCACGCAGCTTACGCAGTGACTGGGGCACATCCTGGCGGTAGCCTTCAGTCTCCTGCTGCTGGAGCTCCTTGGCGAGATCCAGGGCTTCTAGTTCGTTGATGCGCTCGGATTCGATTGCTTCTAGGGTGTCTGCGATCATCTTAGAGAATTTCCGGTAGTAAGAAGGATCAAGCTCCATCCGTTCCAAGGCTGTACGCTTCAGGCGATTGAGGATGGCTTCGGCGCGGGCTCTGGGAGAAGAGAGCGTTTCGACCAGCTCATCGAATTGTTCGGCGTCGAAGATCTCTACCTCGGGCGTGAGTTTGCGCACACCTTCGGCATCAATATGATCGTCAAGCAGCTTACGGATCTTCTGTTCGTACTCGCGGAAGTCAATCGCTTCGGCATAGCGCAGCTTGACGGACATGCGCAGGTTGTGGAAGAACTTCAGGTCGCGCTTGTAAGTTTTGATGCGATCTTCGGGGGTGGTTTCATAAAAGGCCACAGAGCTAAGCGCAACCTTGAACGTTCGGGCGAAGGCGGTCAGGGCGTCGTAGAATTCCTGGCGGCGGTCTTCGGGCTCCAGGAAGCGCTCCATTGTTTCGTTGTCATCAGTGTTGACGCCACGGAAAACAGCCCACAGATCGGAATGGATTTGTGGCAGCTTCTCGATCTCAGCTTTGACATCCTGAATAGTATCGACCAGGTCCTCGGGATCGAAGTCGGCCAGGGCGTCGTAGGTTTCGATCGCTTCGTTGAGCTCACCCAGGATACCGCGGTAGTCGATGATATAGCCGAAATCTTTGCCTTCGTAAACACGATTGACTCTTGCGATGGCCTGCAAGATGGCGTGATCTTTGAGCGGCTTATCGATATAAAGAACGGTGTTGCGAGGTTCGTCGAAGCCAACCAGCAGCTTATCTACCACGATCAGCAGGTCAACGCCATCGGCGCGGTGGAACTCTTCCAGGATTTCGCGGTTGTAGGATTTTTCGTCGCGGAAGCGTTCCATCATCTGCGCCCAGAAACGCTGCACTTCGGGCAGGTTGTCAGGGTCGGTGTCTTCGTGTCCTTCGCGCGTGTCGGGGGGAGAGATAACTACATAGGATGTCAGCAAGCCGCATTCGTCGAGATATTTCTTGTAGCGCAGGGCAACGGCTTTACTGGATGTAGCCAATTGCGCTTTGAAGCCGGTGTGCCTATCTTTGAAGTAGCGGGTGAAGTGCTCGGAGATGTTGTAGGCGATCTCCTGGATGCGGCGTTCGGCATCGCTGACAACATCTTCACGGCTCATTTTGCGCTTGAGGTCGGCCTTCTGCTCATCCGTCAGATCTGCGGTGTGGCGCTCGAACCAGCGGTCAAGTTGGGCCTGGTTGGGCTCCAGTTCCACCATGCGGCCTTCGTAGAGCAAGGGCACAACGGTCTTGTCATCAACCGCCTGGCGCATGGGGTATTTGTGGATGAAACTGCCAAATTGCAGGGCGGTGTTCTTTTCTCGTTTGGTCAGCGGGGTGCCGGTGAAGCCGATATAGCAGGCCCGCGTGAAAACCTGGCGCATCTTGCTGTGGATCTGGCCGTACTGCCCGCGGTGGCTTTCGTCGACCAACATGAAGACGTTGGCATTGGGATCCTGGACCTTTTCCGCAGCTACGGTCTCGAATTTATTGATCACGGTGGCAATAATGTCAGCACCATCGGACTGGACCAATTCGATCAGGTGCCGGCCGGATTTGGCTTGCTCTATGGTTTTGCCGCAGTTGTGGAAGGTGCGGTAGATTTGGGCGTCCAGGTTGACGCGGTCGGTGACCAGCACGACGCGCGGGTTGTTGATATTGGGATGCAGCGCCAGGGCTTTGGCCAGCATGACCATGGTCAGCGATTTGCCAGAGCCGGTGGTATGCCAGATCACGCCGCCGGTTCGCTCGCCCTGGGCGTTGAGGGCGACCACACGTTCCAGTGTGGCTTCGACGGCGAAATACTGCTGGTAACGGGCGATCTTCTTGACACCGCCATCGTAGACCATGAACTGGTAGGTCAG
>CAZLNX010000350.1:0-6420 GCA_964560795.1 uncultured Anaerolineales bacterium | reverse complement strand
TCATTGTGCCGCTACGTCAATGTATCATAGTGTCCCGCCTTACGTGGATAGCCTACGCTAAACAATAAAACATCTAATGTTGATTCCATTGTTCCTTCTGTCAATCTCTCTATTCATTCCTTCATGTAAACCTATGTCTACACAATCTGACTACACTGCAAAATCCCCTGATGGAAACATCCAGGTCGAGTTCTCGTTGGATGAGAATGGTACCCCGTTCTACCAGGTAAACTATAAAGAACAGGCCATCTTGATGCCTTCAAGGTTAGGTTTTCTCTTAAAAGATGACCCTCCTCTAAACCAGGATTTCATTGTGAAAAACGTTGAGTGTAGTACCTTTGATGAAACTTGGGAACAACCCTGGGGGGAAGTCCGCTTCATCCGTAACTATTACAATGAACTCAATCTTCACCTGCAAGAAGAAACTGGCTTGCAGCGCGAATTGATCATCACGTTTCGAATTTTTAATGACGGCTTGGGCTTCCGCTACGAATTCCCCCAACAACCCAATCTGACCGATTTTCAGATAACCGACGAACAGACTGAATTCAATTTTGGCGCTGATCATCAAGCCTGGTGGATCCCCGCGTATCGGGAACATCGCTATGAATACCATTACCAGCCTTCGCCGCTCAGCTCGCTAAAGAAAGTGCACACGCCGTTAACGTTAGAAACCGCCGATGGGCTGTATATGGCCCTCCACGAGGCCAATCTGACCGACTATGCCGCCATGGTTCTAGTGGGGAATGGGGATGATTCGCTGGAATGTGACCTGACTCCCTGGCGCGAGGATGGTGTCAAGGTGAAGGCTGCCACGCCGCATCCCACGCCTTGGCGCACGCTGCAAATCGCTGAGACTCCCGGCGACTTGATCACCTCGTATCTTACTCTCAATCTCAATGAGCCCAATGTGTTAGATGATGTTTCCTGGGTTAGGCCGGGCAAGTATATCGGCATCTGGTGGGCCATCCACCTGGGGCAATACACCTGGGGCAGTGGTCAAGATCACGGTGCTACAACTGAAAATACCAAACGCTATATCGATTTTGCTGCTGAACATGGATTTGATGGTGTGCTGGTTGAGGGTTGGAATATCGGCTGGGATGGTGATTGGTTCAACAGCAAAGATGCTTTCGACTTCATCAAAGCCTATCCTGATTTTGATCTGACAGAGGTCGCCCGTTACGCCAGCGAGAAGGGTGTACGCTTGATCGGCCACCACGAGACCGGTGGTGATGTGCTCAATTACGAACGCCAAATGGCCGAGGCTTATGTCCTGTACGAAAAGGTTGGTGTGGATACGGTAAAGACAGGATACGCCAGTGTGCTCGTTGATGGCTCCGAATGGCATCACGGCCAGCGCATGGTGCAGCACCATCAAGATGTTGTCGAGTTGGCCGCCCAACACAAGATCATGTTAGATGTGCATGAGCCGGTCAAGGATACTGGATTGCGGCGTACCTATCCGAACTTGATGACCCGCGAGGGTGTGCGCGGCATGGAGTGGAACGCATGGGATATGGGGGGCGGCAATACCCCCGAACACACAACGGTGCTCCCTTTCACACGCATGTTAAGTGGACCCCTGGATTACACACCCGGCATCTTCGACTTGACCTACGAAGGTCGCTATCCCGATAACCGCGTGCGTACTACCCTGGCAAAACAGTTGGCCCTAATGGTGGTTCTCTACAGCCCATTACAGATGGCTGCCGATATGCCCGAGAATTATCAGGGTCATCCGGCCTTCCAGTTCATCGTCGATCTGACCGTGGATTGGCAAGATACCATCGTGCTCAACGGCGAGATCGGTGAGTATATTACTATCGCCCGCCAAGACCGACACAGTGATGATTGGTTTATTGGGGCAATTACCGATGAGCATGCTCGCACCTTAGAGATCGATCTGTCCTTCCTGGACCCCGATGTGCAGTACGTCGCCGAAGTCTACGCCGATGGCCCTGACGCTGATTGGGAGTCCAACCCGCACAGCTATGAGATTCGGCGGGAAACTGTTGATCAAGATTCAACATTGCAACTGAAGCTAGCTCCCGGCGGTGGGCAGGCTATTCGAATACGACTGGCAGCAGAGGGCGATTCATAACGATAGTGCAAATCTCTGCGTTATAAAGGAGAAAAAAATGAACGAAGAAATGCAAAACACTCAATCTGAAGAATCAAAAACTGAATTCCCATGGTTTGGCCTGGTACTGATCCTCTTGGGCTTTATCTTTCTGGCACAGCAGTTTGGCGATTTTTCATTCCATAACTGGTGGGCTTTGTTCATCCTGATCCCAGCATTTAGCGCCTTCGGCTCAGCATATGGTATTTGGCGAAAGGCGGGCCGCTTCAACGTCGCCGTTTGGTCGACATTCTATGGGGGATTATTCCCCCTAGCGGTCGCACTGATCTTCTTGTTCGATCTAGATTGGGGGGACTATTGGCCCATATTCGTCATCTTGGGTGGCTTTGGGATGCTGGTCAGTGGTTTGCCCTTCCCGCGCCCGGAAGACGATGAAGCCCCCGAAGCATTACTAAGCCATCGCCCATGGGGGATCTTCTTCGGTCTCTCAGCTGTGCTTCTGGGTTTGAGATTTTTGGGCTTTGAGTTTGGGATCATCGAAAATCTGCCCTTTGTCGATGTTCAGAATTGGTGGGGTGTCTACATTTTGATTCCCGCGTTTGGCGGCCTGGTCACGGCGCTGCTTCTATTGATGGGGAGTCATTCTGTTGTTCTGGTGATGATCAACTTGGCGCTGGCTGCCGTGATTGCCTGGACAGGAATAGTTGCCCTGCTGGGGTTGGACTGGGGATTGATTAATATGTCTTTCCCAATCATACTCATTCTGGTTGGATTAGGTTTGATGTTTGGCTTTGGCAAGAAGCAAGATCAGGAATAGCGAGGATTGTATGTGGGCAATTCTTCTTGAGAACGCAGCATTAATTCTCGGTCTAGTAATCTCAATTTACACAATTTATTCTGCTGCGGATAGCTATTTTCTCAGGCGGCGTCAACGGCTGGCGATTATTCGCAGCCTGAGGATCAAACTCCGCTATCTGTTTATCCTGGCAGGTTCGTTTGCCGCGCTGGTTTCCAATGCCAAAGATAAGCATGTGGTCGAGTTTCAATCCCAACAAGAGCTTTTGCCTGACGAGGCAGCGGATGATGTAGAAAGAGTATTGTTGCGGGCATCACACCTGCTAAGTTTCGATATCGATTGGGATGCCGAAAAGATAGCCTCTGCTCTGTCGAAGGATCAAATCGAGAACTTTTTGGCTTTCATTGAGAAATACCAGACGTATAAAGAAGTGCTCACAGTGCGAACGAGTCAATTAGAGAAGTTTCCTACAATGGCGGGGCCTTTACTCAGGCTGAGCGCTGTTGCATCAGTAAACCTCGAGGATATGAAAAATACACATGAGGCTTTCGAGGCTTCTTTCGATGAAGCATAACCTTGTTCTTTTAGTCATCGCAGCTTCATTGGTTATATCCTGTTCGTTGGTGTCGGGTATGGTGCCCGTTGCTGTGACGCCCATGGAAGAATCGCTTGTTGAAGAACAAGCACTAAAACCTGTCATTATTGCCACAGAAACACCAACGACTGCACCTGAAGAACCAGCTGATTCTGAAATTATTGACATCCCTAAAGACATGCCAAGGGGTACAGTAGATGAAGAGTTGGTTGTCGATATCTATGATCCAGAAAAGGCTTGGTCTGGCACAACTTTGCTAACTGATAAGCATACTGGTGTAGCGCGGCTGATCGAAGTCAATATGGTGGGGGAGATTGTTTGGGAATACCAACTGCCAGAGGAGTGGGGCGAGCGAGCGGTAGGATTCGAAGCAGAACTTCTCTCCAATGGCAATATCCTTTTCTCCCTGACCCGTAGTGGGTTATATGAAGTTGATCGTGAAGGGAATACCATCTGGTCATACGAAGATCGCAAAGTTAGCCATGACGCGGATCGTTTGCCCAACGGCAACACATTATTTGTATTCGGTGCGCGCGATGAGAAATCTGACCCTGCGGTGAAGGAAATTGATGTGGATGGCAATATAGTTTGGTCCTGGTTTATCAGGGATCATTTTGATTACGCGCCGTACAATGAAATCGATCACCAAGGATGGGGGCACACCAACGCCGTCACACGCCTTGAGAATGGCAATACATTGATCAGCATCCGCAATTTCGATATGATTGTCGAAGTTGATCCGGAAGGGGAAGTTGTTGATACGATCGAAGGTGTGGCATTTTCACCCCATGATCCCCTGGTGCTTGAGAACCGTAATATCTTGGTCGTCTCGCAAACCCGTCGGGCGCATGCAGTGATCGAAATCGATCGTCAGACCAAGGAGATCGTCAAGGAGTATTACACGGTTACGGACCGGTCCAATTATCCTGTGCGCGACTGCAATCTGCTGCCCAATGGTAATGTGCTCGTCACTGCAGCGAGAAAGATCATCGAGGTTACCCCTGAGGGGGAAGTTGTCTGGCAATTTGGGTTGGCTGACAGTGTTCCTGAATTGGAAGATTCCCCTCAGCAGGGATTTTATAAAGCGGAACGATTGAGTAACACGCCTTAGGAGTGGGAATGCGAATTAAGTCAGATAAAAGATACCAGGTCATTAAGGCATACAATTCGGATTACACTGTGATATGGCGAATGGTCAAAGGGGAAAAGTTGACCATTGGGGATAGGGATAGCGAGTGGGATGGTTGGGTTTGGTGTACGAACTCAGAAGGGGTAAGCAGGTGGGTTCCGGAGGGCTTTGTGGCGCGCCATGGTGATACTTGCATTGCCTTACGGGAATACGAGTCGACGGAGTTGAGCGTGCATATTGGGGAAATCTTGGATGTGGGGGAGATCGAAAGCGGTTGGGCTTGGTGCATAAAAGGCGCCGAACTGGCCGAACAGGCCGATCAAGCAGGACAGGCCGGCTGGGTTCCACTAGAATGCCTAGAAGAGATCTAAATAACGAATATCGCACTTGCGTATAGTCATCCGTGAGGAGTCTTTTGTAGTCGACTATGCCTTGCAATTCTGTAAGATTAGCCTGATAGGTACTTTTTTGCTATTCGCTTTCCTCTCTATGCGGTGTAGGATGAAATTTGAAACTCCGATTTAGATAAAGTCAAATGTAGAGGAAAAATGCCGTGAAAAAATCAAAAGTAATATTTAGTGTGCTCGTTATGCTTGCGATCAGCTCAGCAGCTTGTTATGGGATCTCGAAAGGTGATGAAATCGTCCTGGACGAGTCAATGAATGGCTCTGCTCCCCAAGAGAGCGCTGATACTCAGGATAGTGCTGATACCCAGGATAGCTCCGAAATCCAAGATAGCGCAGATCATCAAGTCAACTTTGATTCCTCAATTATGGAAGCCGAGTTAAGTTCATTCGTTTTACGCGATGAAGATCTGCCTGATGACTATCGTCTACCCCCTGGAGGGGAGAGCAGTCAAACTACGATGACCCTGATCAATGAGATTGGTGAACTTCAGGCTAAAAAGTATGTTCTTGCCACGGGGCGCGTACATGGTTGGAAGATCCAATTGGAGCGTGAGAGAAAGGATGCCTTTGCGCCTGCGTATTTTGAAAATTCAATCCAACTCTTCGAGACTAATGACGGTGCAAAACTGGCCATTAGCCCGGAGTGGTATCCGGCTTATCAGGATGGAGAACCCGAATGGGTAGACGGTGGCTGCGATCTAGGCGATGAGTGCCTGTTCTATCAATCTCAGAAATACGACCCGGCCTCGCAGTTGACCACGCTGCGTTACGATGTAGCATTCGTGTATCGCAATGTTTTGGTGTGGGTGATGGGACGCGGCCTGGATGTTGATGTGACCCCCGAATACATCCTTGGCGCAGCGCAAGCCATTTACGATAAGCTCGAGCTGTATGCTCAGGCCCAGTAAGATCTCTTACTGACCTTAATTTACTGATAAACTTCGTGCTAGCAACGGGCCATCTGGGGGAAAGATGGCCCGTTTTTCGACATCCAAAGCCGAACAAAGACCCAGCTTTCACACAAAGTTGGTGGAGGGTTAGGTTGTCGATGGCTAGTCCGCGGGTGGCTTTGATCAATTCCTATTTGATTGCACATAACCAGGCCTACGACAACTTGAAATTGGGGTGTCTCCCCTAACCACCATTTGACAAATTTGATCGTCATCATGAAGGGGTGCTATGGATTCAAATAGCCCTGGAGATGGATTGATTTTTGCTGTAATGTCTTTACAATAAAAATAGTTGTGACTTACTTACATGAACTGGCGGTCGGCTGACAAACATTTGGGGGGGGTAGTTTATAGTTACTTGATGCTTATTTGATTGCTCCGAGGATTGAAGATGAAAGGAAAGAAAAAATGTAACTACCAAGCCATGAAAATCAAATAAAGGGCTAACGAAAAACAAACA
>CAZLNX010000349.1:0-6427 GCA_964560795.1 uncultured Anaerolineales bacterium | reverse complement strand
CAGGCGGTCCCGACGGGATTAGAACTCGCGATCTAAACTCGGATAGACATACATGAACATCGAAAAGACTATGTCTACAAACCCAATAAGAGTAACACCTTTGTTGATAAATACAACATCAGCCCCAGCAGCATCCCAGGTAACGCAGGAATCGGACCATTATGATGCCGAACCCACCATCTACGCCATGCCTCAATACCCAACATAGAAAACACAACAGCTTGCCAGGGGAAGATACAGGCGATTCCTCCAATTGCCAATAAATCGGCTTTGCCAATAACGCCATGGCGAACACCATAACCAGTCAGTAAAACAGGCCAGGCTACCGGGTTGAGTAACGTTGGCCATATCAAGTGCGGGTACAATGACCTACTTCCCCAGGCAACCACCAGCACGATTGCCGCCACACCCAGAGGGTTGGAAAAAACAGATAGCAAGACAGCTCCAAAAAAGAACACCTGGATACCAGGGACAACTCTGTATTTTAGGTCCGCAATGCTGAATAGCACCAAAGCGATAATCAAAAGCAATTCCACGACTACATCTATTGATGGCGGCACTACCACAGTTGCATTCCAAAAGAAGTTATGTTTGGCGATCATCATCTTGGTAATCTTACTCACATCCAAATAATTTGCTGCTATAAATAACACGGATCAGTTCTGAAATAGTTCAGCAAGATCATCAGCCCCCGCACGCTGGGCGATATCTCTCAAGGGATTGGCAGAGTTCTCGAAATCCGAGAAATATTGTTGGTAGACCTGTGCCATGCGCCCAACCTCAGCGGGATATTTCGGTGTTATCGCCCCCAGCGTGAAACCAGAAGCCTGAGCCAGTTGGTCCAATGCCCTATAGTTTTGGGTGAACTGGCCAATGCTACCCTCGAAGCCTTCGTCTGATACCACCCGCGATAGCACAACCTGATCGAAACCTAAGTCTTCCGCGTCCTTCATATCATCGGAGTTCCCACGCTTACCTGATATGGGAGAATGACCTACAACATCATGCATGCGTGATCGCAACTCTGACTGGCGGGCAGATATAGTCTCCATTTGTGCACTGCTTCGTGCTTCACGGGACAACCTATTTAACCCCAGCCTATCATACATTTGCGCTTGTCCAGTGAGTCCCTGAGCATTCTGGTAATGCTGTAAAGCAGCCCCCAATTCTCCTGCACTGCTGATACTATCCCCACCAATTCCTGCTCCAGCACTTGCGAGAGCACTGCCGGTATTTCCGCTACTACTCGCAGCTGCACCACCTGTCGCGGCACCAGCGCCTCCAACTGCACCTGCAACGCCTGCCCCCGCAGCAGCTAACGCAGCTGTTTGAACGACTGCTTTCGTTGCACCTACCATCTTCTCAAACGCGCCCACACTAGCAGAGAGAGTGAACTTGCCGAGGATCCCGGCCAGGGAGATCATAAAGCCAACTGCGCCGGTCAACCACATCAAGCGGATCAGCACCGATAGCAATCCTCCCCCGGCGTTGAATGGATTGCCGGCCATGATTCCTGCTTTGAAGATGCCCCCAGCGACGATGGGCAATAAGGCAATTATGGCGATGGCTTTGAGCCACAGCGAACGCAGCCAGCGCATTTGCGGGATAACGCTAGCTACTGAGATGGCAGGGGCGGTGATTGCCATGACATACATGGTTGCATTGGCGGATGCAAAGGCAAACATCATCCCAGCTACTGCCAGCAATCCCATGATGGCCATACCCACGACGATGAAACCGGAAAAGAAGGTCGCTTTGAGTGATCCTGCGACGGCCGACGGGACGCTCATGGTGAGTACAAACGCTCTGGCCAAATTAGCCGTCTCTCCTAATGCCTTCCCCGCGATCCACCAGGATAATTCCGTCAGCAGATCCAGGAAAGGGCCAGAAGCGACAGCCAGAGCCCCCGCAGTGACCCAATCTCCAAATACTTGCAACACATTGTCGTCATTGCCAAGCAGGCTGTTCCAATGATACATCGCCAGGCGCAGCAAGAATAAGGCCGGCGCTAACGCGGCGGCTGTGGGCATACCTGATCGCGACGCGGCGTTGTAGAATCCCTGACTTGGAGCCTGGATGACCTGGCCGATCACGCCTGCCCAACTGGCTGTCTTGTCGCTTAAACTCTCGGCTTCTTTTTCAGCAGCCTTGTTGAGTACTTCTGTGAGAGCATCATACAACGTATCAGCCGGGAAGACGATCTTATGAATCACATACTGGATGATGTTGGAGATAAAACCACCGCCCCCCTCATCTTCACTGCCACCTTCATCACCACCACCATCATCTCCTTCGTCTGAAACTGGACCAGGGGGATTGAGATCAAGCATACCAGACTGTCGATCAGATTGAATTGGCAAATTTGGTGCTGACACTTGATCCCCCCGCGCTGGAGTTACACCAACAGCCAGGCTGGTAAGTGAAAGCAGTGTGATGAATATTACGATTGATCGGTGGTACATCGGTGATACTTTAGCACACTTCGGGAAGGGGAAATCAACCACCATCCTCACAAACCCTGTCGAGAAGAGTTTGATCACCTAAAGGATCGTTCCCACTCTCTCCTACCTAGAAGTTCAAAGCCAGTTGATTGATATGCTTGTTTTGGTAGCATTGTGCCTGGTAACCACATTGTGTACATTTCCGTGATTGGTTCAGCGCTACAAGCGGGGGATGGGGACCGTTCTTGGCTAGATGCGCAAGTCGCTCGATGGTCTTCGCCAGATGCACAGCTTCCAGTACACTGCCAAAAGGCTCTGCACTGCCTAGTAATGGGTCAACAGCCCACACCTCTAAGGGTGAAGACCAGGGCTGATCTCCTTGCGGGCTGGATTGCTGCGCCAGGAGAAAGCGCAATGGATCGCGCTGCCCATGGCTGACCATCAACCCGGCCACGATGCGATTGGCACGACCAACCTTGGCTACCCACACCCAGGCGGGGAAAGTGATACTGCGCCGCACACCGGAAACGATCAGGCTTAATTCCTGTAATTCGAGGGCAGCTGGCGTGAAGAAGCGCATCTCGGCTTCCCAGTCCCCGACGATGAAAGCCCAGGTGCGGATATAGGCAAAGAAGTTCTCCCAGTTGCCATCCAGCTTCTGAATCGCCGTATGAAAAAGATGCCGTTTGGATAATTCGATCTTGCCCCCGGTAAAAAGCGGTAATCGCTCTGGGGCTACTACCTCGGGGTGGCATTTGCGATAAGCCGTGATCTTGGCGATATAGGCTTTGACATCCTCGATCAACCCGCCGAAACCATATCCTTCGAGGGCACCCTTGAGGGTCTTGTCAATGCCGGACAGGTCCTCTAGCGCCTGCCAGACAGGATTGAAGGGAATGACGGGATCAGCTCCTGCAATCCACCAGCGCGCTGCCGCAGGGCAAAAGGCATACAGCAACGCGGCCAGGATGGGGTGGCTGCGCGGGTTTTGGGGGTTTCGTAATGCACGGAAGAGATCTGTATACATGGGCTAGCCAGTATGGATATATGTCTGCCTGTTGCAGAACTTGCCTTTCTTTCTCAGTGAGAGAATACGGCAGTCCCACTCTCGAATATACTCATCACCAGCAACCATACCGCAAAAGGGATCACCCGCCAGGCACCTGGACTTTGGATACCCGTCACTTGTTCACCCTTGACCTTGCGCCATGCCAATTGGAGCCCCGCAGTCACCAGAAACGAGATGAACATCAGGGATACCGATAACCCTGCTTGAAGGAGAGGCACGAACCAGAGCATCGCCATCCATAATTTAGCATCTCCACCCCCCAACCAACCAACATGCCAGGCAACGAACAATAGGATACAACCGAGCCAGGTTTCTATCGAGCCCGGGAAATGTAGGATCCATCCAGCCAGCAAAAGGAACAATGTGATCAGGTTGGGGATTCGCTGGTGGCGGAAGTCGTACCAGGCCAGACCAGATGATTCAAGCAGCACCAGGAAATATAGAATCATCACCGGTCCCCCGGCCAACCTATCTGTCCCTGCCCTTCGCGCACACCCCAATAAACGACCCCGCCGCCGAAGTTATAGGAAGCCGCCCAAGAGCCGCTGATGCCATTGCCGTCGTCCATGCGGCGAAGGACAACATTGCGGTTCCAAAAGGCGTCGGGGTCCCCGTCGTGGTTGAGATCAGCTTTCAGCGATTCAGGTACTCCCGGAACATCCTCCGGTTGGATTTCGCCCCCCATACTCCTGCCGACCCATTCGATCCCTACAATCACCGTATGCCCCGTTCCGCCATCGCAATCGTAACCTCCGTCGGCCCCGGGCCCGGATACACATTCTGTGATCGCCACGGCCTCATCATACGTGAAGCGCCAAAATAAGCGGTAGGGAGATTTTGCTTCCCCGGCGAAAAGCGGCATATCGGCGGGAAGCTCGCTCAAGCCAACCGACCCTGCCAGCGGCCCACCGCCAGCGGCCGGATGCGAGGGAACTTCCCAATGAAAGATCTCCGGGCTGCCGCCAGGCCCTACCGGTTCCAAGAGTAAGGTGCCGATATGGGGCATCGAGAAAAACATTGGCCCGGCAGGATTCAATGTGAGAGTCAGTACAAGATTTCGCCAATCGCCAGGTTGGGGGTTGCCCGGGCTGCCCCCGCCATAAGCAACATAAGGGTAGGTTCCTGATCCGGAGTTCGAAGGTTGCCCTCCACAGCGGGCTGCGGTCGGCCAACGTACCAACGTGGCGGGATAAGGGCGCAAGTCGAGGTAGGTATCTGGAAAGCTAGCCCTGGTGTCGATGTGCCACTCGGTGTTCGCACAGGACACACCACCGCCTGACATCGTAAATGTTTCACAGGGATGTTCACTCGAAGAAGAGCCGCTTTCGTAGGGGACACATACCGTCTCTGGCCCCTTGCGGATGCACATCGAATCATACACTTCACCGGTAAGCGGATTGGTGTAAGTCAACCGGTAGAACTCCGGCGGGATCAGGTAAACAGCGTCCGAAAAAAGGCTGTGCAGATTGCCGTCACCCCCACCCGAAGTAGTAGTGGTGACGGTGGTATTGCTTTCACCACCGCCACCTGTGCCGCCACCGATGCTTGCTGTAAATGTGCCATTCCCACCAGTAACATCTGGACCACTAGGGACGCCTTCTTGAGCATGGACAGGGGGGCAGAATAACACAAACGAGAGGACTATCGAAAGCCCCTGCACAATCAGAATTGTCTGTGATTTCATGGATCTCTTTCAAGAAGAAATTCTTCGTAATAGGTTTCAAAGGCATTTACAAAGAATTCAATCTCTGCATCATCAGTAAATGATTGCCATCCATCTGGTAATGGATACATCGTGTGACCATAGGTCTCTTCTAGCCATATCGTATCCCAAAGATCAACGCCATGTAGCACAGCCAAGGAATGGGGACTTGGTTGAGCCCCTTCTTCGGTGCCATTGTATTCACCTTGACTTTCCTCTATCGTTCTTTCAGCGTTCCAACCCATGTACATCCATTGTCCACCATCGTTATCGTAACCAATATGGACAAACCTGCGCGCCCACCCATGGCTGCCAGTGTAGTAATGATCATCCAACTGGTTTACTCCCCAGCTGGGGCCCCAATCCATCGATAAAATACAGACAACTGGATATTCCATTCCCCAATCTTCAACCTGATCTCCGTTGACAGTTTGTGTACGATAGCAACTGTATAAAGCATAGACCAACATCTGTGAAATCGGTGAAGTATCCTGGATATCCCAGTTACGGTAGTTAGGATGGAACGGGCGATAATCCAATTCAATATCCACTGGCTCTCCCGTATCTGACATTCCTTTGATCACCGTTGCTCTGTCATCGACGGTGAGTATCCAGTTGGGGATTCTCGCAAAAACCATCATCTCAGCTGCTGCTGCCTCGGTATAACCCATGTGGGCCAATAAACTCCAGGCTACCGTCCGGGCCAGTCCATCGTAAACGCAGGCTGGTTCGATACGCTTGAGATGGGCACCTGGATCGATTTCAATAAGGGTCCACTCGTCAGGGCTTGTTGAGCATGCCTCTGCTGGTACTGTGGGGGAAGGGGGCAATGGCGTGGCTGTTGGAGGATTCGGTGTGAGGGTTAGGGTTTGTCTTTCCTCGTTCACCGGCATGGCTGTTGTCGTTTGGGTTTCCTGAATATTCGATAGGGGTAAAGATGCACCGGAGAACTGCGCCCGTTCCTGGGTTTGTACCCAGAAACCATAAGCAATGACGGCAAGAATGAGCGTAGCGATGATCAGCGTGGCGAGGACGTAGCGGCGCAAATGACGGCGACCGCCCAGGTCTGTGTAGGTGAGTTGGTCTTTGAGTTGGTTTTTCATGGTCATGCCTCCTACGCAGAAGGATACCATAATGTATTTACTAGGTAAATACACGCAGTCATTGATCGTCTCGCGTCACCCCGTATGCCAGATATCCAATAGCATTCACACC
>CAZLNX010000348.1:0-6434 GCA_964560795.1 uncultured Anaerolineales bacterium | reverse complement strand
AGGTTACTCGCTCAAGCCCTGTTTTGTCTAGGCTTCATGCACCAACGCCGTTACGAAAGATTACCCTTCACCAATCGGTGATCGTAAAATACCATCCGTCCCCCGGTCAATCTCCCAAGGATACACAATACGGGCATCCGTGGTGGCAGCGAAAAAATCAGGTCTGGCAGAGCCAAAAAGATTGCGATAGGGGTTGAAATGCAGTACACAGGTATAGGGTGCCGCGCCAGCGGCTCCAACACGGTTGCGTACCGTAGTAATTGTCCGGCCAGAACCCCATACATCATCAACCACTAAAATACTGCGGGCTTCCAACATCTCATCACTGGGAAATTGGATGAATTCCGGCCAGGCATACAACTTCGATTGCGCCTGTTCCATTTCAGAAGGAAAAGCAACTGCAGCGGTTAGGACGTGCGTAATCCCCAAAGCTTCAGCCAACATTCCCCCCGGTATGATACCCCCGCGCGTGATCATCACCATCCCGTCAAATTCCATTTCGAATTGCGGAATAAGATGGTCGATCAATTTATCGACTTCACCCCAATTTAGAAATTCATGGCGCATTTGCATTAGGCATCTCTTTCAGAATATTATGTCCGCCAATTATAGCAAAGATGTAGGGTTTACTTCAATTCGACAATTTTTAAGCGACCGGCCTTTCAACACAGCCACTGGATCAGGACCACGCAAGATGATCTGCCAGCGATAGATTCCGCTGACTCGGGCGAAAAAGCATGGCAGCGGGCCAATAATTTCTGTTGAAGGATTATCAGATTCAGCAATCCAGGCCTGGACCTGCTGGACGATGTTTTGGGCTGATTCTTCTACCTCGGCAGAATCTTGCCCCCGGAACTCTAACCGAACGAGTTGTGAAAATGGCGGATACCCTAATTCTCGTCGATATCCCAGCTCTTGAAGGTAGAACTCTTTATAACTATGTCCCGCGGCAGCCTGAAGGACATAATGATCCGGCTCAAAGGTCTGCAAGATCACCTGCCCCCCCAAGGGACTGCGTCCAGCCCGACCTGCGACCTGTGTGAGCACCTGGAAGACGCGCTCGCTGGAGCGATAATCTGGCAGATTTAGGCCCACATCTGCTAGCACCGCACCAACCAGCGTGACTAAGGGTAAATCCAATCCCTTGGCCAGCATCTGCGTGCCAATCAGCACATCCGCCTCATGATTGGCAAACTGCTGAAGAATGGCATCATGCGCGCCTTTTTTGCGTGTGGTGCTCCAATCCCACCGGATTGGACGAACGCCCGGGAACAACTTGCGTACTTCAGATTCAACTTTCTCCGTCCCGGTGCCGTACTGGCGTATTTTTGTCCCGTTGCACTGCGGGCATTTCTCCGGCATATTGCGCTGGTATCCGCAGCGATGACAATGCAATGCATGTGCACGACTAATCATTTGCATGTGATAGGTCAGAGGCGTATCACAGCGCGGACATTTCAGCGAATGACCACATTCGCGGCAGAAAACATACGTGGCTGTACCGCGCCGGTTGAGGAAGAGAATGGCTTGTTGGCCGCTCTCCAAAACATCGCTGAGCGCGCCGTGCAATGTCCGGCTAAAGATCGAGCGGTTGCCAGCCTTCAGCTCCTCGCGCATATCTACCACCTGCACAGGCGGCAACTCTATAGTCTGGGCATCTTTTTCTAGAGGCTTATAAAATGTTCCAAGACTTCGGAAGTCTTGGGAGACTTCCGAAGTCTTAATTTTCTCAATCTGCAAGCGCACAGCCTCTTTATGAGCCAGGATACGGTCGGGCAAACTCAAGGCAGTCCACTGACCCTGGGCAGCGCGATGGGTACTGACCACATCGGGCGTAGCCGAACCCATCAGGCAGACCCCACCAACCTGACGGGCGTATGCGGCAGCCACGTCTCGAACATGGTAGCTTGGGGCCGGTTCAGACTGGTAATACGAGTCATCATGACACTCATCGATCACAATCAACCCTAAATCGGAGAAGGGCGTAAACAAGGCACTGCGGGGCCCGACGATCACAGTTAACTCCCCCGAACGCGCTCGACGCCAGGTATCATAACGCTCCCCAGGAGAAAGCTGCGAGTGGATCAATCCAACCCGACCGGGGAAACGAGACATGAAGCGTCGCACGGTTTGGGGTGTCAGGGCGATCTCAGGAACCATGATGATCACCTGCTTGCCTAATTCAAGGACGGCATCTGCAGCGTGGAAATAGATTTCTGTTTTTCCAGACCCGGTGACACCAAATAATAGAAAAGGCCGAACCGACTCCCCCGAAGATGATCGCTGGACCCCACCCCTGATCTGTTCCCAAACCTCGGTCTGTGCCTGGGTTAGTTCAGGGGGTAGGGCAGGCAAGAAATCGATCTCATCTAAAGGGTCGCGCCAGATTTCGCGTTCTTCGATTGTGATGAAACCCTTCTCGGCCAGCTTCTTGACATCGGCTGCGTTAGTGCCAGTTTCCTCATAAAGACGGAAAACACTTATAGGCTCGGACTGATCCATCAGATAGCCCAGCAATGCATAGCGTCGTTCGAATGCCGCGCCTCCCTTCCTGCCTAATTCCCCCAAGCGGGTTTCAATCTCTTCCGATGAGCAAGCCAGTCGAGCATCACGGACGGTTTTGGCACGCACCGTTGGCTTCTGTAACACAGATTCTGATGTGACCAATCCGCGCCGCTGTAGCGCTCGAGCCGTCTCTCGCCAGCGTTTGCGAGGCAGGGCACGCTCGATCTGCCGCCCGCGTAATGAGCCGCGTTTTTGTAATAAATCTAGAAACCGTGTTTGAGCATCGGTTAGTTCTTCTACCCACTGAGCACTCTCCACTGACCACTGTTCACCGGCCTCCGTCAGCTGGTAGAGCGTATCAGCCATCTGCCCCAACCCCGGAGGCAGCATCAGCGATAGGCAAGATGCAATTGGAGTCAGGGATTGTTCAGATATATACTGTGCCAACTGCACTTGAGCGGGGGTAACTACTGGCTTAGGATCCAAGAGAGAGATGACTTCTTTCGTCTGTGGAACAGATGGGTCGTCCACTTTATCCAGCACAACCCCCTGTACGGTTTGTCGCCCAAAGGGAACTGTAACCAGGCTCCCAAAATCAACTTGTCCCTCGAATTCTGAAGGCAAGTGATAATGAAAGACCCCCGAAACATGGGGGACATTCACGACGATTTCTACGAAAGTGGTCATTCTAATGCTATTAAATTGCGGTCGTTGCCCAACCGCATCTTCGGTTATTTTTCTTGGGTATCTGATCGGCTAAGGGAGATCTTTTCGATGCGCATGCCGTCCATGGACTCAATTTGGAAAGAGAGACCATCAATCTCGATTGCCTCACCTACCTCGGGAATACGCCCAAGCTTCCCCAGAATAAACCCGGCGATGGTATCGTAGTGGGGCTCAACAAAGTTGAGCCCTAACGCATCGTTTACCTCTTCGATCAGTGCCAAACCATCTAGGGTTACCGAGCCATCGGGGTGCTTCTGGATCTCGGGCTGAGCGATGTCAAAGGGGTCGCTGACCTCGCCAACGATCTCTTCCATTAGGTCTTCCAGGGTGACCAGGCCCGCGGTGCCGCCGAATTCATCCATGACAATGGCAATATGCTGCCGCCGGTCACGGAATTCTTTCAACACCCGGCGCACAGGAACGTTCTCCGGCACAAAATACGCTTCACGGATCAGATCACGGGCTAGGCAACTCTTCCTCTCAGGATCATGTTCAGCACGTAATAGGTCTTTGATATGGACCACTCCAAGGATGTCATCGAGGTTGTCATCATAGACCGGGAATTTGGTAAAAGTGGAATGGGTTGCAACTTCGATGCTTTGATCTAAATTCATATCCGCTTCGAAGCCCAAAATCTCTGTGCGGGGGATCATCACCTGGCGAACCAATAATTCGCCAAAATCGAATACAGCATGGAGCATTTCGCGTTCTTCGTCTTTCACCACACCAACTTCCGCGCTGGCAGAAACGATCATTTTTAACTCTTCTACTGAGTGAACTAACTCATGCCCTGCGGCTGGCTCGACGCCAAACAGCTTCAGTAGCCAGTTGCCAGTCCCATTCAGCGCCCAAATGAATGGTTTGAAAATCCATTCAGTCCACAATGTTGGGCGTGCAACCCACAAGGATGTATCTTCAGGGTTCTGCAGGGCGATGGATTTAGGAGCCAATTCGCCTACCACAACGTGAAGGAATGTGATAATTGCAAATGCCAAGCCCGCAGAGATGCTGTGAGAGACTTCACTCTGTATTTCTCCAGGGAATAGCTGAATTAGTGGTTCTAATAAATGTGATAGAGCTGGCTCTCCAACCCAACCCAAACCCAAACTGGCCAGGGTGATACCTAATTGAGTCGCAGCAATTACCTGATCTGGGTTTTCCAGGGCTTTTTGAGCCCATTTTGCAGCCTGGTTTCCTTTAGCAACAAGTTCAGCAATGCGCGTTCGGCGGACACTCACCAGGGCAAATTCTGCTGCCACGAAAAATCCGTTGGCCAATACGAGTACAAGAACTGCAAGTAGTCTTAATAAGTCTATTCCAATATTTTCCATTTTTCTTCTCTATTTATTTGATCGATAGATTACAGCCGCGCCATAACCGACAACTCGAGAATAATCTCCGCTGATGTCGCCAGACGTAGCATAATTGACTATTTTAACTTTGTCCGCCCCCAATTCTTTGGCTGCCCACAGCACTGCTGCAACGGCGCCGCGACCACAGGCAAAGCCTGTTCTTTCTTCTTCGGCCTGTAGGAATCCCTCAGGGTCAAAGGCTTCAAGCAAATCAAGCATCTTCCCGTCCAATTCTTTGGCCATCTCTTGGGGGTAGAAATGGGATAAATCCGTGCTGGCCACTAAGAGGTAGTCCCGCTCAGCCAACGGTTGGGCCAAGGCTTTCCCCAGGGCATGCGTGATCTCTTTGGTCTGTTCGCGCACCATTATAGGTAAAAGTCCAAACTCTGCCGCCAATGTTTGCTGTAGGAAGGGTAACTCAATTTCCAGCGAATGCTCGCCGTCGTTGCGCACAGGAAATAGGCCTATGCCTAATTCAGACTTCAATGCTCCATCAACCGCTTGAACAGCTTCTTTGTCGATCGGCAGGGTTCCCAATGGCGTTTTATACGCTTCATGCCCCGAAGTAAACAGAGATTGGGGATAAGGCTGGTGCATTGGTGAGACCACGGCCACAATCTCCGGGCGCAACCCGCGCACAGCCGCAAAAGCATGACCGGCCACCGGTCCTGAGTAAACATGACCTGCGTGAGGCGCAACGACAGCGATAACTTCACCTTCGGACTCGGGAAGTTCAGCAGCATCTACATAGCCATCTATGCTAGAACGCAAGCGACTTTTGCTGCCAGGATACCACTGGCCAGCTATGGGGGAGGGGCGAATATCAGTCATCACAGCCATATGTACCTCCAGGATAAATCTTCTTGATTTTAGCACACCCTCGTATGGGTTACACGTTCTTTGCATCGAAAAAATCGATGTTCAGCGACCAAATTCGGATATTAATCTCCCATTAACCTTGACACGCTTCGCGAAAGCGATTAGACTCGCACCCGCTAAAAATTTTTGAAAGGAGAGCGCACTTAGATGCAGAACTACAACGCAATGCTTGTTAAAGTCCGCCGCTCCGCCGATACCGGTGGAGATGTTTTGCTGACTCGGAGTGCGCCTACTGACTGAGAAATTTAGCCTAACCTAAATTTTCCAAGCCACGGGAGCACGTCGAAGCCCCGTGGCTTTTTATATCTCGCGCATAATCGCGCAATCCATAGGCCACGGGTGCACAAAAGTGCAAGCCTCGTGGCCTTTTGTTTTATCAATACTACCAACTACAAGGAAAAGAAGATGTCGCAAGCAATAACAGTCAACGATGTATACAAGAAATTCGGCAAGCCAGGGGTGCCCTTGTGGAAACGCGCTCTCGGCCTGGAGAAAAACAGCAACGGAAACGGCAAGTTGAATGGCAATGATAGTCGCAAGACAAATGAAGTCATCGCTGTAAACAATGTATCTTTCGATGTCAAGGAAGGTGAGATCTTCGGGGTCTTGGGGCCCAATGGCTCCGGCAAGTCAACGCTGATCCGCCTGATGGCCACCTTGCTGTTACCCGATGGCGGCGATATCCGAGTTTTCGGGCATGATGTTGTTAGCCATCCCTTGGATGTGCAGCGCCTGATCAACCGGGTCTCGGTTGAGGCAAGCTTCTTCAAGAAGCTCTCCCCCATGGAAAACTTGATGTATGGGGCGCGCCTGTACGGTATGGCTGGCGCTGAGACCAAGAAGCAGGTGGTCGAAATCTTGACTCGCCTTGGCTTAGAAGAACGCTCCATCTATCGCCCCATGGAAGAGATGTCCCGCGGTATACTAATCGCGAATAGGATTTGTGAGAATTAGGATGATTGAGGAGCCTGC
>CAZLNX010000347.1:0-6448 GCA_964560795.1 uncultured Anaerolineales bacterium | reverse complement strand
GTACGCGCCTTGAACGCGATGAGCAAATTGTATAAATAGCTGTTGCTCGCATGCGTCACCGTCTGAATGCGGGCAGTCTTATTTACATGAGTAACAGCTGCTAGTGCATCCGTCCTCGCTGTGTAAGTATAAAGCATATACGGACTCGCATGGTCGCACCCAAACCACCGCATAGCCTCTTCTTCCAAACAAACAGGAGCAATCGGACGGAATTGCTCTCGCTGCT
Source organism: uncultured Anaerolineales bacterium (assembly GCA_964560795.1). Lineage (GTDB taxonomy): Bacteria > Chloroflexota > Anaerolineae > Anaerolineales > UBA11858 > NIOZ-UU35. Next base: position 6,222 of record CAZLNX010000347.1, on the reverse strand, counting down.
TGATCTCATTCAACCGTGTTCTAGTGCTTTCTTTGAATGGTGCGGCAAGAATTGAACGATTGCCTAAGGCTCGCGGACCGATTTCATATTTTCCACTTACCCACCCCAAAATGAGGTCATTGGCTAGCATGTCGGCAATCATTTCATTATCAGCTTCGAAAAGATCATAAAGCGCCATATCGAAAGATCCGGTCGTATCGAAACCGAGACCTGAATAGATGTTCCATTCAATTTTTGGGTTTCCAGTATAGTGGAATTGGGCGTCTATTGCAGTACCGATCGCAGAACCGGAATCGTTTGCAACAGGAGGCACGAAGACCTCAGTAAAAAGGCCTGATTGCTTCCACTTAGTATTCCAGTCGCAATTCAACCCACATCCACCTGCAATGATTAGCGGCATTCTTTTCTTCATGTTTGCTTTCGCGAACTGATAAAAAATATCAAAGATCTTGTCGCTAAAAATACCTGCAAAGTTGCGAAATTCTGGATCATCCACCCCCATGTTATGATATCGCGAATGATCAATATCTTCATACAAATTTAGTTGAACATGCTGGGAACCAATAAGGAAATCTATAAGCTTTTTCTCTTCTGCTGAAGGCGTACTTCGATTTGAAAATGAAGCCAAGGCCATGAGCTTCCCTGCATCTGAGAAGCGAGAAAAGGGGGCATTCTTCGGAAAGGTTGGGTCGGCCAAGCCGTAGATAGAGGCATAGCGATGCCCTGGCGCACTCAGGACATCCGAAAGAAGTATTATATTTAGCTCAGAATCAATCTCGTAGAAAGCGCCAATCTCTCCTTCCCATATTAACGCATAACATGGAGTGCCTTTCGGTAAACTTGACATGCCGAAAGCGCAAAGCAAGTGGGAGCGCTCATGAGAAGACGAAAAATAGTCGACTGACCTTCCCAAGAGGCGTTGTTTGTCTACTTTGACATCGCTCTTCATCACACCACGGTATCCGACATGAGTATGCGAGCCAATCAAGTGCTCTTCGCTTAACCGCCAACCGCCGGTACAAATAACGTCGGGAATTTCTTCAAGTTCGCTAAGAACGTTGAAAACGTCATGACTGGATATAGGCGAATATCGGTAGTTCGAGTTCTTCTCAGCCTCAATAGAAAACAGCAAATGAGCATTCTTCAGGTAGGCGATCGCACCGTCATGGCCGGGATTATAGGCGAGAATATTCATATGATAGAGACCTCCGGTGTCGATTCGCCTCCAGCGCTATCGACCTAATAAATGTGGTTGCTGGAAGCCGGCGGTTATTCAGCCGACCAGCAAGTTCTTTGGAGCGAGATGGCCATACGTTTACATGTAGGGCCATTGGGAGGTGGGGAATCGGCGTGGGTTCCCATTCAACGCGCCTGTGAACTAGATGATTGTCAACAAGCCAACGAATCTCGCACGGCTCCCATTCTATTGCGAATAGATGGTCGGACTCTGATGCGTCAAACCCAAGTTCGATATAGCTTGCTGCCCCTCGATATCCATAGTCAAACTTCGCGCCCTCTCCACCAGGATTATAAAAGACGTTGATCAAGAGACGATCTGTTCGATTTCCCGCGATTTCGATATCAATTTCCTGCCTCGGTGAATCGCGGTGGAGAAAAAAACCTGTAACCACACCGGGTACGTTCGATGGCTTAATTGTTGCCTCAAACCTTCCGAATAAGTATCGGTCGCGACTAGTTAACGCTGCGGCGCTATATTCTCGAACACCTAGAGATTCCCTCCTAATACTGAGCACAGCCCCAGTTCCATTACTTACATCGATGTTTGAAGGACGAAATAGCGCTAGGTTGTCCGTGAAGGTATCTTCACGTAGAAGCCAACGTTTTGTGTCGAGAAAATTTAAACAGTCGCTGACTTGAACGGGAGTTGCAGCTATCGATGATGATCCCCTGCGTGTGGGGGTGGAATGAATGCCTTGCCACCACTTACGTGGCTCAACAATCCATGGCGACTTATCACGTTTAGGGATCTTGCATCTCAGGACTGCATCCGCTTCAGTTGTTCCGCATAGGAGTTGTCTTTGTCCAAGGTCAGCTAACTCAGGGAAGGAACAAGCTGGCGGTGCGCAACCGAGATGTTCGCATACGACCTGCCATTTATTGGATGCCTCTAACTGAAGAACAGCAATATCGGCACCATTAAGATCATCTAGAATTTTCAAAGCACTGTGATCTGTAATTCCAGTCTTGCTAGTGGTGAATATGAATTTTGCCTGTGGGTAACGCTCTCTAAGAACACGGGCTTCCCCTGCCAAAGACCTTATGTTCACATATGCGTCAAAGACTCGATCACCTCTTCCCGCAAGAAGCATTTCGTGTTCAAGATCTGGGAGTGCTTGGAAATCACTGCAGCACCTGTATCCGAGCATGGACAGGGCCATAGCAAGCGATGATAGACCAGAGCATTTCGTCCCAAATGCAAAAACAGGCCGCTCACTTGGGCGAACGTGAAACAAAGATGCACCCTCACTGGTGATTGTTCCAATTTTCGTTAGCATGGGAAGTATTGAATATGAGTTAGTAGAGCTAACATCGTGTCGCTGGCTGATGATAGACCGTCTTGTCGCGCGCACATCCAGAACCTCGAACTGATGATTGATCCATAGATCTACAGGTCCTCGACAGGGAAGGAGGCGAAGGAGCTTCTCGGCGCCTTCGCGCGAAATAACGTATCCGGACAGGTGCCAGAGTCCGCGTACTGGTCGAAACACATTTCTTGAAAGGAAGGTCTTCGGAGTGCCGTACTTCACCTCCTCGTAGGATAAATAGAGAATGTCGAAATTGTTCTTCCTGTTGCCTTCGGCCTCGATTTCATCCCACGCCTGATCCAGATGTATGGTAAACCCAGATCGAAACCACACATCGTCTTCAAGGACGAGCACGTACTCATAGTTACTCGCCGCGACCTCTCGCCAAACGTTTATGTGGGAGAGAGCAACTGCAATCTCAGGTCGACTCATTTGGATCGGAGAGTTGAGTTCTAGCTTAGTGGGGAGAACTAGCGGTTGGGGTTCTACAAAAAGTTGATCTCCGAGTGTATAAATTGGATCGATGTCTGCATCTTTTTGCGGTTCTTGTAAGAAGTGATTGGCATCGACAGCAGCATGCCGCTCAGCAAGATTCCAAAGTTCTGTTCCAGACCAATCCAAAATGTGTCTTAGCTCCTGTTCCATCTCGGCCCAACGAGTTGCTTGGCGATCCAGATTGATGACGTAAATGTGCTCTATCCTCGGCCGCTCTTTTGTATTCATGAGCCCGAATGTTTGAGATTTTTTCTTTGGTAGCAACCTACGACAATTAATCGCGATACGAAATAAATACTTCGAAGGTGCGTTCCAGGGAGATGCGAGATTCACTCATCCCCCTCGATATATTCTTGACATATCATTCTTGATAACATTGACAGTTCGAAAGCCTCCAGTTTCTTGGGTCGTTCCGATAGCTAAGATCCCATATGTTTCTAGCAATGTTTTCCCAATCGCGGAGGACAAGAAGGGTATGTTCGATCGCGCCGTTCTCTGTTTCAACGTCAAATATCGATTTGGTAAGATTCCCTGGGCCAGTCGTCGATTGGATTTCTGGCAAGCCGTTCTTATCATCTTTCTCTAGGGATAGGGTGGCTTGAGCGAGTGCGCGATCTATCAAAGGGTGTCCTCTGCCAGCAATTAGCGGATTGTTGTTAAAGTAGAAGATCCAGCTCGCAGCGTTTGCACCTGGCTTAGTAAAAAGTGATGGTGGCACCATCATATTCGTCGCCATGTCATAACACAGAGGTTGAATCTTTAGCCGACCATCGCCGAAGAGGTGTTTGATCTGAGCCCCATCGTACACATCATCAGCATCTATGTAGCAACCACCCTCAACTAGGATATAGCAGAGTCGGAAGTAGTCTGACTGCATTGCCGGGTGATAGCATTTATCGTATGCTTGTTTGTGCCGTGGGCCCAGTCTTCGACGAATAAATTCTCTTGCATGGTGCTTGTCGAAAAGGAGTCTCTCAATGCCCTGCACCTCTGTCTTCCTCCATGTTTCGATGCACTCGCCTACATCTCTAGGTATTCGGTCTAGATCGTCCCAAAACTGCACAATCCTCTTCGGAATCTTTTTCGCGAATACGGAGGATGCGACAGCGGAGCTGCTGGAACACTGCACAATCCTCCGAACGAAACTTGAGCGCGCGCGGTGACTTTCTTCTGTCGGATTACCTGCATTCATGAGAATATCCTACCAACACGAATGGCACATCGGAGCGGAAATAAAAGAGACCTAGTAAATCGAATCTATTCATCTTTTCCATGCAGCGGCCCTTGTTCATAATGTGTTCGCCTAATGGGTTAAAAACCAAACATCTTTATGCGCGAAATCAAACAAATACATTTATCCAAATCAATTTAGTTATAAGATTTGGATTATGTCTCTCATAAGAATTTTATCAAAACCAATTCCGGTTTTAATATGAAATACTGGAGCTTATCCGGTAAACCTTCACCCTAATGGATTATATCAATATTTCAAAACCACTTTTTCAACATCTATGAAAACATTCGTCAAGGGAGAATCTCAATAAAGTGATCCATAAACATCCGATAGGGTGATATTCATCCGGTTATAGGGTCTCAAAGGACCAACGGTCAAACATCTATCCGTGCTCGCCAAGCGGCACATGATAACAGTCGGAGTCGGGTTGCCCAATCAGCCTGTGGATCTCGTACGGATCAGTTGAAAAAGCGGGCTAACCCGATCAACCCTGTTGGCGTTCCTGGTAAGGGGTATTACGAAGCAATATGTAGTAAATGATGCTCAACATCTGGCGCGCCAATGCTACCCGTGCTGTCTTCTTGCCATGTCGTTTCAGGATGCGCTTGTGGAAGTGAGCAAGCCGAGGACTGGCACAAGGCGCACGCTTCGCAGCACTGACCATGATCCAGCGCAACCACGGCGAACCTTCTTTGGTAATTCGACCGTGTCGTACATGAGTATCGCTACTTCGAGTAGAAGGTACCAGGCCCGCAAAACTGCATAATTGCTTAGGTCCGAGGAAACGACTAATCTCTCCAATCTCAGCCATGATAATCGCAGCTGAATAGATACCGACGCCTGGCATACTGGTCAATATTTTTGTGAGCAGATCATACTTGACTCGAGATTGAATGACTTTATTGACAGATTTGATACGTTCGTTGAGGGTGTCGATCAAGCTTAGGTAGTTGTCCAGCATCAGTTGGTGGGTGGTGGACAACTTGTTTTTGATCTTTTCCAGGAAGGCACGGCCTTTCTTGCCAAACAGATCCGTACAAGGTGAGTGCAAATTGTACCTAGACAGGATTGTATGGATACGGTTTTTGTGACGTGTCCGCTCACGGACAAGCTTGGAACGATGACGAACCAGGTCGCGCAACTCACGAATTTCAACCGGCGGAGCATACGCCGTGGGTAGTAGATCTGCCCGGGCCAAATGGGCTAAGATGGTAGCGTCAATCTTATCGGTCTTTACTCTTGCGGCCGCAATGGCTTTGACCTGCTTGGGGTGTGCCAACACGACCTTTTCTGTGCCTTCCTCGAGCACATCGTACATGTAGCTCCAGTTATCGGTTGCCTCCAAAACGGCAAATGTGCTTTCAGGCAATTGAGCTATGTAATCCGGCATTGCATCGTTCGGCATACGCCGATTATCAATAACCTTTCCTCCTGCGTCCATCAAGACCACATAACTGCGTCGGCGATGTAGGTCTACTCCCAAAAAATGCTGATACATCGGAACATCCTCTCTTCATAACCTGGCACTTGTCGATGTTAGTAGTGTAGCAGAGTGTTTTTTTATTTGAGAATGTTTTCATGGTATCAGCCTGAAAGATTGTGGACAAAACGATTTGATTTTTTGTCATCCCTTTTTTTGCCTTACAGGTAAAGAGCTCCAAGTCACCTTTCAATTATCTTATTTGCTGCCAATCTGTTGCCAATAGCCTGGAATTCCTGGACAAGATGGAAAAATTAGACGATTTTACCCCCATATCTTGGACTACATGGATATGATAGACCCACATACACGGGGTGGACATTTCTGCCCGGAGCTTCGAATCAGTGGGTTGGGGGTTCGAGTTTATCCAGTAGAACTCGGTCTTTGATGCCCCTAAGCTGATGATTCTTTTCAATTATAATAAAGTTTGAAGTATCTGAAACGTAAGATTGTGTGTATCCCTGCCC
>CAZLNX010000346.1:0-6487 GCA_964560795.1 uncultured Anaerolineales bacterium | reverse complement strand
CGAAAACTTGCTGCTCCGCGGCCATGGCAACACCAACAACAACTGTAGCCAGCAAAGCCACAACCAGGCTGAGCACTAGTATGCGGGATAAAGTTTTTCGGTTCATCGATCAGTCTCCTTATGTCTTTTGGTTTGATAAATGAGCGGCCACTCTCATCAACAAAAGACGCAAGGTCGCCGAAAAACGTATCGTGAACGGAAATCATTCTGTGCTTACCGAAACACCTAGCATCGATAAAGAAAAATGCGCCAGCATCGTCATGCAATACATGCAGGGACAGGGATGGCGGCTTATCGATCCCATAGACCTGACAGACCAGATCTGGGGGAATTTGGCTGATCAAGAATCATCCCAGGTGACCGTTAAAGAGATCCGAAATCAGGTATTGCAGCGCTATGCCGTGATCTTGCATGAGGCCTGTTGTCAACACCTAAATGATGTGCACGAGCAAGCCTGGTCTGAATTGTTACAGTGGGTGGAGAAGCAAGTGCGCTATTTATCGCCCACACCAATGGATAGCGACCGGCTCATCCAGGAGGTACTGATCAGTTTGCACGAGAAGTTGGAAAAAACACCCCTGAAAGCGCCGCGCGCTTTTTGGGCTTTCATTCTCCAGATGCTGAAAAGGAAGAATATCGACCTGAACCGCCGGGATACGGCCGTCAAGCGCGGCGGCGGAGATGAGTTATACTTGGAGGAATTGGAAATAGACGATGATCAGTATTCTTGGGAAGAGAAAAAAAGACCTCCCGGCATAAAACCGAGGGTTACGGAAAAAGATGTGATCGACGACGAAATTAGAAATCGAATCCGAGCTCTCTTTAAAGCTCACTTGCCCACTAACCTACAACAAAAGGTCGCGGAGGCGCATTTCTTGGATGGATTGACACCGCGGGAAATCGCCCAGTTAATGGGGAAACAGCCTCATGAAGTTCGCCTCCTCAAAGCCCGTGCAGTACAGAAATTGCGCAATCTACCGCCCGATGAATACCAGACTCTACTAGAGATACTTGAGAAAATAAATGGAAATTCGACGGATGAGTGACTCACTTTCTCCCCTCAGCCTACTGACCCAACAGTTGCGTGAGCCACTCGAGACAGGCTTGGAATCTCCATTCTGCCGACGCTGCCAGGCAGAACTCTATCTCTTTGTGAGCGATGAATTTGCCGGGCAACCGGTAGACGAGCTCTATCCAAATATCGCCTACCACCTGGACATCTGCCCGCTTTGTTTACAGGAATATGAAGAACTGGCCCATCTGACTGGTTTAGCCCTTTTTGGTGAGGATAACGAATGAGCGACCGTGGATTGTCTGCATTATACAAAGCCTTGACCAGCCCATTGGGAGATCATTTAGATGATGAGGTGTTTGCTGAATTGGCGAATGCTGAAGTAACCGGTGAGGACATCGAGGCACGGTACCCATCCCAGGTAAAGCATATCGAAAGTTGTGTGCAATGCGCACAAGCCTACAGCGAACTGGTCGAGTTAATGCTCCTGGCTGTAGACGGCATGGATGCAGCCGCCTCCGCAGTACAACCCGTAGAGACCTATGCTGCCCTTATCCTACGAGATCTTGAGAAGCTAATTCCCCAATTTCCAAAATTAGCTGAATTCGTCCGTTCTCTGACCTCGAAACTGCCCACACTGTTTATCAATCTCCCCTCATCCCAGACAGACATTGACTTCGACAGGCTGACCACCCTGGTCATAGAAACTGACCCTTCGATAAGCGATGCGACATCTCTGACGACTGCCATCGTCCAGGGCATTCAACAGAATCTCGGTGCTCTTTCGATCTACTTAGAGAGGGTTGCTAACTCACTGTGGGGCCGATCAATCCGGGTAAAACAGCAGATCACAGATGACTGGCAAAATTTGTTCCTCAGCCTGGGACCACAATATCGCAAAGCTATCCTGGGAGAGCTCGACGTGGTGGAGGGCGAGTGGCCTCTGATGCAGTTGCAGAGCGGACACGGATTGCCGTTTCAAGTCAGCGCATGGGCAGAGCGAATCTCGCCGGTAGCCTGCAAAATCTACGTGCAGATAGACCGGCCTGGGCTGGTCGATGCGGCCGGACGCATTATCGAGTTATCCTATGATGGACAAACGCTCTCATCCCAAAGCGATGAATCTGGAACTGCTGTCTTAGAGCCGGTTCCGATTGCTGCTATTCCCCAAGCCATTGTCCGTTTTCGATCCTGAATGATGGCTAGGGCTGGTCGCTTCTTCGCCCGGTCAGCCAGATGAAAAGGACTGTCAGGGCGAGTACGACCAAAAATGCCCCCAGGTCCGAAATCAAATATCCCCAACTTGAGATAAAGATCCAGGCAAGCCCAACCGGGAAGAAGGGCGTCACCAGAAAAAGCAGCCAATCACTCCAGGTCGCTTTCATACCCCTTTCATGTAAGAACAAGATGCTCTGGCGGATCGACTGGCGTGCGCCCACGAAACCGGCTGCGAAAATACCTAACAAGAACAAACTCCATATTCCTATCCGCGCTGACACATCCATAACATCTACTGGTTTAAACCAGTCTAAAAGTAGCCAGACAACCCAAATCACCAACCACCACATAAATCCAAAAATCGAAGCAGCTGAATATTTCCGCAACAAGATCCTCAGCCATTCGCGCCAATCCGTTTTGTACAGCTCACGCAGACGCGGATAGCCGCCCCACATACTCAGAGCCCCTAGCAATACCAGTAATACGCTGGCCACAACTGGCAAACCGACATCCAACCAGTTTTCCACCGCCTGGAGGGGCGTGCGAGCCAGATATCTCGCCAGTTGGATGGACAGAATCACGGCTGACAGTATGGAAAACAAGCCCGGCTTCAGAACCATCGGAATGAGATCCACGATCAAATCTGCCAGTTGGATGAAAATATTACCTTCTTCTGGTGGTCTAGTTTGCTGATAGAGTGCGGGGACGCTCCAATGGATAGGGTCATCCAACTGCAAGCGCACCTCCCGGCGAGAACGTGCCATAGCCTGCGACGGCAACACACCCTGTGCTCTTTCAGTGTAGAAAGTTCGCGCTGCTAGACCGGCAGCGTTCTGCGAAATTGAATCCTGCATGGCTACCACGACCGATATGCCATGACCCAGGAGATCGCTAGCCAGGTTGCTCCAGGAATAATCCAGAGAAGAGTATTCTCTTTCATCCCGCGAGTCTGAGTCTGCGCTGGCACACACGTCCAGGTAGACCAGTTCAAACCAGGAATGATCCGAAAGCAACACCACCAATTGATCCGGGCTTACCCAATCGGGCCGACCTACCTCATCGACCAGGGCTAACTCGAAATCCTGCCATGACGAACCCAGGCATCCATGGGCGACGATGTGCAGACAATCATACTTCTCAGCATCCAAAGACCGTCTCAACTGACCCATGCTATCCCGCCCGGTTATCCAGGTAAAACCTTCAGCGTGCTCCGGAGAAGGATAATAACCTCGCCTGATAGCCAGACTTTCGACACCGTCAGGTTCAGCCCACAACCCCAGGCACTTCCGGGAGGGAGCAGTTGGGGCTCTGCGGGGTGTCATGGGTAGATGAAATTGACGGGAAATCCCCCCACCCTGCAATGCGTAAAAATAGCGCCCTTCGGGGTCAAATAGCAACTCCCAAGGAAGACTCAACAAAGGCTTCGCCGAGTTATCGAAAGCCAGCACAATCTCCAGCCCTACACCTTTCTCCCGAGCTATTGATTGGGCATGGTGTATACGGGCCTGGATCGACTCGGGTAGGATATCGAACAACTGTCGTCCCACAACCCGCAATGGTTCCAGATCGCGGTCACCGATATTGCCTACAGATACGGTCTGTTGGCGCTCGATATAGCCGCGATATAGGCGGCGCAGGTCCAGAATCTGGTTTTCATCAATGCCTAATGGGATAAACGGTCCTCCCCAGCCTCTTCCCGGCGCGCGCACAACTTCAATATGATAACTTTCCGCCGAGCTGCTATTCGCGACCTGTTGTTTAAACAGTAATACCACTTGTAAGCTTTTTGCACTCATTTTGGATTACTGGCCCTCCAAATGGCAGGATACGCAGAAAAAACTGCCTGCGCAATTACCCACAATACCAAAGTTCCCAAAATGGCTAATCCGAGAGGCATCACGGCCAATCTAGAATCGCCTGACATTCTAAATACCTTTGTAAATCCAACAAAAGGCCACAACCAACTGTATGGTTCTAACCTATCGGGAAAAACCAAACTACCCAGGCTCAGAGGCAGCCATAATACCCATCCCAACCAGCGGCCTACCCCCGGGCGTTTGAGGCAGGAGCCCAGAATCACTGCCAAAGCCATTGCAGATAGTGAAGTCACGGTCCAATAGAGAAAACCTGTTGCCAGTAAGGAGGGTACAAACCCAACCAGCACTAAGAAAAGCAACAAAGGCCACGAATGTGTCATCAGAATCAGATATTGCCCAAACAACATTCCGGCTAGCAACCCACGCCGTCCAGTAGCGGTCAAATCGTAGGCTAGAAGTGTACTGAACGGACGCTCTCGACTTCTAGGATGCGCTTTCTGAAAGAGAGTTGCCGTCTCAGCCGTTGCCGTCAACCGACTAATGGATTGTGTACCAATTCCTAATGCCATCATGGATGATGACAATAACAGAATTGGCGCCCAGTAATGAAAATCTCCATTTCGATCCGGAATCAACATAATGGCGATTTGAATAATTGCCATCAGCCAGATAGATGATAAGACAATATTTCCAATTTTCCAAAAGGTTCGAAAATGCTGACGCCATTCCGAAAATCCTAGCTGAGTAATAGCCGCGGTCAACTGTCTAATATTTAGGTTGGAACATGGTTTCCAAGTGCTTATTGTCCCCCCGGGAAAACGGATCAATTCAGATGACACTTGAGATCCACAAAAAATGTTAGAAAACCGTTCGACTCCCAGAGGCAAACTTTGGACCGCCTGTAATCCAAAACCCGCCATGAGGGTCAGATCGACGATTTTATCGGCATCGGTAACGACGACCTCAACATAATTTCCTTTGCGAATAGCGCAGTCCTTGACCCAAGAAGCTGATTTCACTAAGGCAAACAATCTCTGAGCTGCCGGGTCGGTTTTCATAATGAAGGCATAGCCCTTCAACGTCTGAAAAACCGCCGGGATTTCAGCGCCAACCCAGCGGCGAAAAAGATTTGCACCCTCCAAAAACCAGATTTCATCCCCTAGGACACGGGCAGCTTCCAGATCCTGAGTAAGGTAGAGTATAATGCGCGGGCGACGTTTTTGCTCATACAGAATGAGCTGCCAAAGTTCACGCCTGGCGGGCAAGCTCAACCCATCCGCCAGATCGTCAATTAATATCAAATCTGGATCGGGCAATATAGACCATAAAAGACTCAGGACACGTGTTTCGAAACGAGGCAGATAATACATAAGCTGCTTTTCAGAAACTCCCATCAAACCACCAGTTTCCAGCAACCGTTCTATTCGCTCCCAGTCATATAAGCCATGAAGTGCCGCGCCTAAATTCATGATTTCGCGTACATTGAGATGGCTAGGAAATAGCGCGTGCTTTGAACACAACTGAATAGAAATCCTATTATCTGACGGTCGTATGTGGCATCCTTCCATCCTCATTTGTCCGCTGATTGACAAAAACAAATCAGTCTTAGCAGCCGCCCCTGAATCAAGAATTACTATGATTTTTCCCTCGGTTAGCATATGTTACAAGCCTATTTTATACGATCACTGAATCACGAATGGTTCTTCAAAAGGCATTTTTGTTAAAAGAAATCCTTTTCACTATATCCTACCAGATAAAAACATCCTTTATTCACGGCAACAGTGTTCAACCTTTGGATCATATACATTTCCCAATGGAATCCATTCGCACAAAACATCAATTGAGGTTCAATCCAAATGTGAGGGGGTAGTTAAGGAGGTAGCTCCAGATGAGTTGGTTACCCCCTTAAATGCAAAAAAGCCCCTGATACACAACTCAGGGGCTCTCAGTTTTGCTAAAACAACACCAACTGCGCTTCCGGCACGCTTTGTCGCCGGCGCGAACGGCGTTCTAGCTTGCCGGTAGGAACGTTTTGTCGCAGCCACTCATCCATCGTGATGGCCACATCGCTTTCCCGGTTGTCAGGGATTACCCGCTCGACTTCGAGCTCAGGTGGGATCACCCACTGGCGATCGATCCCGGCTAAGGTGAGTTCCGGAACCTGGATATCAGTGGTTTTATGCGTTGTAATCGCATCCTTCAAAGCACTCAACAGATCCAGATTTTCATCCATGCCGGCATTCCCCAGATCGGACTGGACGAAATTGCCATACACGCTCTTTGCCCAACTGATCTTTAGGGCGATCACCGGCCAGGCATAACTTTCCAGATTGCCTTCATAGATCAGGGAAATCACCTTGACAGGCCGGCTTTGCCGCAACCGCCAGACACGGGCGATGGCCTGGGCCAAACTGATCACCTTATAGATCGCCTCGTAGAC
>CAZLNX010000345.1:0-6513 GCA_964560795.1 uncultured Anaerolineales bacterium | reverse complement strand
CAAGGTTACTCGCTCAAGCCCTGTTTTGTCTAGGCTTCATGCACCAACGCCGTTCAATATTTCAAAATCTTCGCAGCGTGATTGTTTGTGCAATGCGAAAACGGGAATTATAAGAGAAATTCTTTTTAAAGCAAATCATCTTAAACTACCGCAGTGGTGAATTAGTTATTGCCGATGTTCCATCTCCCGCACACCGACTGGTGGGATGTAAGTTTCATTAAAAAGTCATTAGTCAGCGCAGGCATTTGGCGCTTGATGGGAAATTTGGCTCAAGCTAGCTTGATGGGTAAAGGCCCACCAGTGCCCTGATTAAGTATGCCATGTTATTCCCAAAATCCAGCCCCAAGGATTGCCAACTACTTTTCATACGGTGATGAACCACCCGGATAACTTTCAACTTTGGGTTTTCCCGTGCCAGCAGAGTGATCGCGGTTGGGGAAGGTGTAATCGATATACGGGTTGGCGACCGTGTCCCTCCTTTAATTTCATTGATACAAATTAATTATGCCCCTCTCACGCTTCAATTACTACAAACGTATTTTTGCTACATATTTTCTGCCGACGAAAAGTCACCTGACGTTTTGGCATAGTGGTCCGGAAGTCAATCCGAATATGAAGGTGGATGAATTGGGGGAGTACTACATGTCCCTCGCCGGCAAGGCTGATTATCCCGGCCAGGTAGATGATGCTGGCATCCCAATGCTGGATTATCATGCTGCGATTGGTCTACAGTACAACCCAATCGCCATCGCCCAGTTTGGGTTGGGCAACTATAATCTTTTTTGCCAGTTTAGCGAGGATGAACGCCGCCAGAAATTTCTGTTAACTGCTGATTGGTTAGTTGAGAATCTGGAACAAAACCCGGCTGGACTTTGGGTATGGAACCATCATTTCGATTGGGAATACCGGAGGCTGCTAAAAGCTCCCTGGTATTCGGCTTTAGCGCAAGGACAAGGTCTTTCGCTGCTGGCACGAGCGCATCTTGAAACAGGAGAAGATAGATATCTGGAAGTAGCCCGGCGGGCATATGAACCATTTGTGATTACCCTGGACGAAGGAGGCGTGGCATTTATCGACCAGGTGGGTTATATTTGGTTCGAAGAGTATATCGTATCGCCTCTGCTGCCCACCCATGTACTTAATGGGTTCATTTGGGCAACTTGGGGAATCTACGATTTTTATCTTACCACGGGGGATTCTCATGTAAGGAGTCTTTTTGACGATGCAATTAGAACCATAGCGGACAACCTGCAATACTTTGATATTGGCTTCTGGTCTTTATATGAGCAGTCTGGGACGTATTTGAAGATGATCGCCAGTTCCTTTTATCATCGCCTGCATATCGTTCAATTGCAGGTTTTGTATCGCTTGACTAGCAAAGATGTCTTCAGGCAATATATGCAGCGCTGGGAAAACTATCAAGCCAAACCATTGAACAAGAATGTGGCCAAAATATACAAATGGGTGTTCAAGTTTTTCTATTATTAGGTTAAGACTGAAAAAATTATTTGTAGCATTTTGAAACTTGAGTGCAGCAAACTCAAACTTGTTATCTTTCTTAGTCCATTATTTCCATAACAGTAAAGTAATTTCAACGTATGAAAATCCTTTTAATTTGCCAATATTTTCCACCTGAAATTGGCGCCCTGGCAGCCCGGGCATCTGAATTGGCCCGACATTGGGCCTTGGCAGGGCACCAGGTGACCATATTGACTGGATTTCCAAATTATCCTTCCGGAGCTGTGCCTTTCAAATACCGCTGCAAGTTACGGCGCTTAGTGTATCGTGAAAATGTTGATGGCTACCAGGTGGTGCGTACCTGGTTGACCACACTTTCAAACCGAACGACGATCGGAAGGGTGTTAGGTTACCTGTCATTCTGCCTATCGGCTAGCCTGACAGGAAGTTTTCTTAAGTCTCCCGATGTCGTCATAAGCAGTTCACCTCCCACTACAGTTGGCCTGAGCGGCTGGTGGATATCGATAATCAAGCGAGTTCCCTTTATTATTGAGATCCGTGATTTATGGCCAGAATCGATCATAGCCTCCGGGAAAGGCCAAGATGAATCGACGTTTATCCGTTTAGTAAATGGGTTGACGGTTTTCCTATACAAAGTAAGCGATCATATCGTGGTCGTAACGCCGGCCTTTAAAGATGAATTGATTAAAAATTGGGATGTTAGCTCTGAGAAGATATTCATTGTTACCAATGGTGTCGAAACTGACTTTTTCAAACCGGGCATTGAGCAACATCTAGGTGAAGATGAAGAAGGTCAACCCAGAAAATTCATTGTCTCTTATATCGGCAATTTTGGTTGGGCACAGGGGTTGGAAACAGTTATCGAAGTCGCTGATCTACTAAGATCTGATTTCCAAGATATTTATTTTCATCTAATTGGCGCTGGTGCTGATTATGATTCGCTGCATGAAATGGTTTCAAGGAAGAACCTAACCAATGTGAAGATCATCCCACAACAGCCTCGTCAGAAAATTCCACGACTAATATGCGATTCTGCAATCTGTTT
Source organism: uncultured Anaerolineales bacterium (assembly GCA_964560795.1). Taxonomy (GTDB): domain Bacteria; phylum Chloroflexota; class Anaerolineae; order Anaerolineales; family UBA11858; genus NIOZ-UU35. Next base: position 3,989 of record CAZLNX010000345.1, on the reverse strand, counting down.
GGTGCTGTTGCGAAATAAAGCAGTTTTCAAAACGGTGATCCCTTCGAAAATGCTAGAGTTTATGTCGTGCGGCTGTCCCATAATACTGGGTGTGGATGGCCAAGCCAGAGAGATCATGGATGCAGCCCAGTCAGGTATTTTTGTCGAACCTGAGAATCCCGAAGATTTGGCTAATGCGATCCGTGATCTTTATCATACTCCTGAGCTACTAGAGCATCTTGGCAACAATGGCCGTAGCTATATTATTGAAAAATATACAAGAAAAAAAACTGCTTCCGATTATATCCATTATTTAGAGGACGCAGTGTAATGCTAAATTTATCTATTGTGATGAACTCGTAACTGGTGAATTGGTTTTTGCAGTAATGCGCCATTAGGAAACTAATCCGTCTTCGTAAACCCACTTCCTCAAATTCGTTTTTGCACAATCGGCGTTCTCTATGAACTCATTGAAACTTATGATTGAATGACATGGCGCAGGTTGATCATGGCAAAAGCAATGAAGTGAGCACCTAAGAAATAGGCATCCCTGCGATCGAACCTTATCAATAGAGCTCTGAATTTATCAATCCAGGCAAAAGAACGTTCGCTGGTGAAGCGATGTTTGTAAACATCTGGGTTGAAGAAACGTTTGCGACCTCGTTTGGCAGTCTTGCGATTGCGTTTGTTTTCATCGATATTGGGGACAAGTCCATGATTGAAGCAAGTTTTGCGAGCATCCTTTGTATCGAAGGCTTTATCAGCATTGAAGAATGCGCCCTGAAAATCAAGGCCCAGGTGTTTCAATAACTTGAATGCGGCTTGTAAATGTGGTTTCAGATTGTAAGCATCATTGTGGTTCCCAGCAATCAGGCTTGTGCTAGCAAGGATGAAGCCATGGCCATCGGTAATTGGCAAGATATTGGTTGTTTTGGCTTTCTTGCGACCTTGATAGGCGACTGACTCGCCACCTTTTTTGGCGATAACATGACTGCCGTCTAGATTGAGTTCAGATAAATTCAAATCGGCTTTAATCATCATTATGCTGCCTTGCCATACTTTCTCCAGACTGCCATCTCGACTCCACTTGCGAAAATGGTAGTAAACCGCATAATGGCTAATTTCTTTTTGTCTGGGATCCTTGGCATCTGGCTCAATTGGTAGTTGATGCCATTGGCATCCTGTGTGCAATCGATAGAGAATATAGTTGAAAACTTTGTACAATGGAATCTGACATTCATATCCACGTTTTGCCGTCGAAATGTATGGCCGTATATGCTGATCAAACTGTTTTTCTGTTAGACTTGTTGGGATCGTGCTCATGGTTGAACTCCTTTTTTGAGTTATGTGCACAACCATGATGCACGATCTTTCTATCTTTGAAAAGTTTCAATTACTTCTATGATATTTATAACCCTTCTTACGTATTCCCCAACTTGCCGATGGCAACTATGATATTTTTGCGCTGGATTGATCGTTTCCACTGGCTCTGGCTGCTGTTGGCTGCCCCTTTGCTGCTAATTCCCACGCCAAAACGTTCGCTGGCGATGCTGGTCGTACCCGGTTTATTGTTCCTTCGTTGGGTCGTCTTCCCCCGCTTTCTTACCGAGCACCACCAGCGGGAGAGCGCACCTCCGCAGCTTACCACCCAAGCTCATCCAGTCATCACGCCCCTCAACGGCGCCATCCTGCTCATTGCGATCATGGTGCTGGTCAGCACCCGGGTGACGCATGATTTACTCCTGAGCTTGCCCAGGATCAGCGGGATGGTGTTGGGGTTGGGCGTTTTCTTCGCAATCGTGCGCGAATATTTACGGTCAAGAGGTTTGTGGTGGAGTATCCTGCTCTTCCTGGGGATGGGCGTGGCGGTTGCTGTATTGGGCCTGATTGGCACCAACTGGTTTTCAACCAAGTTCACCCTGCTCAACCCGATTACATCACGTATCCCCATACTACTCCAGGGTCTTCCAGGGGATGAAGACGCTTTCCATCCCAACCAGGTGGCGGGGACATTAAGCTGGGTATTGCCTTTGTTATTTTCATTAAGTTTTTCATTTACAGAAAGAAGCGCTGGTAGGTATCATTGCGAAGGAGTGCAGCGAAGCAATCTCAACCAAGATGGGGATGAGATTGCTTCGCTCATTCCATTCACTCGCAATGACAGAATAATGATGTGGGGAGTTGGGATGCTGCTCTGGCTCTCGACCATGTTTGTTTCCGGGGTTTTCATCCTGACCCAGTCGCGCAGTGCGTATATCGGTATGGCAGTAACCATCCTTGCGATGCTCTTACTGGTTTTGCCCGTACGCTGGCGTTGGGGGCTGGTAGGATTCATCGTGCTGATGGGTATGATTCTGGGCTCTACGATCGGCAGGAAAGATCTGGTCAAGGTTCAGGATTGGGCCTTGAGCGGCGACTTAGTTGTAGAAAAAGCCTTCTCTTTAAGTTCTCTGGAAGCCCGACTGGAGCTGTGGTCGCGAGCTATCTATGGCTTGCGGGATTTCCCTTTCACCGGTATGGGTATGAACACCTTCCAGGAAGTGGTGCACGTGCTTTATCCGCTCTTTATGATTTCTCCAAATACGGACATCGGCCACGCGCACAATGAGTTCTTACAAGCCGGGTTAGATTTAGGCATTCCTGGGCTGATTGCCTTCCTGGCCATCTACATCAGCGCTTTCTGGATGCTTGTAAATGCCTGGATGTACGCTCGACATTCCACGCCTGACGTTCAACGATTGCCACTATTTCATCCAGCATTATTGCGTGCCACCATATTAGGATTTGGCGGCGGTTTATTGGCGCATTTACTCTATGGGCTGACCAATGCAGCCCCGCTAGGATCTAAACCAGGTCTTTTCTTCTGGATGCTTTTGGGATTGATTGTCAGATTGCACCAGTATTTGTGTTATTCCACCATCGCTGATTGATTGTCGTACACTGCCTACTGAAGCATGATCGATTGGTACAACGTATTCGCCAACTCACTCTGGATCTTCGCCCTAGCCCTGGCTTTGGCGACGATAAGCTTTGTGCGTTGGGAAGCATTGTCGCATGATAAAAATATATATCAGGTACTGACCCAACCCCGTTGGCGGAAACTGCTACACATTGCTGGAATCGTATTTTCATTAGGTGTGGCTGCCACAGTGGATGTTTTCTGGGAAAGGGTTTTGTGGATTGTTCTGGCACTTTTGTTTGTAGTTCAAGTAGGTATGAATTACTCTTCAACTCATGAGTAATAGTCACAATGCTATCGACAAATCTACGCCTGGGTTCGGACGAATTCCTAGCCCCCCGCATTCAGGTAAGAACAAGCAGTTTTAAATGATAGAAAAAAACTTTTTTCAGCAATCTGTGCTGAGGAGTAATAAATATGGAGAATCAACAATACCCCGATATTTCATTACAGGATGACATCCGAAATTATCTGGCAGTATTACGTCGCTGGTTCTGGTTGTGGGCGGCTATCGGGCTTGTTATGGGGAGTGCTGTGTTTTGCATTAGTTTGCTGCAACCCAGAGTGTATAAAGCTACCGCAATACTCACGCTTTGGAGTGCTGAAGCGAACCTGAGCCTTGAACCTAAATATCAAACCACAGTTCAGAATCCACGCTACGTCATCAATGAGAGTACTTTATCATCGATTGAATCGACCGCCACAAATGGAACGATCCTCGCGTCCATATTGTCGCAAATAAGCTCATCCCTCGAAGCTGATCAAAGAACGATTGCAGGTCTACGAAGCCAATTAGATGTGGGAACAAATAACAATTCAGTGTTTCTGGTGGTGGCAGATGAGTCATCCGAACGCGCTGCGTTGATTGCTAATGCATGGGCTGAGATTCTTGCTCAAAAGATAAACGAAACCTACTCTGAGCAGCCAGTTTCACTCCAAACGATTAAATCACAAGCTACTGATGCCAAATATATCTATGATCAAGCTGAAGCTGACTATATAGGAGGCGTGCAAAAATAACTTCCCATTTTGAGACGGCTGAACTAATCGG
>CAZLNX010000344.1:0-6572 GCA_964560795.1 uncultured Anaerolineales bacterium | reverse complement strand
CAATAATATAAAGATACAATTACGTGTGGAGGGCATATGCAATTTGAAATCGATCTGCTATCAAAAATACCAATTTATGTGCAGATCATCGACCAGGTCAAACATATGATTGCTACCGGGAATCTAGTGCCCGGTGACCAACTCCCTACTGTGAGGCAACTGGCGACTGATCTGCGGGTCAATTTCAACACGATTGCGCGGGCATACCGTATGCTCGATGAAGAAGGCCTGATCTCCACCCAACATGGGCGCGGTACCTATATCTTGCCACCCACTTCGGAAGAGAACGGTGAACGTTTGCGCAGACAGGATATCGAATGGCTGACCCGACATTACTTGAATGAAGCTGCAGGCCTGGATTATTCGGCTGAAGAAGTCCAGAAGATTTTTGAACGTTATGTCAATCAATGGAAAGAGGGAGGCGCTCCGCCCCCAGAACATAAAGAATAAAAAGAGAGGCACAAAATGAAAAATCCAACCTACCAACGAATGCGAAAGACTGATACGAACTCCCCCCGTATTAACGGCGTGGCGGGCATACTGTTCGTCATCTTCCTCACGATTGCCACGGTCGGCGCGGTGATCATGGGATTGACAGGCGTGAATGCTTGGATGATCGTTGTTTTTACCACGTTGTTTACGCTGATTGGCCTGTACCTGATGTTCGCTCTGAAGATCGCAGACCAATGGGAGAAAGCCGTAGTGCTGCGTTTTGGCAAATACCGCGGCCTACTCGGTCCCGGTTTGTATTGGATCATTCCTATCGTGGATACTATCCCCGAGTGGATCGATCACCGTGTGATGGTGACGCCCTTCAGCGCGGAGAAGACGCTTACCAAAGATACGGTTCCCGTTGATGTTGACGCGGTTCTATTCTGGATGGTTTGGGATGCTGAGAAGGCCGCCTTGGAAGTCGAAGACTATAAGATGGCGATTGCCTGGGCTGCCCAGACCGCACTGCGAGAAGTCATCGGTCAGATGGATTTGGCTGACATCCTGGTGGGGCGGGCCAAAATGGACGAAGACTTGCAGAAGATCATCGATGAGCGCACTACGCCCTGGGGTGTCACCGTGCAGTCGGTGGAGATCCGCGATATTGTCATTCCACAGGAATTGGAGGACACCATGTCACGTCAGGCGCAGGCTGAGCGTGAACGTCAAGCACGTGTGATCTTGGGTGAATCCGAGAAGCAAATCGCGGACTCGTTTTCTGAGGCTTCCAAAGCATACGTCGACAACCCTACTGCTTTACACCTTCGAGCGATGAATATGCTCTTCGAAGGCCTGAAGGAAAAAGGCGCTATGGTCATTGTTCCCAGCAGCGCGGTTGATACGATGAATCTTGGTGGCCTAAGTGGGATGGTATCCCTGGCGAAAACGTCTGAGATCAAAGAATAAACTTGATAAGAGTTGAGAAATATTCTGGCTCAGGGCTTCTGACTCACGCTGAGCCAGAATATAAGAAAGGAACCAACCCATGGATGAAGTCAAAAATTGGGAGTACCAGGTGCTGACGATTGGATCGTTCTTTGGAGCGAAAGATGAGCAAATTGCGGCCACATTGAATGCATGGGGTGAAGATGGCTGGGAAGTGTTCAACGTGTATACGCCCACTAACAGCAATAAAGTAACAATCGTTGCCAAACGGCCATTGACCGAATCGGTTCGTAGGCAGCGAACCCGGTTGCAACGAGATTGGTAGTATCTTTAGTGATGAGGAAAGCTTATGGCATATCATGGTGCGCATATTGCCGCTGCCGCGGCTGCAAAGAAACGTAAACTTGATGATGAAGCTGAGGAAGAAAAAATGACCAAGTACAATGATGATAACTCTGAGAAATGGGAATACAAGATCGTGCGCTCTGAATCGGGGGCTTTTCGAAGGCCCGAAATTTTGGAAGCGCTAGTTGAGGAAGAATCACTAGCCGGTTGGGAAATGTTGGAGAAGTTTGATAATCGCCGCATCCGCTTCCGGCGTCCAGTTGAGGCTCGCAAGCGCGATCATATGCTGCCCAATGGAGTTGATCCCTATCGTGCGAATTACGGCACTTCACTAACACGCACAGGGATATCAATATCGGTTGGTTTGCTACTGCTGGGAGTCTTTGTTTTTGGCTTGTTTGCATATCAAGGTGGGGGTAGTTTTCCTATCGCTGGAGTAGTTCCCGTAATAGCTGTTCTGGTCGTGTTGATTGCGGTGGCTGCTGTAGTTGCAGTTGCCCGGTCACGCTGATTTCTGATAGACTGTTAGTACTGTCAAGTTTTGAGCACTCGTGTAATGCTATGCGAGTGCTCACTTACGTGCATATGATTAGGCGATTGTTTCACGTGTAACATTATTCTCAAAAATTATTGGAATCGTGTTTCACGTGAAACATTTGTCAGAAATAAATGGAAACCCTATGGATATTTTTGTTCGTGCATTGAACGCATTTCTTATGATTGCCATGCCCCTGGGATTGGGTATTTTCTTAGCGAGGCGCTTACGAGTGGAGTGGAAACTCTTTGGCATTGGCGCAGTAGTATTTGTCGCTTCCCAGGTTTTTCATATTCCCTTCAATCAATGGGTGCTATCTCCCGGTGTTGAACGATTAGGTTTGTCCAGTGCTGAAGGTGGAATCAGGCTGGTTATTTTGCTTGTGTTATACGGATTGTCAGCAGGTATATTCGAAGAGACTGCTCGCTACCTGGCTTATCGCTTCTGGTTGAAAGGTGAGAGAAACTGGAAATCTGCAGTGATGGTTGGGGCTGGACATGGTGGCATCGAAGCTATTCTCTTTGGCGCCCTGGCCCTTTATGCGCTGATCCAGGCCTTGGTTTTGCGTGATACAGATTTGACGACGATCCTGCCTCCGGAGCAGATCCAATTAGCTCAATCCCAACTTGAAACGTATTTGTCTCTGCCATGGCATATGGCCCTGATGGGTGCGGTGGAGCGAGTCGGCGCGCTGTGTTTTCATCTATCCGCTTCTGTGCTTGTATTGCAGGCCTTTACTCGAAAGAATCTTGTGTGGGTTGGGGCAGCGATTGCCTGGCATACCGCCATAAACGCTGCGGCATTGATTTCTCTTCAATTATGGGGAGTTTATGCCACCGAGGGAATCGTGCTTTTCTTTGGGGTTATGAGTATCGTTATTGTGTTCTTGTTGCGAGATGATCAGGGGGAGCAAGATCAAAGCCCATTTGTGCCTCCCACGCCAGAAGTAGAGTCTGCGCAACCTGTTATTTCAGAAGAAAATCTTGAAGACAGTCGATACATTTCGTAGGTGCCTTTTATGGATAATTCAAAAATGATCGTAGTAGAAGGTTTATCGAAATTCTTTGGCCAGGTGCAGGCCGTCGACAAGTTATCGTTCTCGGTGCAGGCTGGAGAGATCTTCGGTTTATTGGGTCCAAATGGGGCTGGGAAAACCACCACCATACGTATGTTAGGGGCATTGATTGGGCCAAGTGCTGGGCATGCCTGGGTCAACGGCTATCAGGTTGGGCGTCAGGATCAGGATATCCGCCGCAGTGTGGGAATCTTGACTGAAGCGCCAGGGTTATATGACCAGCTTAGCGCGGAACGGAATCTGGAGTTTTATGCCCAAATGTATGCTGTGGGAAATATGGATGGCCACACCGGACCGGTGGAACGCTACTTAAAGATGCTAGGGTTGTGGGAGCGACGTCACGAGGCCGTAGGGACATTCTCCAAGGGGATGCGCCAGAAATTAGCCATCGCCAGGGCATTGCTGCATGAACCCAGCGTGCTCTTCTTGGATGAGCCTACCAGTGGCCTCGATCCCCAGGCGGCGCGTATGTTGCGCGGTTTCATCGCCGATCTCAAGAGTGATGGACGAGCGATTATATTGTGTACACATAATCTTGACGAGGCTGACCGATTATGTGATCGCATTGCTGTCATTGAGGGCAGCTTGTTGGCTTTAGATACACCGACTGCACTGCGGCGCAAATTATTCGGACGTACAGTTGTATTCCATTTAAGTGAGGTCGATGGCCGATTCACTGAGGTCGTTAAGCGATTCGAATTCGTACAGTCCGCCGATGTGGTTGATAATAAACTTGTGGTCGGATTGGATGAACCTGAGCAGCATAACCCAGAACTGGTGCGCGCCCTGGTTGAAGCGGGTGCAGAGGTCCAATTTGTTGGGGAGTTACGCCGTAGGCTGGAAGATGTTTATTTGCAGTTGGTGAACCAAGGGAATTGATGGTGTGATACGATGAAGAAAATCTGGACTCTAATACGAAAAGAATGGGCGGAAGTTTTCAAGAACCGCTTTGTGTTATTCACAGTTGCCTTCCTACCTTTGTTGTTCACGGCTTTACCCCTGATCATTCTATATGTAAGCAGGTCGTCAGGCGATTTCAGTGATGCAATGGCGTTGTCTGATTTGCCACCTCAGTTTGTTGAGATGTGCGGCGGGTTAGATACAAGCGGTTGTATGCAGTACTTCATCGTCAGCCAGTTCATGCTGCTGTTTATGATGGTGCCAATGATTGTGCCGATAACCTTTGCGTCATACTCAATTGTAGGGGAGAAAACCACCCGTACTCTTGAACCTCTCCTGGCGACGCCTATCACTACGCTAGAACTTCTGACGGGTAAGGCATTGGCGGCATCCATCCCGGCGGTGATAGCAACCTGGCTAAGCTTTTTCTTGTATATGATTGGGGCGCGTATGTTGGCCGTCAGCCCGGGCGTGCTAGGGAAATTATTCGATCCTTTGTGGTTGAGCGCCATTTTTATAGTTGGGCCCTTGTTAGCATTGGCCGGAGTAAGCTTGGCGGTGATGATCTCCTCGCGAGTGACAGACCCGCGTGTGGCGGAACAAATCTCGGCTATCTTTGTGCTACCTTTGATTGGGTTGTTTGTGGGCCAATCTACTGGTTTGATTTTCGTCAATGAGCGCATAATCTTGTGGATGGCTGTGGTTTTGCTGGTTCTCGATGTGGGATTGTTTGCCTTTGCCACCCAACTCTTCCAGCGAGAGACGATCTTGACACGTTGGAAATGAACTTCAACGATCGCGGAAATTCCCTCTCGAAAATCCCTTTTTGCGGTTAGAATAATAAAGCATATATCACTCTTCATGCAGTGAGGAGATGGTTTCAGGGACTTGCAATGAAACGAATTATTCCATGTTTGTTGGTTCTCACCTTGTTTGTATTACCTATTACCGTTACGGCTCAGGAAGAATCTGATCCTTTGGTTATCAGCCTGACTAAGGATTTTGGCTATGGTGCAGGCGGCAAAATTCAAGGAAGTTTCTCACTAAGAGTTCGTTCTCCTGATGATTTGGTGCGCGTCGAATTTTTGATTGATGGGGAAATTGTCCATACGGCCACAGAGTCGCCTTTTCGCTACAAATTCAATACAGCTAACTTCTCGGTTGGTGAGCATAGTTTCTCCGCAGTAGGATATCGTGAGGATGGCTCTCAGATCGTTTCTACTGAGTTTACGCGTGAATTTATCGATGCAGAGCAGGCTTGGGAAAATGTGGGCGATTTCATCGTGCCATTATTTGTGATTGTAGGGGCAGTGTCTTTGCTGGGTGCCGTGGGTGCGGGCTTTTTCGGACGCAAGAAGAATTTCAAGCTTGGAGAGTATGGAATGGCTGGCGGTGTTGTTTGCCCTCGTTGCCAATTATCGTATGCAAGGAATTTCCTAGCCCCAAACCTGGTAGTTGGAAAATTACTTCGCTGTCCACATTGTGGTAAATGGGCGATTTTGCCGCGCGCATCGAGTGTTGCCTTGGAAGCTGCTGAAAAACGTTATGCAACGAAGGGCGTCGCGGAAATGGATGTGTCAGATGAAGATCAGGATTATCGAAAATTGATAGATGACTCTCGTTATGAACGCTGATGAAAAGAGATGCTGATGGCTACTCACAAATATGAAAATCAGATTTATGCTGACTTGAATAAGTTGATTCAAATCAGTCAGAATCTAAACTCAGAACTCGAACTGGTCCAGCAGTTGAAGTTTATCCTTAGCACTGTAGTTGAAATACTTGCCTGTGAAGCTACGTCTCTCATGTTTTTCGATTCCGATGATCGGTCGTTGAAATTCACTGCTTCCTTTGGCGCGGAGTCAGATGAACTCAAATCAATCTCGGTGCCACTTGACGGTAGCATTGCTGGGATGATCTTCACTGAGAACCGACCAACGATCATCAACGATGTATCTACTGAGCCCAATCACTACACGGTTGTTGAAGAGCAAACAGGCTACCAGGTTCGAAATCTCATTGGTGTACCAGTAAACATTCGAGACCAAACTATAGGGGTTCTGGAAGGGTTGAACAAGCTGGACGGAAAATTCACTGACAATGATGTTCAACTTCTTTCACTCGTTGCCGCTCAAGCAGCCGTAGCCATCAATAATGTTCGTATCATCGATGAGTTGCGTGAAGCGAATGAAGAGCTGCGCAATGCAGACAAACTTAAAGCTGATTTCATGGCTGTCGCATCTCATGAACTGCGAACGCCTCTGGGGATCATTCTTGGTTATGCAACCTTTATCAAAGAAGAATCTGAAGGAGATCTTTCGGAATTAGCAGAGACTCTCC
>CAZLNX010000343.1:0-6572 GCA_964560795.1 uncultured Anaerolineales bacterium | reverse complement strand
AATTTGTCAACCAGTTTTTTCTCTTTTTATCGTGCGAAATGAGCCATGCCCAAAATTCCTTACAGGTGCGTTATCGCAGTTGATATCCACATCGAAGAATTTACTCCCCAGCAGAGAATTGCTGTGGGAATCGTCAACTTCGATCGCTACAATAGACAATGAGCACTGATTCAAATTTGCCTGGGTTCCCGGGGGTACTGAGTCTACTGGAATTTTGAGATACATATTGCCACAGTAATAATTTCCACCACTTATTCCGGTAAGGAAATGACAACCATCTTTTTGTGAATCGACGCCTAGAACTGGGTCATTCTCGTACCTGACAAGGCAGAACAACTCATTATCGTCACACTCCCCAGCAACAACGATCTTGCCATCCGCTTGGATAGCAATACTTTCGCCTTCATCTTCGTCATTGGTAACATCCGTTGTAATAAAGCCATTTGGCGAACCAAAGGTGGTATCCAAGCTACCATCGGTGTTATAACGGGCCAGACAAAATTGATCAGGGTCTCCACACTCTCCCGCGACTACTATCTTTTCATCGGATTGAAGTTCCATGCCGCGAGCTTCATCAGGGCCAGTCAAGATATTTGTAAGGACATAACCATTCGGAGCGCCAAAGCCGGCGGTATCCAGAGTGCCGTTGGTATTGTACCGAGCTACACAGAACATCGTATTAATTGGTCCGTTACACATGCCCGAAAGCAAAATCTTGCCATCGTTCTGAACAGCGACGCTTTCAGCAATCTCGCCATTAACTGTTATTTCTGTTTGTGTGTGACCATTACAAGGAGGAGCTGCACAGCCAAAATCAGTGTCTAGGCTGCCATCTGTATTCAGACGAGCCACACAAAACTCATAATCGCATGTCCCACCTAACACGATCTTGCCATCACTTTGAATGGCAACATCAGGATCAAAATCATCCCCAAACGCGGTGATGTTATAGGAAACAAATCCATTCGGAGCACCAAACCCGGTTGTATCTAAGGTGCCGTTGGAATTGTAGCGGGCAGCACAAAATTCATCATCACTGGCACATTCGCCTGCCATAACAATTTTTCCATTCGTTTGAATGGCGACACTTTCACCCTCATCGTTGAAAGTAATAACCGTTGTGGTATAGCCATTGCATGTTCCTGGAGTAGCACAGCCAAAATCAGTGTCCAGGCTACCATCAGAGTTATAACGAGCAATGCAAAACTCATTAGGTCCATCGCATTCTCCCGCTACAACCAGCTTGCCATCCGACTGTAGCGCCAGGTCGCGTACTTCATCGTCGTCCGCCGTAATATCCGTAGTTACGTAGCCATTTGGTGCGCCAAATCCGGTCGTATCCAGACTGCCATCGGGGTTGTAACGAACCAAGCAGAAAACATCAGGATCGTCGCATTCCCCCGCGATGACAATTTTTCCATCTGGTTGGATGACGATATTCGGGTCCGCATCATCATTGCCAGTGACGTTGGTGAGCACATAGCCATTGGGTGCGCCAAAGGTGAGATCGAGATCTCCGGCGGCTGCGAAAACAACCCCTACAACCAATATGAGCGTGACCAAGCTAGCCCACAATGCATTTCTAAAAGAGCTAGGATTGATAAACAACTGGGGAAATCTACTTGAAGGTTTGGTGTGTCGCATATTCATAGAGATACGGATAATCCTGTGTACTATCAATAAGTCAGATTGATCCTTTGGCTTTCACTATTGTACAATCAACCATGACTGCCAGAACCAATGGAATTAGGAAGTAATTAGGACGTATTTTACCCTAATTGAAACGCGTGGTCTAAGTTAATCCCATTCATCAAGTATGCATATATCCCAGCATTTGCCGTAGCTCATCGAAAGTAGGAAGGCCACGTGCCCCAGCCTGGCCAATCTTGAGCGCCGCGGCGGCGTTCCCCCATCGGGCTGCTTCCATCATACCTTTCCCAGCCAGCCTGGCGGCGATAAATCCGCCGTCAAAAGCATCCCCAGCCCCAAGAGTGTCGACAACCTTTGCTGGAAAAGCCGGTGCATGGAAGGATCCCTGCGGCGTGGTCACCTGGGCTCCCTGCTCCCCCTGGCGGGCGACCACAATGCGTTCCCCATCACACAAAGTGCTCATCCCAACCTCAGCCGAATCCGCACCGGCAATAGGCATAATTTCTTCTTCTGCATTCCCGAAGACAACATCTGACAATTCAATCGCCCGTTCGAATACACGCTGAGTCTCGCTGTCTATGCCCCAAACTTCCATACGCAGGTTAAGATCGATGGAAACGGTAAGGCCAGCATCGCGGGCCACTTCCATGGCCTTTAATATGGTCTCCCTGGCGGGTGAGGCCCGGAAACAGATCCCCGAGGTGTGCAGCCAGGTTCCAGAGCGGATCAATTGTAGGTTGAGATGATCTTCTCGAAGGTGCACATGCGCGCCGCCTTCAGGGGGCCAGATCACCACGAAACGCTCCCCATCGGGCTCAATCAGCGCCATGACCATCGGGGTAAAGGCTTCGGGCACCGCACACAGACCACTCGTGTCTACGCCTTCATTGTCCAGATCAGCACGTACCCAGCGACCGTAGCCATCATCCCCCACTGTCCCGATAAACGACACATTCACACCAAGCCTGGCCAGGGCGACAGCCACATTGGCTGCTGACCCGCCGCCATGCAGTTGCGGCACGGAACCTGTTAAGTCGGGCTGATCGACTGTGCGATCCGGCAAATTGATCACCATATCGACATTGGCATCGCCGATGACCACAACTTTAGAATCTGGCATTTTTCAGGATTCTCCTTTGGCAGCCTGCACAAACCCCCGTACGCGGTCCAGGTCTTTGCGGAAACCGCCTTCTTGGAGAGGCTGGTTAGTGTGGGTAAGCGAATCCACGCCCCAGGGCTGCACCACGCGGATAGCCTCGGCGACATTCTCCGGTGAAAGTCCTCCGGCCAGGATGACAGGGATTGACACCTGACGAACGATCTCGCGGCTGATACCCCAATCATGGGTTTCACCCGAAGCGCCGATGCCAGCGATATCCGCGGCCTGTGTGTCCAGGATGATGTATTCAGCCACATCCTGGTACGCCAGCGCGATATCAATGGCTTTAGGCCCTGCTACCGAAACCGCCTGCATAATGGGCACACCAGGTAAACGCTCACGCAGCGCACGCACCTCGTCGGGAGGCAGCACACCCTCCAATCCGCAAAGATGCAGAATATCGGGCTGAACAGCCTTCACCATTTCTTCGATGGCGCCCAGGTCGGAGTCAACGCTCAGTGCCACACAAACCGCCGTATCGCCGACAGCACCTGCGATCGCCCGCGCCGTGGGGTAGTCCACCTCGCCGGGTAGGCCGATAGCGCTGGGTGTGATGCCTATATGGTCGACTCCTTGCGCGATGACCGCCAACGCTTCATCAACGGATTGCATGGTATAGATTTGAACTTTCATAGGATCACTTGTTTTCCATTCTACCAACATAAAAAGACCCTAAAGGTTTTTGAAACCCTTAGGGTCTATGATGACTAAAATCAATCGAGATACTCACTCAGTTTTTCTTGAAAAGCCGGATTGCGCAAACGGCCGAGTGCCTGGGCCTCGATTTGGCGGACCCTCTCTCGGGTCACCCCCATTTTGCGGCCGACTTCTTCCAAAGTATACAGTTGGCCATCCTGTAGTCCATAGCGCAGTTGTAGCACGCGCACTTCCCTCGGGGGCAAGTTATCCAAAACGGTTGAAAGATGCTCTTTGAGCAAGTTCTGGATGGCCTTATCATCGGGAGGCGGGGAATCATCATCGGGGATGAAATCACCCAAAACGGAGTCTGCTTCATCATCAGTGGGCATCTCCAACGACAAAGGGCGCCGCGCCACGCGCATCATATACTGCACTTTCTCAGGAGATACTTCCAAATGCGTGGCTAATTCCTCGATGCCTGGTTCACGACCATACTCTTGGGTCAATTGGTGGCGAATTCGCAGCAATTTATTGATCTGGTCACCCATGTGCACTGGCAAGCGGATTGTACGGCCCTGATCCGCGATCGCCCTTGTGACGGCTTGCCGGATCCACCAGGTGGCGTAGGTGCTGAACTTATAGCCGCGGTGATAATCGAATTTCTTGGCCGCACGGATTAGGCCGATATTACCTTCCTGGATCAAATCCAAAAAGGGCACCCCGCGTCCCATATATTTTTTTGCCACGCTGATCACCAGACGCGAGTTGGCCGTAATCAGGTGCTCTCTGGCATTCCAGCCGTCGCGGATTAGCTGTTGAAGGACAAAACGCTCATCCTTCTTGGCGCCACCATTGGCGAGTTTGGCACTGGCCCCTCGCCCGCGCTCGATGCGCCTGGCTAAAGCGACTTCTTCCTCTGCCTTGAGCAGCGGCACCCGTCCGACTTCTTTAATATAGAGGCCGATGGTATCACTGGTATCGATATTGGCGAGGATATTTTCATCTATTTGCAGTTGTTCGTCTTCTTCGAGTTCCCCCTCCTCGGCCTCAAGATCCTTATCCGATGGTTCTTGCGTGCTGTCATCATCTACGTAAGGGATGCCCGCGCTCAACAAAGCCGCAAAAGCCTCTTCAAGCTGACTGACATCCTGTTCAGCGCCAGGATAAAAACTCAAGATTTCATCAATGGTGACATACCCATTTTCCCGTCCCAGTTCTAATAAACGGGCGATTGGTGAAATCTCTCTTCCGTGACTACCTGATAAGCCATCGATATCTTCAATTGAGGATAATAACGATTCGTCTATCATATTTTATTTCACTGACTCTAGGATGTGTGCACCAGAACGGTGCAGATTGGTTCTCTGAGGCGTTGTATTTTACCAACAAAGATGAAATAAAAAAATACTCATTATTATGAGAAAACTGCTCTACTACTGAAGCTGCCAATTTTCGAATAGACACATCAGGTGCAGTATGCTTACACAATTTCTAGAGCTAAACAGGTAAAAATATATCTTCAAATAGAATGGTTTCTCACAATCTTGCTAAACAATAGGGCTTTAAGGAAACGGTTCCACGTTTTGCGGTAAAACTTGACGCATCCATACCCGACTTGTAAAATCCAGCCACTCTATTTATCCTATTAATACAAAGAAAGGCTGGAGGATATTCTTTATGTTTGGACTCGGACTTGAACCATTTGAGTTGATCGCTATTTGGAGCGTACTCATAGTCGCCATCTTGGGCTTGCTGTACGCTCTTTTCTTGCGCGCACAGATCTTACGCGAAGACAAAGGCGACGAGAACATGCAAAAGGTCTGGAATGCGATCCGCGAGGGTGCTGACGCCTATCTCAAGCGCCAGTTGAAATCGATCTTACCCTTGATCCTGATCTTGACTGTGGCATTATTCGCCTCAGTATTCATTGTCAAGCCCACTCCCGAAGCTGCTGAGTGGTACTGCATGGCCATCAAGGGTGATACTTATCAGGCCGCCCTGGAATGCGCTGAACATCTCACTGAAGGCGAGCAGGGGCAAGTGCGCTGGATCATCGGCATCGGGCGCGCAGTAGCCTTTGCAATGGGTGCAGGGTTCTCCCTGATGGTTGGGCAGATTGGTATGCGCATGGCTGTTCAAGGCAATGTGCGCGTAGCCGCCGCATCCCGTCGTTCATTTAGCGATTCGCTACGAATTGCTTATCGTGCCGGTACCATCACCGGTATGCTCACCGATGGCCTGGGGCTTTTCGGAGGCACAGTGATCTTCATGATCTTCGGCGTAGCTGCGCCTGACGCCCTGTTGGGCTTCGGATTTGGCGGCACGCTGCTGGCGTTGTTTATGCGCGTGGGAGGCGGCATCTTCACCAAGGCTGCCGACGTCGGTGCAGACTTGGTCGGCAAGGTCGAAGCTGGTATCCCCGAAGACGATCCCCGCAATCCTGCCGTGGTGGCTGACCTGGTTGGTGACAACGTGGGTGACTGCGCCGGTATGGCTGCGGATATCTTCGAATCCTACGAGGTGACCATCGTCTCCAGCTTAATCCTGGGTGTGGCACTGACCGCACTGACCGGCCATCTGGAATGGATCATCTACCCCTTGCTGGTGCGCGGCATCGGCGTACTGGCCTCCATCGTCGGTACATACCTGGTGAAAAGTGATGCTGAAGAGGGCGGTGATGCCATGCGCTCCATCTTTAGTGGCTTCCTGATTTCTGCGGCCATCTCCACGGTGCTTTTCGGCATCGTAGCTTTCTTCTACATGGCGGATGTCAACGGCGGCTGGTGGCGTCCTTTCCTGACCACTGCTTCAGGTGTTCTTCTAGCGATTCTGATCGACCGCCTGACGGATTATTTCACCGGCTCACATGGTGCTCCGGTAAAGGAAATCAAGAAATCCGCGGATACAGGACCAGCAACTTTAATCCTCTCAGGCACCTCGGTTGGTTTTGAATCGTCCGTGTGGTCGATTCTGGTAATCGCCTTGACAATATTCTCCTCGATTGTGATCTACGGCGGTGTCTCCTCTGATCCCATGGAACGATTTACCTACGTGCTCTACGGTGTGGCTATGACCGGCATCGGTATGCTGACCCTGACCGGCAACAACGTGGCCATGGACTCCT
>CAZLNX010000342.1:0-6587 GCA_964560795.1 uncultured Anaerolineales bacterium | reverse complement strand
GCCGGTCCCCGTCCCGGGGTGGATGGCACATACTTTCAGCGCCGAGTTCGAAGCGGCGCTCTTCTAATCGAGAAAGGAAAATTCATCATGAAGATCAAGATTTTAGCCGAGAACCTGGCCCACGGTCTGCGCACGGTTTCACGCACCGCCTCACTGCGCAGCACCTTACCTGTATTAGGCAATGTGCTGGTGGCCACCGACGAAGGCCGTCTATGCCTGACGACCACCAACCTGGAGACGACGACCATATGCTGGATCGATGCCCTGATCGAGCAGGATGGTGCTATCACCGTGCCGGCGCACACGCTTACCGATTTAGTGGGCACATTCTCCCCGGAGCAGGTCGATCTGGAACTCGACAGTGAAACCCAGACGCTCAACGTGCGCTGCGGGGGGACAAAAACGAAAGTGAAGGGCATCGAAGCGGGAGAGTTCCCGCCCCTGCCGGATCCTGGTCCCGGGCCGGCCCTCGAAATCCCCGCTGCTGACTTCAAGGAACTGATCCGAAAGGTGTCCGTATCAGCCGCTTCAGATCAAGGCCGGCCAGTGTTGACCGGCGTGCTGGTGGCCATCGATGGGAATACCATTACCCTGGCGGCTGCTGACGGCTTCCGCCTGTCGGAGGGGGTGGCAGTGCTGTCCTCGCCAGCACCCGAGCCAGTGCAGGCTATCCTACCGGCTCAGGCGCTGGACGAGTGGGTGCGCATCGCCGGTGAGAGCGAGATGGTTGCGATGACCTTCACGGACAGCCGGGCCGTCTTCAAGACCGAGCGGCTCTGGATGGCCACACAGGTCATCGAAGGCAGCTTCCCAGACTACAAACAGATCATCCCGGCAGAATGGGGAACCCGCGCTGTGCTTTCCACAGAGGCCTTTGCCAGGGCCTGCCAACGGGCGGCCATCTTCGCCCGGGAGAACCCTAGCAGCAACACGGTGGTCTTGAATCTCAACGGGACAGTAGAAGTCTCTGGGCACTCGGACGAGACCGGTTCGAGCCGCACGGTCATCGATGGCGAGGCCACCACAGAAGGGGAAGCGCTCAAGATCGCCTTCAACGTGCGCTATCTGCTGGACATCCTGAAAGTGCTGGATACCCCCAATGTGGCCATTGAGATGAGTGCGAATACCAGCCCGGGGGTGATCCGGCCGATAGGCAAAGAGGATTTCCTGCACGTTGTGATGCCATTGGCCTTGAGTGGCGGCGAAGGGGAAGTATAGGGCCGCATATCAGTAAACAGTATTCTAAAAAACTGAATCCACATACGCTGTGCGCGCCTACGGCGAGTTCACTACGCTCTGCAGGCCTTCGGCCGAGCACAAAGGATATGTCACATAACCCTTCGTGATCTTCGTGTCGCCAACGGCATGCACGCCAAAGGCGCGCACGCCAACGGCGGGCCTACGGCCAGCGAGCATTCGTGGATTCGCTTATATCACCGGCTTGTCCGGGTAAGGAGATAACGATGGGACTCCATCACACAGAACGAAAGCGGGCAGTCGCCCGCATTGGTAAAGAATTAGAGACACGCGGTTGGACGCTCTTCGGCTACGACCCTGGCGAGAGCGATCCTATGACCGACTACTACCGGGCGGCGTCCTGGTATGGCGTGGCGGTTTGCGAAGAGGAATACCCTGGCGTGATCGCTTGCGTCCAGGTGGTCGATTACACCGCCGAAACACGCGCTGGCGCAGATGACTGGCCCGTCTTCCAGGCCACCCCCAAACGTCGAGGCTGGCATATCGAAAAGGACGGGAAGATCGTCGAAACGGGATTGGCCTACCTGGGCAAATGCGCCGACTATACAACGGGAGATGAGTCTGTACAGCAGGTCGTCACAGCCATCGAACGGGCTGCGGAGCGGGCGATGACCGCATCTACGGAAGAGAACCCGCAAGACGATGGCGCATTCGACGACGGTGGTGTGCGGATCGAACACGAGCGGGACTGGACCTGGCTCTTCTTCCCGGAAAAGCCGGCAGAAAACATCCGGGAGCAGCTCAAAAGCATGGGCGCCCGCTGGGGTAAAAACCGCCAGGGTTGGTACTTCCGGCGGCGCGTCGAGCGTGGTGAATTGGCCTGGCTGCTTCCAGGCGCAGACGAATCCTCTCCCACCATTCACACCAATGAAGGCGCGGTGCCTCTCATCCTCGATGACGAAGGCATGGACGCCGATCCCACCGGTTTCGAAGCCGACAAGGGGGATGCCTACGACTACATCCCTGCCTGGATGAAGGTGCCGCCCCTTTACAGCAACGAAAAAGCTACCGATCCCCTGGCGATCATTAAGCTGTTCACGCCTGATTCTAGCTGGTCGTGGTTTTTGACCGAGTACGACGGGGCAGATACCTGCTTTGGCCTGGTGGTGGGACACGCCACGGAGTTGGGATATTTTTCGATCTCAGAAATTCGAGAGGTGCGCGGGCCGCTCGGTTTACAGATCGAACGCGATCTATGGTTCAAGCCTACCCCAATCACCGACCTGCCCGAATACCAGGCGGAGTGGGGCAAACACGGCGGCCCGTATCCCGGTCATCATGTGTCAGAAGACGATCCTGGGGTGGGGAAGATTGTAAGCGCTACAAATGAACTGTACGATGCCCAAGAGAAGGGGTCAGATGATCGCCATTCGTCCTCCGACTCTGAGGTAGTCGTATTGACTCCCTTCGACAACGGGAAGCAGTTCGGCTACGACTCGGAACGCCTGGGCATCTGGGGACCGTACAGAGACATCCAAGGCCAGCGTTACTCCCACGGCTGGACGGTGTGGGACAACACCCAAAGCGATACACCAATGCCCATCCCCGATCCTTCCTATCAAGGCGATGGATTTAAGAACCTGGTCGACTGGTCGCTGGCCGAAACCCTCCGCCAGGCCAGCGAGCACTTTAGAGTCGAAATCCGCCTGGAAGGCGAACCCCGCTGGGAGGATGAATATCCCCGTCTGGCAGACGCCCCCCAGCAAAGCGAAGACGAAATCCAACCCTGGCGGATGACGCGCCTGGCCTACCAGAAAATGAATGCCAAAGTCCGCGTTGCCGGCGGCGTACCCATCCTGGATGCCGCTGACGGGCGCGAGCACAAACGATTGGTCCAGGAAGCGTTGGAGCGCGGTGAGGATGTCCCTAAAAGGGTACGAGAAGAATACCCAGACCTTGCTCTTGATTATAACGAAACCCAGAGTGAAGGCATGGAAGGGCCTGTCCTGAACGGAGATGAAGGGCTTGTCCTGAGCACTTCGACTGAGCTCACTGTAAACTCCGTCGAAGGGCAAGATCGTGAGAACTACACCGACGACCAGGATCGTGAGTACTATGTCCCGGATGAATCTGACGCTGAAGAGCCTGTCCTGAGCAGTTCGACTGAGTTCACTGTAAATTCCACCGCAGGAACAGAAGCCCGGCTGCGCGAAATCTGGAATGAACAACTGCCCCTGGATTTCTCCAGGGACAACAAGAAGAACGGAGGTGTTCAATGACGGAAACGACCAACAAGATCACGCTGTGGGTCGCTGTGGTTGGAAACAAATATGGCGTCAATTCGTATGTTGCCATCTCGGAAGAGACTCTGCGTGACGAGATTTTCGAGTACGTGAAAACATGGTGGGGAGATGAAATGGGCGATCAGTCCCTGCCCCAAGACCGCGACCAGGCCATCGAAGCCTACTTCGAGCAGGTCGAGAGTGAAAGCTGTATGATCGATACGACGACGCTGGCCGGCGATTTCGCAGATCTGTTTCGCCCCCTACCAGATGGCAAAATCCACGGCGGGTTTTTAGAGATCGGCGAATGGGATGCCATCACGGATGCCTATCCCTGGGAAGGATATGTCGATCTGATGTTAGGCGTGGATGGCCAGGTTTGGGCCAGAGTCGGGGATGTAGAGCACATGCCAGAGCAAGAAGCGTAGCGGCTATGCAGGCAATCTGCCATATCCCGAAACCCATTTTGAAGTTCACCACAAACCCGCCTGTCGGCGGGTTTGTGTGATGCCAGAAAGGAGAACCCTATGACGATATTGACAGCAACGCATCAACCTGAGAGCGTTTTGCCGGTAAACCCGACGCGCATCATCGAAGCATTCCCCGAAAGCATGGTGATCTTCCCCGACCAGGTCACCGAAGATACCTGGCACCTGTTTATCGAGACCACCTGGGGACAGGCATGGTGCCCGACCTGCGGCGGGAAGGGATGCAACGGGTCTACGAAACCCTGCCCGGCCTGCCAGGGGCGAGGGGTAAAAGCATAACAGTTCGAAAGTAAATTTGATCATAGAGGAACCAGGCCAGCGCGAATTCGCGCTGGCCTGGTTCGATTCAAGGAGTATTCCATGACTACCCAAACTTCCTACCTACAACCCGCACCCCGGTTGAAATACCTGCCCCAAGAGGAGCGACCAGCCAGCCGGGTCATCAAGGACGCCGATACCTGCAACCTGGTCGAACTGCTGGCGGCTATCGTAGGCGGTCCGCGGCAGCTTGAGATCGCCGAAGCCTTGTTGGTGCGCTTTAGTGACCTACCGGGTCTCTACCGGGCGCAGACCGTTGAAATTGGCACCGTGTTAGGTGTCGGGCAAAGTACCGCCGCCCGCTTGAAAGCTGCCCTGGCTATCGGCAAACGGCTGGCGATGCATGTGTCTGAAGAACGTCCAACGATCAACAGCCCGGCAGATGCGGCGGCGTTGGTGCAGTACGACATGGGGGTGTTAGAGCAAGAGCACCTGCGCGTGATCGTGCTCAACACCCGCAATCACGTGCTAGACATCGTCGAAATCTACAAAGGCAGCCTGAACAGCGCCCAGGTGCGGGTGGCTGAGGTCTTCCGGCCAGCTATCCAGCGCAACGCCGCGGCGATCATCGCCGTCCACAACCACCCATCTATGGACCCTTCCGCCAGCCCTGATGATATAGCCTTAACGAGAGCTTTGGTCCAGGCTGGGAAGAATTTGGACGTAACGCTCCTCGACCACATTATTGTCGCTGGCCATCGCTGGGTATCTCTCAAGGAAAGACGGCTGGGATTCGATAATGCCATCCACGAGCGCCAGGGCAGCTATCAAGTGAGGTGAGCGATGATCTTCACCATCTACCACCGAATAAGACTATATGCCGGGGGCGAGATGCGTGACGACCACCCTGTAGATGCTGGGCACATCGGTTGGCCGGGTGAATATCACCTGGTCGCCAGGGTAAAGGCTAAAAGCCTCGAAGGTGCCTACGCCAGAACCCAGCATATCGACCACCCCTGGCATGAAAACCCCGAGATCGAGACTATCCGCTTTTCCCGATCCACCTCGATTGGCGATGTGATCCAGGACGAAAGCGGTAGGTTCTGGGCTGTGGCGAGCTTTGGCTTCAGCCAACTTACCGGCCATCTGCAAGCCCTGGACCAGCATACTAACGGGGGTATCAGCCTGATGATCTCTAACGCTTGCTCGCAGCTCACCGTCTGGGTGGGTGCAGGAGATCACCCCTTGCTGGGGCCGATCATCCAGGAAACCTCCGGCGAAAGCACCCGCGAGTTCGAAGACGCGCTGTCCATAGCCTGCGGCAAGCTGCTGGCTTCTACGATCCGATAATAGACAACCCTTATGGAGGAAGACATGATTCAACCAAAATCTCACCAACGCGCCTGCGGCAAGAGAGTGGCTGCCGGCGTATATGCCGAAACCCGGCTCTCCGACCAGGGGCAGCCCATCGAAAGCTTCATCCTGGACCCGCCGGTACCAGTCGATCCCGCCGCGCTTGGGCTGACCGCGGTCGGTCCGCAACTGATCGAAATCGACGGCGTCTGGCATATCTTCGACATCGTGGGGCGTAAATACTACCACTACGTGGCCGATATGATCGAAGAAGTGCGGCGAAAAGGGGCTTCCCGGCGCTTGCCGCGCACCCTGGATTTCGCCAAGTTGTCCCCGGAGAGCTCTCTGGTGTTGATCCACGCTAAAGCGGTGATCGAGAACTACGAAGGGTATCCCCAACCCCCTGCGATGATGTGCCCCCACCTCAAACATCTCAGCCGGCTTGAAGAAGTCTGCGCCGGTCTGTGGTGGCACGATATCCCCGAGGGCGATCTTGACCGTGTAGAGACGGGCTTCTACCAGCGCTCGATCCCTGGCGGCGTCACCTACCGCGCCCACCCACGCCCGGAGGGTGTACAGCCAGATTACCAACACGGCATCTTCATGCGCCTGCCAGTCACCAACCTGACGGTGATCGCTGGGCGTAACGTCCAGGAAGAAAAACAGGCGGAAGCTGCCTTCCAGGCTGCCAGCCAGAGCAGCATACCGACCCTTATTGAGGAGGAGTGACATGGTCCAACCCATCCCGATTTCCCAAATCATTGGCTACGAAAACGCCAAACCTAAGAAGGCCCTGGTCAGATCGATGAGTGACCAGGGCTTTTTACCGGAATTCCCGGTCGTCGTCACCCGACAGGATGACGGCAGCTACCGGTTGCTGGATGGCCGAAGGCGCACCGCAGCAGCCCAGGCCGCTGGCCTGGAGAGCGTGCTGGCCGAGGTCTCCGACCTGGGCGCCGCCCTGACCATCCTGGCCCATGCCACCCGCAGCGAGAACCCGGTCGCTGAA
>CAZLNX010000341.1:0-6591 GCA_964560795.1 uncultured Anaerolineales bacterium | reverse complement strand
TGCCCGCAGGGCTTTTTTTACTGAGCGCAGTCTCAGGAAATCGCTAGCTTCTTATGGAATTAATTTATGGCGTTGTGCCCGTCCCCTGGATTGAGAATGTGTAGGGGTTCTCGTCGCTGTCGTCATTGGCAATGCTGATCGTAGCTTCACGCAGGCCAGCATCGCTGGGGTCGAAGGTGATCTGGAACGTCGTTGTACCACCACCGCTGGTCACGGGCGTTGTCGCATCACTATCCAAGGTAAAATCAGCGGAATGCGTCCCACCAATGGTCACAATTGGAGAACCTGACAGATTCAAGTCCACACTGCCGCTGTTCTGGATGGTGAAGGTGTACGTCTGAGAACCACTGGCGACATCCACATCTCCAAAGTCGGTCTGGTCGTTCGTATCCGGTGAGGTATCTCCGCTTGGTATGGAGATACTGTTCCCAAGCACATCCATCTCCGGTGCAGCCCCCGTCCCAGTGCCTTGAATGCTGAAGGTGTAGGGGTTCTCATCCCCATCATTGTTGGCAATGCTGATGGTGGCTTCCCTCACTCCACTATCACTGGGATCAAAGGTAATCGTAAAGCTGGTCTGATCACCACCGGTTACAGGCGTCGCAGCGTCCGCCGTGAGGGTAAAGTCCGCAGCGTGCGTACCAGCAATCGTAACGATGGGTGAATCGCTGAAAGTCAGATCATTTGTGCCCGTATTTTTAATCACAAAGGTGCGCGTGACTGTAGCACCTGTGGTATCGACATCGCCAAAATCGGTATGATCATCAGTGTCGGGCGAAGCATCTCCACTGTAAATAATTTCGTCATTGCCTTCGACATCCATCTCGGGAGCAGCTGCCCCAGTTCCGATAATCTGGATGTCGTATGGGTTTTCATCGCTATCATCATTGGCGATATCAATATCGAGGCTGAAAGCAGCTTCGGAATCGATATCAAAGGAAATCTCAAAGGTGCCAGTATCACCCGCTGGGATATCAATAGGCGTGGTTGAGTTTAAGGCAAAGTTGCTGACATTGTTCAAGTTGTCTGCCGTAACCCCACTGACACTCAGTTGCGCAGTGCCCGCACTATTGTCCAACACAAATAGCAAACTGGCGGAACCGGCATCATGGGTACCTAGGTCCACTGTGCCCCCATCGGAAATGGACGTGGCAGCAGGTCGCTGGACGTCGATCTCGGGCAAGTTGGCACCAGTGCATGAAAGCGCAAAATCGTACGGGTTTTCATCAGCATCATTATTGGCAATGGAGACTGTGGTTGTCACAGTTGCAGCGGCACTGGGCGTGCAGCGCACCACAAAGGTCAGGTCGGCTCCACCCGATGCAATCGAGCCCGCGCTGGGCTGGGTTTGGACTGAAAAATCACCCGAACCCGACAGCGTTACTGCGGTGGGGAAATCGGTCAAATTCAGAGTGTCGGAGCCTTCATTCTGGATGGTGAAAGTGCGATCCAGGCTGCTGCCCACAGCGACAGTACCGAAATTAGTGTGATCGCCTGCATCCGGGGATGCATCGCCATCAGAGATCGAAGTAGCGTTACCTTCGACATCAATTTCTGGCGCCGGCGCAGCCACGCCGTTACAAGAGAGGGAAAAATCATATGGATTTTCGTTGGAATCATTATTGGCAATCGAGACTGTGGTAGTCACAGTCGCCACGCTGCTGGGCGTGCAGCGCACTACAAAGGTCAGATCAGCCCCGCCTGATGCAATCGTCCCACTGCTGGGCTGCGACTGAATGGAGAAATCACCCGATCCAGAAAGCGTGACCGCAGTGGGGAAATCGGTCAACGATAAGGTGTTGGCGCCCTCGTTTTGGATCGTAAAGGTGCGGTCTAGGTTGCTCCCTACGGTGACATCGCCAAAATTGGTGTGGTCGGCAGCATCAGGCGAAGTATCTCCATCGGCAATCGAAGTCGCGTTACCTTCGACATCCATCTCTGGGAAAGTCAACGCGGCGAAGGTGGCCGTACAATTTTTGTTGTCATTCATGGTCAGCACGCCGCTCAGATTAGCTCCAAAGCTAGAACAATCGCCACTCCAGCCTGTGAAGCTAGATGCGCCATCCACGGTGACATTCAAGGTAACACTATCATCCAAAAGGAAGTCAGTATCGCAGCGCGTCGTTGGGCAATTGATTGCTCCTTCTGAAGGCGTGCCCCCAGTCGATGTGACAGCGTCTGAACCAGTATTCCCCGAAACACTGACCGCCAAGGTAGGGATAACAACTTTGACTTCTAATATGCTTGAAGAAGGGCTTGTATTCCCAGCGGTATCAGCCTGGGTGGCGGTAATATCATGCGAATCCTGGCTTATACTCGAAAGCGTGATGTCATAGGCACCACTGGAACATGCTCCTGTGGGAGACAAAGCACCTGATTGAGCACTGGTAAGAGTTACTGTCATGCCGTTTTCACAACTTCCTGTGAACTGAGGCGTTGTGTCGCTGGTGACATTATCAGTGTTAGAGCTTCCTGTATCGCTGCCTGCGGAGAGATCCGGCGTGCCTGGCGCGGCGGGTGCGGTGGTATCAATGGTGACACCCAAGGCCGCCGAGGCAGGACTGGTGCCATCGGCGTTGGTGGCCGTGGCAGTGATGTTGTGCGAAGTCTCAGTGAGTGTGCTGGTTAGGGTAATGGAATAGCTGCCACCCGAACAAACCGTATCCGAAGGGTTGAGCGCGCCGTCAACGCTGCTGCTCAGGTTGATCTTGTCGCTGCCAGAGCACGTGCCTGTGAATTGAGGCGATGTAGTCTTTGTGATATTGTCTGAGTTTGAACTTCCCGTATCGCTGCTATCGGCCAGATCAGGGGTTCCTGGCGCCGAAGGGGTCGTTGATCCTATAGTAACACTCAACCCTGCTGAAGCCGGTGAGATATTCCCAGCAACATCTATAGCCACCGCCCTGATGGCGTGTGTGGTCTCGCTAAGCGGGCTGGTCAGGGTGATATCGTAAGCATTCCCTGAACAAATCGCATCCGAAGGCGTCAATCCGCCGTGAACGTCGCTTTGCAGGTTGATTTCATCATTTGAGGAACATGTTCCCGCAAATTGTGGAGTTGTATCGCTGGTGACATTGTCGGTGTCGGAACTACCCGTGTCACTGCTGGCAGAAAGATCGGGGATTCCAGGCGCAGCGGGGGCAACCGTATCAACAGTCACGCTGATGCCGCCAGAGGCGCCGCTGGAATTTCCAGCAGTATCTGTAGCCTGGGCGTAAATGCTGTGATCTACCTCGCTGAGGATATTGTTTACCGTGATGTCATAACTGCCCCCGGAGCAGAACACGAACGCAGGGCTGAGCACACCGCCAGAACTGCTGGTCAAGCTGATGCGATCTCCTTCTGCACACGTGCCAACAAATTGCGGGGAAGTAAATTTAGTGAT
The DNA here is from genome assembly GCA_964560795.1 of uncultured Anaerolineales bacterium. GTDB lineage: Bacteria > Chloroflexota > Anaerolineae > Anaerolineales > UBA11858 > NIOZ-UU35. The sequence continues at coordinate 3,206 of CAZLNX010000341.1, read as the reverse complement.
GTTATCAATTTGAGATCTACCGCTATCGCTACCCGCAGCCAGATCAGGAACGCTAGGTGATCCTGGCGGAGAAGTGTCGATGACGATATATAAATCCTGGGAATTGGTAGTATTCCCAACATTGTCGCGTGCCCTGGCCGTGATCGAGTGTGAGCCATCGCTGAGAGCGTTTACCAGAGTTACATCATACAACCCATTTGCACAAACCACCTCAGGTAACAGGTCCCCGTTCAGGGAACTGTGTAAAGTGATAGTATCGCCTGAATTACAAATTCCAGTAAAACGAGGGGTGTTGTCTTGGGTAACATTATCGATATTCGAGATGCCGGTATCACTGCCATCGGTCAAATCGGGTGCTCCCGGCGCGTTGGGAGCCAGGGTCTCGATGGTCACATTCAGAGGCTGAGACGAGCTCGAATTGCCAGCCAAATCTGACGCTGTGGCCGAGATAGCATGCGTCACCTCGCTGAGGTTGCTGGTCAGGGTGATGTCATAGCTCCCCCCAGGGCAGATAGCATCGGGGAACTGATCTCCATCGATTGAACTGGAAATCTTGATTGTGTCTCCTGGCGTGCAAGTCCCGGTGAATTGAGGGGTAATATCATTGGTGACGTTATCACTTTGCGAACTGCCGGTATCGCTGGCATCGCTGAGATCAGGAACGCTGGGAGCGACCGGAGGCGTGGTATCGATGGTCAAATTCAGTGCGCTGGACGATCCGCTGGTGTTGCCTTCAGGGTCGGTCGCAATCGCCCCAATAAGATGAACGCCCTCGCTAAGTGCATTATCCAAGGAAATGGTGAAATTACTGCTCGTGCAGACGATCTCCCCATGGCCTAAGGCACCATCCAGGCTGCTGATCAAGTTGATCTTGTCGTCGTTCCGACAAATACCTGTAAACTGCGGTGCAGCGACGTTGGTGATATTGTCCGAGTTGGAAGAGCCTGAGTCATCTGTGGCTACCAAGTCAGGAATTCCTGGCGCGCCGATGGTGCTGCCAAGATCCAGCGAGGGGTCCTGCACTTCCTGCGTGGGGATAATCGCCGGGGGTGAAGGGTTGATGACGAATCGATAAATGATGACACCTGCGACTACACAAGTTGCAGTGGCCAGCAAAGTGATAGTAATGAAGATTGCTATACGAGAGCCTAGAGAGAGATTTGTGAACATAGTGCCTCCAACATCATAATAACATCAGCATTCGCTGGATTCAAGTGAAAAATCCAGCAAATAGTAAGAATTGCACATTCCATACCATCAAATTCTGTGGAAAGTCTCAAAACCAAATAAGGAGACAAAATGAAAGCAATCTGGAATGGTCAAGTCATCGCTGAGAGCGAGAACACAGTAGTTATTGAAGGGAATCACTACTTCCCGCCCGAATCCATCAAAAAAGAATATTTCAAATCCAGTTCGAAAAATACTTTGTGCCCCTGGAAAGGTACTGCCAGCTACTACAGCGTCGTCGTAGATAGCGATGAGAACCGTGACGCAGCATGGTATTATCCAAACCCAAGCAATGCAGCTTCACAGATCAAAGATCATATTGCGTTCTGGCGGGGAGTCAGGATAACTAATAGTGACAGGGCATAGTAAAAAGTAGTACGTAAAAGAATTTAATAGATTACGACCAGGGCTGTCCCAAATTGGGACAGCCCCTTTTAATTAAGTTTATTAGGGGGGAAGAGTTGCGTTATAATTGCGATATAATAATTATTCCCAAGGTGCACCCCACTTTGTGGCAAGTGGGGTGCACCTTGGGGCTGGCAAATTCGATGAATCGTAATCGCCCACCCTTCCAAAAAGGACATTACTACCATTTTTATAATAGAGGAGCGCGGCAGCTCTCAATATTTCGGGAAGAAGAGAATTATCTATTCGTAATCCGAAAAATGAGAATGTACTGCCGGGAATTGCAACTTGTCACCATCACTCATTGCCTGATGCCCAACCATTACCATTTCCTTGTCCGCCAAGATGGAAAAAAACCAGCCGGATTACTCCCCCAATACCTATTCAACAGTTACACTAAGGCATACAACAATCTCTATGGGCACAGCGGCACGCTCTTTGAAGGTCATTATCATTCCAAGCCTGTAGAAAAACAGAGTTATCTACTTCATCTATGTCGATATATACACGCAAATCCTGTAAAGGATGGCTTTGTCGATCATCCAGGAGACTGGCCTTATTCAAATTATTTGGAATGGATTGGAAAACGACGTGGCACACTTGTAGATCGCCAGTTTGTAAAAGAATATTTCCCCACAACAGAATCTTATGTAGAGTTTGTATCCGATTACATAAGAGCACATAAACTGCCAGATGATCTCAAATCATATCTGGACAATCTCGAAGGGCAAGAAAAAAGTGCACCCCACTTCGTGAAAAGTTGGGTGCACTTTTCTATATAATCTATTTCCTATGCGTCAGTGCTGCATGAGCAGCAGCCAATCGGGCAATGGGCACTCGGAAAGGCGAACAGGAAACATAGTTCAAACCGATCAGGTGGCACCACTCAATGGAGTTGGGATCACCACCGTGCTCGCCGCAGATACCACATTCCAGTTCGGTTCGGGCGGAACGGCCTTTCTCGACGGTCAGTTTCATCAACTGGCCGACACCATTGCGGTCGATGGTCTGGAAGGGATTCATCTCCAGAATGCCGTCTTCGACGTACTTGACCAAGAAGTTGCGCTCGGCATCGTCACGGCTGTAGCCAAAGGTGAACTGCGTCAGGTCGTTGGTGCCGAAGGAGAAGAACTCGGCGGTCTCAGCAACCTGGTCAGCGGTCAGGCCGGCGCGGGGGATCTCTATCATGGTACCGAATTTGTATTCAAACTCGACGCCTTTGGTTTTCATCACATCAGCGGCAATCTCTTCCAGCTTGGGCTGGATGAAGTGCAGTTCGTTGACGTGACCGGTGAGGGGGATCATCACCTCGGGGTGAGGCTCGAAGCCGCGCAGCTTAACATCGGCGGCTGCTTCGAAGATGGCGCGTACCTGCATAGAAACGATCTCAGGCATCATCACGCTCAGGCGCACACCGCGCAGCCCCATCATGGGATTGCTTTCGTGCAGTGCTTCGATATCTTCTAGCAGGGATACTTTATCAGGAACCGCTTCGCCTTTGACGCGCGCTTCGATGACTGCCTCGAGCAGTTCGCGCTCATCAGGCATGAACTCGTGCAGCGGCGGGTCGATCA
>CAZLNX010000340.1:0-6599 GCA_964560795.1 uncultured Anaerolineales bacterium | reverse complement strand
GCAGGCTCCTCAATCATCCTAATTCTCACAAATCCTATTCGCGATTAGTATACCTAGTTCTTATAAGGCTTGAATATATTGGTTTACGACTGCTGATACTTCCCCCTGCGCTGCTGCCTTACCCCCCTCCAGCCAAATAGCCCGCTCACAAAGCGCTTTCACCCTCTCCATGCTATGTGAGACCAACACAATGGTTGTGCCCTGCATCCGAAAGGAGTTCATCCGAGCCAGACATTTCTCCTGAAACTGAGCATCGCCGACGGAAAGAACTTCATCTATCAGCATAATATCCGGTCGTACACTCGTCGCAACGGCAAACCCCAGGCGAGCAACCATCCCAGTTGAATAGGTTCGCAATGGCGCGTCGATGAATTCCTCGATCTCAGAAAATGTGACGATCTCATCATAACGATCATCAATTGTCTTTTGAGGCAATCCTAGCAACGCACCGTTCAGGAAGATATTTTCCCGGCCGGTTAATTCAGGATGGAAACCCGCCCCAAGCTCGAGGAGGGGTGCAGTTCTCCCCATCATGACGACTCTTCCCAATGTCGGCTTGATGACCCGCGCCATTACCTTCAGCAGCGTACTCTTCCCCGCGCCATTGCGCCCAACAATCCCAAAAAATTCCCCTTTATGAATATCAAGAGAAACATCGCTCAGCGCCCAGAATTTTTGATATTGCAAGCGTTTTTGCAGGAAGCGGATAGCATATTCTTTAATCCCAGAGAGTTGCTCGTGGGGCACGCGATATTGCACTGAGACGCCGTCTAAATGGATCACGGGATCTTCATTGAGAGTGTTTGAGGTAAGGTTTTTTTGGAACATCAGTGATTGTTTTATAAGCGATAAGCGTATTCACTGGATTTGGCGGTGAAAACCAGACCGCCGATCAAGAAAGTTCCTAAGGCGAATGCTATCGCAGGAAGCCAAATATTCCATCCAGGTAAAACTCCCGTCATCAAGGGTTCCCGAAACCCTTCCACATAGTAATAAACTGGATTGATGCGGAATAGCCAATGCCACTGTTGGGGGACTATCTCTATAGGATAGATTATGGGAGTGGCATACAACCAGATGGTCAGGAGGACATTGTAGACAGGCAGCATGTCAGCAAAATAGACAGTCGCGGTCGAGAGAAGCAATCCCAAACCCAGTGAAAAAATTGACAGCAAGATTATCAACAAAACCCAGGATACTATTGCAGGGCGCAAAGGAGTTCCTAATACCAGTGCAATCAAAAGCAACGGTAGCAACGAGAAAAGCAAATTCACTAAACCCGTGCCGATGGCCGCCACCGCAAAGACCGACTTTGGTACATAGATACGTTTGATCAGTTCACCGCTCCAGAGCATCTCCCCCATGGCACCGCTGGTTGTGGTTGAGAAAAATATCCACACTAACTGCCCACTGAGTACATAGACGGGGAAATTCTCAATCTGGATACGGAATACTTGCGAGAAAACCACTGTAAGCACGATCATGGTCAATAAAGGATTGAGCATCGTCCACACCACCCCCAAGATCGAGCGCTTATAGCGCGTCTTGATCGCTCGAGCGACAAACTGTACGACTAACCCGCGGTACACTTTCAGCGCCTGGATTTCTTCCACAAAAGGATGATGTGCGCTGGATGAGTCATAAAATGTCATTGAAAATTTCTTCATTGGGAATAATATCCTACGGGACGAATCGATAAAGCTCAACACCTTTCTGGTTATATTCTAAACGAGTATGGCGCGCAAAAAAATCTTCGTTCAAAACTGGTGACATGTAGATTTCTGGGCGGTGTTCTTGCTCTGGGGGATACACGAGAATGTAATCATAATTCCCATGGGAAAGGTTTTGCGCCAAGTCATCGGAAGTTGCCGCATCGTGGATTGTTTGATAGGCTTCCTTCGAAAAGAAAATCCCAAAAATCTCAGAGTTGGTATATAACCTGAGTTCATTCCCTACAGAGAGCACTTTGAAGCGCCCATGCTGATCCAAAAATTCGAATGCTCCATAGACTGGCAGGATACGATCCACAAACTGCGCTTGGGTTTCTTTGCCGCGCCATATTTGAATGGGGTATCTCTCCGGAATTTCCCACCAGCGGACGGTGAAGGCTAACCTGGTTGAGAAGACGTACACTAATCCCAAAAAAAGAAAACTGATTCCCAAAACTCTCCGTTGAGCGAATAAAAAACTTCCCAAAGATTCCACATTCAAAGCCGCCAAGACACTGAGCAATGGAAAGAGCGGCATCAGATAGCGAGCGTGAGCGCCGAAACCGAAAAGCAACCCCATAGCCAATAACGCTGCTAGGAACAACATCAAATATTGAACGCCTATTTTATGCCGGCCATAAAACCATGGCAGACTTAGCAAAGGCAGCGCACCCAACACACTCCCTGGAGCCTCGTGATAATAATTATGCGAATCTGCGATGCCCAGCCAGGGAAAATAGAGGAACCGCTGCAGGGTATTCAGCGTAGGTTGGAAAATAAAGAAGTTTCGATCAAACCACTCAGGACTTTGGAAAATGAGATTCAAATTTGGAAATACAGGATTTCCAGTCCACAGCCAATCACGAATCAGCCAGGGGGACCATAAAAAGGATGCAGGTAAGAGAACGAATAGAGCTAACCTATCAAACCGTGTATTTTTTTGATACAACCTAATACCTAGCAACCCCCAAAAAGGAACTAATATCAAAAGTGCGTTCAGTTTTGTTCCCAGCGCCAAACCAGAGAATATGCCAACCAATATAAGCCAGCGCTTATTTTCACTTTGTTCCCACAGGAAAGCGACATGGAGAGCAGATGTGACAAAAAGCGCTAAGAATATGTCAATATAGGTTGTGGCTGATTCAATTCCAATGATAGGCAATGAAAGTATGATCACAGCCGCGATCCAGCCCACCACCTTATTTCCAAGCTGCACCCCAAGGTAAAAGGTTTGAACTGCGAGGAGTATCCCCGCTGCAAAATTGATCAGTCCAGGTAAGGGTTGATCCCCCAATGCGAAAGCAATAACATACAGCATCTCCCCGTAGTGGGCGAAATAGGTTTGGAAGGACTCAGGAATTTCGACCATACGCCCCGCTTCGATGTATCTCACTGGGACGGCCAGATGATAGCTGACAGAATCATATCGTACCGCGGGGGCTAAAGCCCAGAAAAAGCTTCCTAAGGCAATGATCAGGATAAGACTCAAACCCAGCGCCCCGAGCCACGAATCGGGAACGATTTTCGGGCGCCATCGGATCCAGTGCGGTGTATATTTCCAGAACCCCCACAAGGTAATGATCGTAAACAGGCTGTAAAAGACCCAATGCTTATAAAGAGCCACGATCCCTAAGGCAAAGGTAATCACAACCAGCACACCCCAACCCAAAACGATATTCAGAACCGCCCCTTCACCAGCAGGCATCGCATCGAGCTTCGCGATCCACTGAAGGAACATTTTTCCACAACACCAACTGACCCAGAGAAACCACAATAGCAGCAGGATGCTTACGGCTAGATAAGTTGATTTGAGCGCTACGATTATCACTACCCCTGCAATCGCCCAAATCGAAATCCCCAACCAGCGGTATTCCCTGATAATCAAAAGAATACCGATGAGAACAAAGATGATCAAATAGCCCAAAGCGATCAGCGAATCGTTTGGATAGGAGACATAGGGGAACGCTGGGGCAATGAATGTGAAGATTGAAAACCAGATGCTGACACTTAAACTAAAAATGACCCCTACGCCCGCGATAACAATCCAATAGGTGCCCTTAGATATCATTTATTTCTCGGCCCAAGATGTGCTCGATTAAGGGGGTGGTAGTTTTCTCCCAGGATGCCGAAGAGACAAATGCCCGAATAACTTTATCCGACAATATGGCATCTTTACTTGCCAATGCATGATCTAGCTGTTTGGCGAAAGCCTGGGGGGTATCGGCAAAGAATACACCTGGCCAATCATGGAGTTCATCCAAAGGTGTGGCGACAACGGGCTTTCCCATCGCCAGATACTCAAGAACCTTTAGTGGACGCACCGCATGGGTCATCGCATTGACATTGAAAGGCAATATACCCACATCAAAACGCGCTATATACCTCGGGATATCTTCATAATCAACAGCATCTCGATGCATGACATTGGGAAGGACGGATAGGGGTTCGATATCAATCGAGGCAGAACCAACCAATTCAAATTCATAATGCGGCCGCAGTTTTGCGACATTGAGCAATAGTTCAACATCAATCCATTCCGCGAACGCACCGTGGAAGCCGATGCGAGGTTTGTCGCTGGCCACAGCTGACTGTGACATTTCCGTACGGAAATGTTCAAGGTCGACGCCGTTGGGGATCACCAGTACATCGTCTCGTTGGGGTTTGATGCGCTCAAATAAAACTTGTGAAGATGTAATCACCAGATCAGCTTCTTCAAGCAAACGCTGGTGATAATCTACAGCTTGTGCTCCCACAGGCAATGCCTTATCTGAAGACTGGTGAATACTGATATCGTCCAAAATGTCATAAACGATGAAAGGATCATCAAATTGATCTAGCGTTTTGTATGTGAAAGGGTAGTAAATGAAAACCAGCGGGCGGTGAAAATTATTTTCTTCCTTAGGACCGAGGATGTGCAGTATCTCATGGGGACTTGTGATACGGTGAGTAGGATTTTCCCAAAACGTCTCGATGCCCCCTTTGGCAAGCTGCATCGCAAGATGATGGGGGCGTTGTTTGATACCTTCCCAGGGAATGCCTGGCGCAAGGGGGAAAAATGCAACATTGGGATCAATTCGATCTTTTCTTTCATCAACGCCCAGCTGCCGGATGAGTATCTCTTCCCACTGGGCTCGCCAACGATGGATGGAAAAAGATTCTGCAACTGCGCGGCCGCGCTCAGCCAACTGCTTTCGCAGCGCGGGTTTTTCAATTAGTTCTTCTAGCGCATCTTTAAGTGCATCTGCCGAAACATCGATTAATAGACCATTGTGATTGTGCAGGATTAAGTTTGGCAAACCACCCACATTCGTGGCGATGACGGCGTTCCCTGATGCCAGTGCTTCCAAACAAGATAACGATGTCCCTTCACTATGCACCGTGGGCACAATGGTGATATGCGCCTGCCGATACGCCCGGGGCATATCTTCAGGCGGCAAAACATCCCAGCGTATGCGATCAGGATAGCGCTCAATCAACTCACTGATATGCTCGGTTTCCTTTGCATCGGCTCTACCGACAAAATAGAACTCGACTTTGGGATAGTGGTCAAGAATATCGGGCAGCACTTCTGCGACCAGCCAAAACCCACGCGGCCGATACAGGCGCCGAGGATAAAGGACCACAATTTTCTGATCGTCTACATCTGGGTTGGGATTAAAAACGTCAGTATCAACAAAGTTAGGGAGATAAACAAATTTATCCACTGCGTCAACAACGCTGGCGCGCATCCAATTGATTGTATTGGTATCCACAGAGATGATCGCATCGAGTTTTTGAGCAGCGTCAGTTATAGCCTGCATGGCAGCCTGGTCAGCATGAATTGCAGAGTGATCCCAAAATATTCCGTGGCTAATTCCCACTGTTGCGCCTTCACCGACATGTACTGCCAGAGAAAATGGAGAATATATTGTCAGCGCGGCAGCGTGATCGAATTTCTGGAACTCGGTCGCTAATCGCGCCGCTTCGCTGCCAACATCGATCCCAGTGACCCGCAAATCCTGGTAATAGCGCACCCAATAGCCATTGCCACACTGAACCACTTCGGGGTAATAACCCTGCTCCCGGATCAATTCTGCCAACTCAAGCAGATAACGTTCCGCGCCGCCATAGTACATATTTACCCCATCAAAATCGAAAAAGGTGTACGAGAGAATGATCACCCTTCGCTCAGGCGGAACTGCGGGATGTCCCAATGAAATCGGCATCTGATAAGAAACTTCCGATGGGACTTGTACACGGAAACGGTGGCGAATTCTTTTCAGAATTTTTTTTACTTGGATCGCGTAGGAAATCAGGCCTATCTTTGTGAAGACACGAATCAGGAAAGCCTTGAACCGCTGACGAAGGCTCAGCGTGGGAGGTGAATAAAGGGCATTGACCTGCATCCGAAGATGCTCGATCTCTTGAATTTTGCCGACCAGCACACCCGTATGGTCGTGTTCAATCTGCCGAATGACCCCCGCATGGTCAACGTCACGCTGCTGCTCAAACTCCGCGATCCTACCCGTCAGATCATCAAATTTCTTCTGTTCGATTTCCCGCAATTTGCGTCGTAATGCCCGCGCGCTTTTCTGCTCAATTTCTTTTATCTGTTTCGCTAAGCGCTCTTCATGGCGTTCTTCGATAACCTGAATTCTCTCATCGATGACTGCAGAACTCTGCTGCTCAATATCGTCAACTCGTTGAAACAGCTCAACTACATTGGTTTGTTCTAGCTGATAGAGCTTTGCTTTAATGTTTTCTATTTCGGAAAGTATGCCTTCCCTGAGCGAATCTACTTCCCGCTCTTTGCTAACTTGCAGAGCCAAAGCATCCGCTAAAGCAGATGTGATGGTTTCCACATCCGTTCCAGCAGGTCGTGCAGAATCTCCCCATCCCACGGGGATAGGA
>CAZLNX010000339.1:0-6604 GCA_964560795.1 uncultured Anaerolineales bacterium | reverse complement strand
TGTGTTTGTTTTTCGTTAGCCCTTTATTTGATTTTCATGGCTTGGTAGTTACAGGAAAAATATAATTGGGATTCAGTCAGTTCCGCAATACGAGAAAGCATTCTTGCGGAGCTAGATTTCAAGGCGTGACAATTTTGCTTGTATGTGTTAAGGGATTAACGATCACTGTACCATTGGTGAAGTCTCGATGCCATTCATCCCCAACCTGATATCTTGCCCCCAGCGGCTCTCCAAGTTCAAGATAATAATTCCCATATAACCATGGCTGATTGTAGGCGCTGTGGTGAGCATAGCGGAACGAGGCCAATCCATGATTGATCAGTAAGTAGGAAGCAAAGGTGAACTCCTGCCTGGCAAAATCACTCTGATCTCCTTGGGAAACCAGGATGACCTCTCTGCCGTAGAATTGACTTTGTTCAGCGCGCTGCATATGTTCCTCCCAACCATCAGTAGAGAAATAGCCATCCCACCAGTCTGCAGCCCAGGCTTCTTCCATGGCGCCATGCAAATAATTTAAATACCGATACCAGATGGTTTCATCTCGTACACTGATGATGTTGGCATAGAGAGGACGCCCCTGTGGTTGGAAATATCCGGAATAAAGATATTCCAGAAAACCTTCGATGGCGCTGATATAACTGGCTTCGTCAGGATATGCTCCAGGCATTTGTCCATTTTTCTCCCTTTTACCAAAGCTGGCTTCAGCATTATCTAAAAATACACCCACCCAACCAAGCGTTTCTTGGCTTTCGCGGACACGCGTCAGGAAGAAGGTGCGCCACTCCGGATTTCCAGGGTCCATAAAATAAAACTGGATATCTGATCCTTCTACAATCCGATTGCCACTAACATCTAACAAAAACCAATCGGGGTGCTGCTCGCTGATCATGCAAAAATCCCCTTCTTTGTAGGCAACTTGATTCCGCCATGGTTTTTCATTACACCCTCCAGGGTCCATGATGGCATCCATGCGGAAGTATTGGGGAATGGGACGAGTCATTCCTAGCGCATTGAGCTCTTGCCTTTCATCGACATCCTGCTGGGTAAGAATAAAGGTGTCAAAATTTTCTACTAAACGTAGCAAATTTCCATCATTAGGCGGGCGGTAAAACCAGGCGAGTTGAATAGTTTCGCCCTGGAAAATATAAGGTGTGGGAGAGATTTCAGGTTCTTTCGTTTCTGATACTGCAGATCGATCCCCCAAAGCTTCTCGTGCCACCCAAACAAAAAGGAGCACTGCCACGATGACCATGATAATTAGAAAAAACCAAAGGATGCCAAGTAGTAATTTCCTGGAGTTTTGCATAACAGCGCTCTCTGAAATCTTGATCGAATTTTAAAACCAATCTAAGTCTATCATATGAAATTCAATTATAATGGAATATAAGAATTTTCAGTTCTTAATTAGGTGTCTGAAAGGAGGAGATTTTATGTTGATTTTCCAATTTCATCACTATATCAAGCCCGAATTTGTAGAAGAATATAAGGAAGCTACTATTGATAACGCTCGCCAAACTGTTCTGGAGCCGGGGATCATCCGCTTCGATGTGCTGCAGGACAAAGAAGACCCGACACATTTCAGTTTATTCGAGGTGTACCAGGATATGGAAGCGCGAGAAGCTCACCTTGAAACAGAGCACTTCTTGGTTTGGAAAGAACTTGTGTTGGGTCAAGAAATGTTCGCCCGGCGCGGCAAAGGTGATGAGTTCGAAGGTATCTTCATGACGCCCGATGAAGAATTATCTTGATTTGTACACCATACTGATAGAGCAGCCTGATTTTACATCGCCAAATTATCACGATGATACTTAATTATGCGTTCTAAGATAGCGGTTAGATCAAGGCTGGGCTGATATCCGGTTACACGTTTGATCTTGCTGATATCAGGGAGTCGGCGACGCATATCTTCGAAGCCTTTGGCATACGCTTGTTCGTAGGGGATATATACTATTTCTGAGTCGCTTTCAGTTAATTCTTTGATCTGTTTGGCTAATTCAGCAATAGAAATCTCTTTGCCATGCCCTATGTTGAATACCTGCCCGATGGCTTCACTGCTTTCTGCCAGGCGCATGATCGCATCCACTGCGTCACCAACCCAAGTGAATGAACGCTGCTGTTTTCCATCACCATGCACTGTGATTGATTCGCCTCTTAGCGACTGTTGAATTAACCTCGGAACGACCATTCCGTAGCTACCAGTTTGACGCGGGCCAATTGTATTGAAAAGTCGGAACACAACTACGGGCAACCCTCTTTCATGGTGATACGCTAGAGCCAGGAACTCATCAACCATTTTCGATGCCGCATATGCCCAGCGGTTGTTGATGGTTGGGCCGAGTAATACGTCATCATCCTCCGCAAAGGGAACGCTGTTTCCTTTGCCGTATACCTCGGATGTTGATGCAATTAACACTTTCGCTCGGTATCTTTGAGCAGCTTTCAGTACAGCTTCAGTGCCAGTAATGTTGGTTTCAATTGTATGAACGGGGTTTTCAACGATCAGCTTTACCCCTACGGCTGCAGCGAGATGAAATATCACTTCACATTCGCTGGCCAGGCGGTCGAGTACTGTTTCGTTAGTGATCGTATCGATTGCAAACCGGAAATTTGGATGATCTGTCAAGTGTTGAATATTCTCGAACCGACCAGTAGAAAGATTATCAATGATTGTTACAGTATGTCCGCGCTCAAGCAGTGCTTCAGAGAGATAAGAGCCGATAAAACCAGCTCCTCCTGTGATTAAACAACGAGTCATAAGTTTTCCTTTTTGGAAAATAAAATGTCTAAACTGATTCTAAAGTATAATGTTATAGTTGTAACCGAATACAAGAAATCTGGAAAATTTCGACATATCATAACATATCATCGCTAGTTGAGGGATAAATTATGAAGGTGGTAATTTTAGCCGGAGGCCATGGAACTCGCTTGAGTGAAGAGACAGGTATCAAGCCAAAACCGATGGTTGAGATTGGCAACAAGCCTATCATTTGGCACATTATGAAGATTTATGCCGCGCACGGTCTTAATGATTTCATCATCTGTTGTGGTTACAAGGGGGAAGTGATCAAGCGTTATTTTGCTGATTATTACCTTTACTCATCTGATGTCACATTTGATATGGCCAAAAATGAGACCATAATTCACAAATCATCTGTCGAGCCTTGGAAAGTGACCTTAGTTGATACGGGTGAAGCGACCATGACCGGTGGCAGGATCAAACGAGTTCGAGATCACCTTGCCAATGAGCCTTTTTGCCTGACATATGGAGATGGTGTTAGCAATATCGATATGGCCGCGTTGATCGATTTTCATCAACGCCAGGATGTGCTTGTGACACTAACCGCTGTCCAGCCTCCAGGAAGGTTTGGGGCTTTCCCATTGGAAAAAGATCAGGTATTAATTGATAGCTTTAGAGAGAAACCGAAAGGTGACAACGCCTGGATCAATGGAGGCTTTTTTGTCGTGGAGCCTGATGTGTTCGATTACATTGATGGTGATACTACAGTTTGGGAGCAGGAACCTCTCCAAAATCTTGCTCATGAAAAAAAATTAGCAGCCTATAGACATTCTGGATATTGGCAAAATATGGACACTTTGCGAGATCGGATGGTGCTGGAAGATCAATGGCAGAGTGGAAATCCACCTTGGAAAATCTGGTGAACATGCCTCGGAGAATTAACACATGAAAGTACTTGTTACAGGTACAGATGGCTATATCGGCGTGATGCTGGCGCATCAACTTCTCTTGCAAGGATTTGATGTACTTGGTTTAGATACAGGCTTTTACCGGACTGGATGGTTGTATTCTGGTGTGGATCGCAGCCCCCAATGGATTCGTAAGGATATTCGACAAATTGATGTAGGTGATTTGCGCGGCGTTGATGCGGTTATTCATTTGGCTGAGTTGTCCAACGACCCATTAGGGCAGCTAAACCCCGAGATCACCTTTGAAATAAATCATCGAGGGTCTTTGAGGTTAGCAAAGCTTTGTAAGGAAGCGGGAGTTCCTCGGTTTGTTTATTCTTCGTCGTGCAGTGTATATGGATTGGGATCAGACGATTACCGCACCGAAGAATCCGAGACCGACCCTCAGACAGCATATGCAAAATGCAAAGTACTTGTTGAACGCGACGTTTCTTCTCTTGCGGATGATCACTTCTCGCCCGTCTTCCTGCGTAACGGCACTGCGTACGGACCCTCGCCAAGGATGAGATTCGATATTGTTTTAAATAATTTGGCTGGTCTGGCGTGGACAACGAATAAAATTGCCATGACCAGTGATGGCTCACCCTGGCGCCCTATGGTGCATGTCTTAGATATCTGCGAAGCTATGATTTGTGCTGCGAAAGTGCCCAAGGATGATATCCACAATCAGATATTCAATGTCGGCAATACCGATGAAAACTATCGTATCAGAGAGATTGCGCTTATTGTCAAAGAAATATTCCCCGATTGCGAGATTACCTTTGGCCCAAGCGATGGTGACGACCGCAGCTACCGCGTCTCTTTTGAGAAAATCAGCCAGCAGCTTCCTGGATTTGAGTGTCAGCGCAATTTAAAGATTGGTGCAGAACAGCTTAGGAAAGTGTTCGAAACTATCGATATGTCCCCAGAAGAATTCACTTTCCGTGGATACACTCGTTTGAAGCAGTTAGAGCATTTGATTCGCACACAGCAAATTGATACGAAGTTGTTTTGGAACTAATGCCATGAAATTTACAAAACTAGATCTCAGAGATGCTTTTCTTGTAGAGCTAGAGAAACACGGTGACCATCGTGGCTTTTTTGCCCGACTATGGTGCCAGAAAGAATTCGAAGAGCATGGGTTGGTGCCTCATGTGGTACAGGCGAATATTTCTTTCAGTACGTTGAAAGGGACTATTCGAGGGTTGCATTATCAAGAAGAGCCTTTTGCCGAGACAAAATTCATCCGCTGTGTAAAGGGGGCAATATTCGATGTAATCATCGACATCCAGCCTGACTCGCCTACCTTTATGAAGTGGTTTTCCATCGAATTAACTGCAGAAAACCACAAAATGCTTTATGTGCCTAAAGGGTATGCTCATGGCTTTCAATCGATAGAAACAGACACCGAGGTGACCTATTTGGTTTCTGAGTTCTATACGCCCCATGCCGAGGGAGGAATCCGCTACGATGACCCTGCGTTTGGTATCCAATGGCCACTCCCGGTGGCTGAGATTTCGGACAAAGATCGCAACTGGCCGGGTTTCAGGGTGAATTGAGTTATTATGATTATCGTTGACAAAGTCTTAGAGCAACGACAAGAGTCTGGCAACCCTATTCGCGTGGGGATGGTCGGCGCTGGTTTTATGGGTAGGGGGATTGCTCTCCAAATCCTCAATGTGGTGCCCGGCATGGAATTGGTTGCCATATCGAATCGCAACCTTGATGGCGCTCAAAGAGCGTATGCTGAGGCTGGAGCGGATTGTGTCGAGACGGTGGAAACCGTATCCCAACTTGAAAATAATATTTCTCAGGGAAAGTATTCCATTACAGAAGATGCCCTCAAAGTAGCTCAGGCAGGCAATATCGATGTGCTCCTCGAAGTTACCGGGAGTCTGGAGTTTGCTGCTGACATAGTTCTTGAGGCAATAAAGCACAAGAAGCATATTGTCTCAATGAATGCTGAACTTGATGGCACTATTGGGCCCATTCTGAAAGTTTATGCAGATCGTGAAGGGGTAGTGTATACCAATGTAGATGGTGACCAACCAGGTGTCATCATGAATCTATATCGCTTTGTAAAAGGCATTGGTGTCAAACCCGTTCTGTGCGGCAATATCAAAGGGCTGCAAGACCCCTATCGCAATCCCACAACACAGGAAGCCTTCGCTAAGAAATGGGGTCAAAAAGCACACATGGTGACATCCTTTGCGGATGGCACTAAAATTTCTTTTGAGCAAGCTATCGTTGCCAATGCCACCGGGATGCGAGTTGCCAAGAGAGGTATGCATGGCCCCACCGTACCTTATGGAACCACCATTGCTGAGTCTGTTGAATGGTACCCTCTCGACGATTT
Source organism: uncultured Anaerolineales bacterium (assembly GCA_964560795.1). Lineage (GTDB taxonomy): Bacteria > Chloroflexota > Anaerolineae > Anaerolineales > UBA11858 > NIOZ-UU35. The sequence goes on along the minus strand of CAZLNX010000339.1, from coordinate 564 downwards.
GATTGATGGGCCAGGCATTGTCGATTATGTGGTTGGTGCAGTTCCTGGGGGCGGGGTCTTCGTGCTGGGTACCCACGATCATCCCATGCAGCAGCATTTCCTTAAGCTCTACAAAGTTGGCGATGGGCCACTCTATTGTTTCTATAACCCCTATCACTTGCCCCATTTCGAGGCTCATAATACAATCGCCCGAACCGCGCTTTTCCAAGAAGCCGCAGTGGAGCCCCTGGGTAGGCCATTTGTTGATGTCATTGCCATGGCGAAAACTGATCTTCAAGCTGGACAGAAGCTAGATGGAATTGGCTATTACATGACTTACGGCCAATGCGAAAATACGGAGATAGTTAATGCTGAAAACCTTCTGCCCATGGGGATTGCCGAAGATTGTGAATTACAAAGAGACATCCCCAAAGATCAGGCTATCACATACGATGATGTCAAGATACCTGAAGACCGCTTGATCGATGCATTACGCTTAGAACAAAACAAACATTTTTTTGAGGGCTAATAAACTGGACTTTGTCCATTTGCACATTAGCAGATAGCAGGGTAAGCTAAGACATT
>CAZLNX010000338.1:0-6646 GCA_964560795.1 uncultured Anaerolineales bacterium | reverse complement strand
CAGGTATTCCTGTTGAAGCAGCATGGAAGTGAACAGTCTTATAAGTGGTAATACTGAATATTCATTTTAAACAACTTAATAATTGAGAAAGGAAATTCAACAATTGTACGTCCAGATGGCAAGTTTATTCGTGTTGGGTAAGGCGGCCAATCGGGTATTCCATAACGAGTAAAATCGCTTGGGAAAATGCTAGAATCATATTCAAAACCAAGTTCTGCCAAAATATCCAATGCCCATAATTCTCTAGTGGTAATTGAATAATCTGGCGCGCGATAGCCAATCACTGGTTTTCCTAGAATATCTTCAAGGATATCCTTGGATCGAATTACATCACAACGGAATTCAGTAGGAGATTGTTTGAAAACCTCAACATGTCCGTATCCATGTGAAGCTACTTCATGCCCATTTGAAGAGATGCGTTTAACGATTTCCGGATATAGCTGCGCGAATTTTCCCAAAACAAACATAGTAACCTTATGGTTATATTGGTTGAGAATCTCCAAAATACGATTGGTGTTATACGCAGCACGTTCTGTTATATCAAGTGAATGATCCCATGTTGATTGTGGCCAGTCTTCAATATCAATAGTTATTATCAAATATTGTTGAATGTGAGTGGAGTCCATAAGAATTTTATGATAAGCACTTAATCAAAGCAAGTTCTTGAGAAATCCTGGGACTTTGTCGTGTTGACTGTTCCATTTGTGAGCAAACTTCACTAAACCAATAAGAAATCCTAATCCATAACCAATATGTATGATTGCGTATGTCACCGGTAACCAGAAAAGGGGGTTCCAATTATTCCGAGACATTGCCCAGAGTGAAGCAATCAAATTCGCGAATAAATATATTCCCAAGATAGAAGTGAAGATGTACCAAACTAATGGCCATAACACCGCTAGGAACAGCGAAATTAGTAATGATCCTACGAATACAGGTGGTACGAACTTATGCAATCGAATTTGATGGGGGTGCTTTTGAAGAACCCGTACTTTCCATAAGCCATATTTTATATATTGATGCCAGAGTTTTGCAAACGAGTCTCGACAATAGTAACGAGATCGTATGCTTGGGGCGAGAACGAGTTGCCCACCATGTTTACAGATTCGGTAATGGTATTCATCGTCCTCGTTGCAAAGGAGTTCTTCATCAAATTCTCCGAATCTATTTATGATATCGTGTTTATAGGCAGGGAAAGCAATGGTGTCTACGACCATTTTTCGGTTTTTGACAGTGCGGCCAAAGGTCCTTCCCACTCCAAAGACCGAACTCATGGCAATAGAGATAGTTTTTGCAATGGCTGTTTCACCGACGGTCTCAATAGGTCCACCTACACCAACTAGAGTTCTATTTTCATCCCCATTTTTCTCCAACAAGTGCTTTACACACTCCGTAATATAATTGGGTGCAATTTCGCAATGTCCGTCCACCCGAATGACAACATCACCTTTAGCGTGACGAAAACCAATATTCAGTGCTGATGGAACTATATTTTTTGGATTATCTAATATCTGAATTGGAAAGATTGATACTTGCTGGATAATTTCTTCACAAATCTTACGTGTTCCGTCATTGGACATGCCATCCAGAATCAGTACTTCTACACATTTATGAGAGTAATCTTGGGCCAGTACAGAGTTTAATGTTTGTTCAATATATCGAGCTTCATTACGGATAGGGATAATGACAGTTACAAAAGGGAAGGATTCCTTGCTGTTGGGTTTTGTTTTAATCATTTGTTTGGAAGAACGAAATCATTGGATAATATAGGTTATTGTGAGATTCCCCTATTGCATAGGTTTTTAGGGAGTAAAAAATGTGACACTATCTCAAAGAAACGTTATTTTTGGGAGTTCAATTGCGCTTCTAATTCGTCCGCGTGTTTCAGTGATTCTTCCCAACGAGAGAGACGGTAAAATTCTATTGCCTGTCGTGAGTACCCCATATTCTCCATCATACGACCCGCACCGAAACAGCCATTTGACCCTGGATCACCATACTTGCAACATTTGGACCATGCGTCAAAGGCCATTTCCCATTCACCCTTTTTCTCGTAATTTCGACCCAACCGACACCAAGCTAGGCCATCATTCGGGTCTAATATGACAGTATGCAAATATGCTTGACGGGCACCCAGATGATCGATTGGAGCAAGTGCCTCTCCCTGCCAGAACCATGCTACCGCCTGTTCAGGATAGAGGCGAGTTGCATGTTGTGCCATATCTATATCAAGAGGGATCATCTCTTGGAGTATAGATATATTAACCGGTGAACAGCTCAGAGCTAGCTTCCGAACACGCTGTTGCGCTGTCAGGTCGCCAAGTCTTTCAGTCACTGCATCAACCAACCAAATATGGTTGCAGTCCGATACCTTGATGGTATTTAGCTCTCCCTTGCCACTATTAAAAACAAGAGCTTCGTAATTCCAACTCCAGTATTCTTGAAGAGTCTCTGTTTTTAACACCACAACACTCAGAATACAAATCAAAACCAACCATGACTTGAAAGTCGTCATGATATTTTCTCTTGGCTTATAGCAACGAGGAAATGGCTGTTAAATATTTTTAGGTTCTCCATTAATAAGGCCAAGCCCCATGACAAAGGTACTATGTGGCGCGCCAGTGGCGGAGCAAGCGTGATTTTATGGAATTCAAGTATGCGACCGGGGAACAAATTTTGGACTTCCGCCAGACGGATACCACGCGTTTGCGGGTTAGTAGGATTGAGCCAAAAATCGTAAAACAAGATCATACCATTAGGCTGGAGAACTCGGATCATTTCTTGGGCAATATTGATTCTTACAGTGTCATCAAGAATTGACGTAAAGACAAGGTTCTGCAATACGAGGTCAAAGCTGGAGGTTGGGTATGGGAGGTTCTGACCGTCTGCACATAGCCAGGCAAGTGAAGGCAAAATTTCATATGCTTTTAATAGGCTAGCATGCATCAGATCACAACCGTGTAACTGATCCATGTGAGCGCCATAAAGTAAATATTCAAAAAGTTTACTACCGTCATAACAACCCACTTCCAAAATTCGGAACTGAGATAATGGACAAAAACCATATTTGCGCAATAACGTGAGCGTAGCACGCTGTCGCATTTGTAACGTAAAAAGGTTTACTTCTTTGAATGGCGAATAAAAACCACTACCTAAACGCTGTTCACGATTCTTATATTCCTGCTGCAGCCGCTGCAGATCGTCTACTACAGGTACAATTCCCTTATTATTCAAAGTATTTCCTTAGGCGTTGTGCCATTGTAAGTAATACCAATTGCTTTCCAATAGACCATGAATCTTCGCAATCTTACTCAGGAGCTATACATGCTGATTCATGGTGTTTGGACCGGCAATTGGTATAAGTTTCTTCCGATTTCGTAACTCAATATCAGAAGAAAAGATATCTGTTTGAAAATCTTGATTGTTTTGAATTGCAAAAAATATATCTTTGGAGTTGATTTGATAGCTAGAATCGAATACCACCTAATACCGAAGAATTTTGTCTGATTTAGAATAAACTGACCATGGTGTATAGGATTTAGAAATTTTCAATACACTTGCAACACCAAAAATGAAACGATCGCGCTTGTTGATTAGATTGCAAAGTCCAAGTGTTGGTAGCACATGATTGTATTCCGATATTCGATTACCAAACGTAATTGGAAAGTTTTATAAAAGAAAATACCAATGTAACCAAGATTAGCAAATTCTCTTATTCGGTCATATACGGATCCAATGCGTTTAAAATTAAACTCATCTAAATCTGGAGCTTTTCTGTTATTCAAGTATTCTTCAATAACTTCGATAGATTCAAAGACAATTGATGACGTACTACTAGCTTTACTTCTTCTTCAATTTGGTTTAGCAACATCTGGTTTTTACCCAAAGTATCCTGAAGTGTTTGAAGAAGCTCCTTGCGTTTTTCAATTTCTATCCGTTCTTGCTTGATTCTTTCGTTTTCACCTTCATTCTTTGATATCCATCGATCAATCCAAAATGCTACAGGAATGCCTAAAACGATACCCAGAATAGTGGCTAATGAATTGGATACGAAATCTTACCAAAAACTAAAATCAAAGAAACACATAGTAACTCCAAATAATACTCAATGTATGTGCAGCTAACGACCAAGCTCACCAGTGGCAATGAAGCGGAGCGGAATTGCTGTCCGGTGGAGCGCCTTGTTATGCGTATTCTGTTCCCCTAACTCCCAAGAATACGCTTCCGAATACTCAAATAATGATTCCCTCCAATTGATTTTGCGACCTTTTTTGCATTCCAAAGTAAATATTGTTTCACTTGATGGAAGGAAATGTTATCTGATGCTAATGCTTTAGAAACACTAGGCGGCATTCCACTTAATAGTGAAAACCGGCCTAATACTAAACAATTGTCTACAAAGTAAGCTTCTTTAATAGGCTCAGATGTAAATAGGGCACGTATCCCACAGGCAGAAGCAGCCTTAGCGACACTGTTTGAAAAGTATCCTCCAGGTACTGAAGCAACACGCACTTGCTCCCCTATAATATTGCTTAATTCTATAATACTTTTCGACCATTCATTTTCAAGTTCATTCCATGAACACGCAGACATACGTTCAGGATGCGACCAAGAGTGACTTCCCACTACATGCCCCTTTTCCTTTAGTTCCTGAATCTGTTTGGAATCGACAAATGTTCGTGCATCAATATTACTTGCTGTTATAAAAAAATGACCAACCCATCCAAATTTTTCTAATAGTGGAGCGATATATGTAGCAGCACTTATCCCGCCATCATCAAAGGTTAAAAATAATGGGATGTGGGTTTGATTTGTATTGTTAAGAAAATCATAAATATTTGATGGTTTGTCTATTTTTGAAGTTGCTATTGATTCAAAATGATGTTCCATATCGTAAACGTCTAATTTGTATCTGTTAGCTCCTTGACCCAAAAAGCCACTTTCTTCAAAATTATTTTCTTTAACAGCATCATGGTATAACAATGTAACAGCTTTCATTTATGCCTCATTCTTGCATTGAACTTCCATTTCAAATAGGCAGTCAACCATGGTTGGCCCCAAGTATGTGATTTTCGTCCGGTAGTCTCTAGTGGAATTGCATTAGCGTTATGTATATTAAGTAGCCTCTTTTTCAATTCTTCGAGATTTTCCAAAACTACTTTATGTTGGATTACGATATGTGATTCATTAATTTCATCAAAATCGTATGTATAGTAACCATATACTGGACCAGTATCTACACCTTCATCGACTTTTAGCAATGTCATTCCGACATTAGAAAGATCATTATTCGCTAATGCCCAGAAGCATCCGTGTGAATTTCTATATTCCGGGCATATTCCTGGATGCATAACAAATGTCCCTTTTGAGGGAAGCGAGAATATGTTTATTTTTAATAGTGTCTTACAACGTGCTATCATAATATCAGGATTCATTTCCTTAATGAAAGATTTGGACTCTTTGGAATTTGGACTATGGGTTTTCAATACGGGAGTGTCACCATACACTTTGGGATATGCTAGGTATAACTCTTGGAGCTTCTCCTGTTCCCAATATCTGTCCTTTTTTGAAATAAAGAATTTGTAGTAAATACGAAAAGCAACGACATCAAAAAATCTGATTATTCCAACACGCACAATTTCACGTTTAATTCGTTTGAAAATTCGCTGCTTTTTTTCCTTTAAAACTATTATTCCAACAAGATTTGAAAATGAAGCTAACCATCGTGACATACCAAATTGAGATAAATGTGCTCCCTCATGACAAATAAGTAACGTTTTCATCAAAGTTCAGTTCTCCTTATATAGCATTTTGTCGGATAACGCTCTGCATAACCGGCTGGAAATGGAGCGCAACGGAATTGCCAGTCCGGGTTGATGCGATTGTTAGGTACTGTTTATAGTCTGACTCCATTATAATTTCATGTACAACAACGATTCAAACGAATCAAGAGAGAAGACTGAAATATGCAAACTGAAATGTCAAACTCGTTGATCACCGGATCGCTTTGCGGCAGTTTCAGCCGTTCCAGTTTGCCTATGCCAATCAAGTTGCCGCAGAGCATGGCAATGATGTGGTTCATGTTGATCCTGTTGGTCGATTGGTTCTCAAAGATTAGATCATGATCGATCAGATCAAAGATCCCATTATTTCTAGTATGTTCATGCAGCAGAAACAATCCGGCATTCGAGGTGAGGTTCCTGGCTGAGAATACAATTTTGTTGATCACATCCACACCCTTTGGGACACAATGATCTCTGATACAGAGTTTTAACATGCGGTAATTCAAAAGTCTTCCTTTCACCCATTGGATGAAAAACAAGGATTGAATACAGGCGATTATTTTCCTTTTCAGCAGGACAAAAAATGCTATTTCTGCTCCAAAAATGCTCGAAAATCGGCTCAGAACCACTCATTTTGCCCCGAAACGATCGTTTTTCCTACATTCCGCACCGAATTAACTGAAATTTCGTTATTTATTTACCACAAATAAGTGACAATGTGTCGCAAAGCATTTTTAATTGCATTAAGCAGAGAACTTTTTTCATCAATTGACTTCGTAACTTGGTCTCAAGATCGGGATTTGTGCTAATTTTTCGGCATGGCTCATTTCGCACGATAAAAAGAGAAAAAACTGGTTGACAAA
>CAZLNX010000337.1:0-6651 GCA_964560795.1 uncultured Anaerolineales bacterium | reverse complement strand
TTTTTTGTTGCTCAACGCTTCTGTTTTGCCTGAGTTACTGCAGTAGAGTCAACTGTTGTTCTGCCAGATGCTAATATTCTTGAATTGTCCGTTGATGGACCTGATCCTAGTAAAGCGACACATCTCGCCAATAGTTTAGGTCAACAAGCCATAAGCTATATTACACAGCTTTATACGGTCTATGAGGTATCTTTCATGGATACCGCGTCTCAACCTACAGAGCCGATCTCTCCCCAACCGGTGCGAGATGCCAGTTTGGCATTTGTCTTGGGTCTGGTAATGGGTGCGGTATTGGCTATCGTCCGTGAGCAGTTGCGTACACCACTCGAAGCTTTCTTGGCACGCACGCAGGTAGATAGCATTTCGTCAGCCTACAACCGTCGCTTCTTCGAAGACCGGTTGGATGATTTTACAGGTCGATCTGCAGAGTCACTCCTTTCCCTGGGATTGGTTCGACTGGATGGATTGGCTAATTATCTCCAGGTGATGCCTCAACCAGTTATTCAGCAACTTCTGCGGCAGATCACAGATATAATGCGCAGCGAGCTACGTGGTAATGATGCCATTGGCCGTTGGGATGAAAGCACCTTTTCGATCATGCTGCCTAATACACCTGGCAAAGCAGCTGTTGCCACGATGGGCCGTGTGCAGTCATCACTTTCTAATCCCATGCGCTTTAGCCCCGATGGCGAGACTGTCAGGTTAGAGCCAAAAGTGGGCATTGGTGAGCGTCTAGCTGGCGATGGATCGAATCTGGTTATCGAGCGTGCTGAATCGGCTTTGGATGAAGCCGAGCATGATGAAAATGGATTGGTGCTCTATAAGACGCGCGCCTTGATCGGCTTCTAGTCAAATACAGGCGGTTCTGCGATGTTACTTCAACCATTACCCCGATCACGCAACTGGTTGCAAGTTCTCTACGGTAGTGTAGGGCTTGCTGTAGGAATCATTTCCGGCATGCTTGTTATCGGAGTGCCAGATGCATTAAAGCTTTTCGTAATCGTTGTGGGCGTTTTTGCATTTGCGGTTTCTCTGGCACGCGTTGATTGGGGCTTATTGGTTTTGGTATTTATCACATACACGCGGTTTTCAGATGTTGCTGTTCAATTTCACGGTGCGCCTTCTGTTGCTAAATCTTTCATTCTGCTGCTGATACTTGCGGTGTTAGCCCGATGGATCGTTTATGGGGAGAGACCGGATGGTTGGCAAAAACCGGTCTTACTTTTAGCAGGGTTTGGGCTTGCCAGGGTTGCATCCATGCTCTATGCTGTAGATTCGGATGTTGCCTGGGATGCCTCATTGAACTTCTTTAAAGACGCCCTGATTGTTTTGATTATTGGTGTGCTGCTCAAACGATCAACGCAGCTTCGGCATGTAATCTGGGCCTTGTTGATTGCAGGGATATTTCTAGGTTCTTTAAGCGTCTATCAGTATCTTACTGGATCTTTTGAGAGCAATTTTTGGGGATTTTCTCAGGCACCTCGAATGCATATCGTAGGCGAATCGAGCTCTAACCGTATTTCGGGACCATTCGGCAGCCCAAATGTATATGCTCAGATTATGCTTGTGTTGGTTCCTCTTGCGCTTGATCGTTTATGGAATGAACATAATCGTTGGGCAAAAATTCTAGCGGGGTATGGATTAATCGTCGTAGCATTGACGGTGATCTTTACTTTCTCCCGAAGTGGTTTTGTGGCATTGATGGTAGTCGTCGGCGTTTTAGTTTTATACTACCGCCCTAAGTTGTCAGCATTATTATCGATGTTGCTCATATTGTTGTTTCTGCTGCAATTCTTGCCGCCGGAATATACTGAACGTATTCAAACCCTTACATTGATCCGACCTGGGTCTAGCTATAATCCCATTGGAGAAGTTTCTTACCGTGGACGCGCCAGCGAATTTCTCGTTGGTTGGATGATGTTTCGGGATCATCCGCTCCTTGGTGTAGGTGTAGAAAATTATCCGATTCTCTACCAAGATTATTCACGTCGCGTGGGTCTAGACCCGCGCACAGAACAGCGCTCACCTCACAACTTGTATGTTGAAGTGCTCGCTGAACAAGGGTTATTAGGATTCTTCTTTTTCAGCCTAATCTTATGGGTTGCTTTCAGGGATATCATCAAAGCTAGGCGCGCATTATTGAATAGAGACCATACATCGCTTATCGGAATGGTGACTGCTTTTGGTATCTCGCTGTTTGGATTTTTAGTAGCTTCTTTGTTTATCCATTCTTCATATTCCAGATTTTTATGGTTACTAATTGGAATAGCACTTGCCCTTCCAAACATTGTCCAAAATGAGTTGGAAGCCCAAAAAAATGGTGCAGAATTCGATTTGTAATCATGGGAAGTGATGAGAAGCTCGATTTTAACCAGGTTACTGCCAAAGGTACTTTTTGGGTTTATGCAGCTAGATATAGTGGAAAGCTGGTTGTATTTCTCAGTACGATTATTTTGGCAAGGCTACTTACTAAGGACGATTTTGGGATTGTAGGATATGCGTTAGTAGTTACTAATTTTCTGGATGTAGTGCGAGACCTTGGGATTGGATCCGCCGTGATTTATCAGAAAGATGATCCCAATGCATCAGATACCGCATTTTGGTTGGTATTAGTTGTTGGAGTTTCGCTTTTTGGAATTACGTGGGTTGCGGCGCCTTTGGTAGGAGAATTTTTTCGAGATGATCGAGCGATCATGGTGACACGTATGTTGGCATTATCTTTTCCGATCTCAGCCTTTGGGAAAATACATGATGTTTTACTTAGGAAAGAACTTGCCTTCGATCGCGCATTCATCCCAAGTTTTGCTCGAAATATGGGGAAGGCGGTTTTGTCGGTTGGATTCGCGTTCCTCGGATTTGGTGTCTGGAGTTTGGTGATTGGTAATGTAGGTGCTGTGTTGGTGTTTGTGATTGTTTTGTGGATCGTTCTGCCCTGGAGACCCTCATTTCAATTTGATTGGAAGATAGCGAAAGAACAACTTTCATATGGCGTTGGAATTCTTTCGGTGAATATTTTTGCCTATTTCTTACGCGATTCCGATTCCCTTTTCGTAGGACGCTTTTTAGGGACAGCCGCATTGGGCGTTTATTCGTTAGCTTTTCGGATCCCTGATTTGGTAATTAATGAATTTAGTAATGTGATCAGCACTGTGACGTTCCCCGTATATGCCAGAATGCAGGATAACCGCGATGAACTGCGCCAATCATTTTTCAAAGCTGCCCAGACAATATCCTTTATTACGATTCCAGCAGGATTGGGATTGGCACTTGTTTCGCGACCGTTTGTGCTAACTTTTTTCACTGAAAAGTGGGTTGAGGCAATTCCAGTCTTGCAGGCGATCTCAATTTATGCGATGCTTTTTTCTCTGTCCTATAACGCTGGCAGTGTATACAAGGCTACAGGACGCCCGTACATCTTGACCAAATTGGCAATTGTTCGATTTGCCATGCTAATCCCGGCTTTTTATTTTGCCGTAACTCAATTCGGAACGATAGCATCTGTGGGGTGGGCACATGCTTTAGTTGCATTAGTTGCAGGAAGCCTAAACCTGGTCGTTGCTGGACGGATCATGGAAGCGTCGTTTAGCGATCTATTTAATGTATTCCGACCAGCGTTGGTTGGTGGAATTTTCATGTCACTGATTGTGATCCTTGTGTTGCGGTTGAGTATTGATTTTGCAGCGCTAGCTCAACTTAGTCTTGCTGTTGTGGGAGGCGGTATCGTTTATCTTTCACTTCTAGCAATGCAGAAACCAGCCTTGGTCCGTCAAGCTCGAAAGACTTTGAATAGCGTCCTCTCCCGGAGAATTGGATGAAGGTTGTTCAAATGATTGATTCTCTGACTTGGGGAGGGGCGCAAAAGATGCAATTAGTATTCGCGCAGAATTTGGCTGGCTTCCCCGTAGATCTAACGTTGATCAGCCTTGGAAATACCCGTGAGAAATTCTTTGAGCAGGAAATGCGTTCCCTGGGTATTGCAGTTTTCATCTTTCCGGCAGATAGAATGTTCAATCTGCGTCGGATGTGGAAAATTATTAAACTATTACGTGAGATTGGTGCTGATATTTTGCATGCCCACCTGACCTATGCAAATATCATTGGAACATTGACTGGTTTTATAGCCAAGGTGCCTACAATTGCCACTCTCCGTTCTGCAGGTGTTGATAAGGATTTTATTTCTCCTCGGCGGTTTCGATTGGAATCCTGGTTATTGCGATTTATTTCCACACGTGTGATGGCAAACGGATACGCAGTTGCAAGCGCGAATCAGGAACGCTTGGAGGGTAGAGATATCGATGTGATACCAAATGCGATCTCGCTACTCCCAAGACTCCCCAATGATGAGAGGTTGAGTGTACGAAAGGAGATATTGAAAGACACTGCAAGCCCCTTGGTGATATCTGTTGGGCGTTTATCGGCGCCAAAAGGGTATGGCGATTTGATCGATTCATTCTCGCAGGTTATTCAAAAGCACCCGCAAGCTATGCTAGTAATTGTTGGCAAAGGGCCTTACCGGGATGAAATGGAAGTCCAAATAAAACGGCTGAACCTGACAAGCAATGTCATCTTGTTGGGTGCTCGCAGTGATGTACCTCGCCTTCTATCGGCCAGCGATATCTATGTCAGCTCGTCCCATTGGGAGGGTATGTCAGTTGCCATTATGGAGGCAATGGCTACAGGCTTGCCTGTTGTTGCTACTAGTGCTGGAGATTCTCCACGCATGGTAACCGATCAAACGGGGATCATTGTGCAACCAAAGAAACCTGAAGAGTTAGCCAGCGCAATTATTTCGTTGCTTGATGCCCCGGATCGTTCTGGAAGATTAGGAGATAATGCTCGAAAACATATCGCCAGTAATTATGCTCCGGACGTTTGGGTTAAGCGACTGCTAGATTATTATGCTGAGATCTGTGATCCAAAGACTGCTATGACAGGGTTGCAGGTAGGTGCAGAGTGAGTGAAAAAGTACATGTAGCCATGGTTATACAAGATGATTTTGCACGAGTTGGAGGGGCTCAATTACAGTTAGCTGGGCTGGCACCATGTCTGCAGGCAAATGATGTAAAGGTATCTATTATTGCCAGGCGAATCCCGGGACTGCGGTTAGTTGAAGATGTCAACGGTGTTCAAATTTACCGGATTCCCAGCCCAGGCCCTAAAAATATGGCTTCGGCTACCTTTACTTTGTTAGCACTGCCTTTGTTGATGCGTCTTAGGCCGGATATCATTCATGTGCATGGATTGCTCTCGCCCTTGACCACCGGAATGTTAGGGAAGATGCTTGCTAAGGCTCCCTTAATTGCTAAGGTGCTTCGGGGAGGAGAACTGGGTGATTTACAACGCCTGAGAACAAAATTTTTAAGCTCATCACGCATAAAATGGATGCGCAGCATTGTAGATAAATTCTTCGTAATTAGCCATGAGATTGATCAGGAATTGAATGAGATTGGTATCCCCAATGCCCGGCGCGCCCATTTACCTAACGGCGTTGACACAGATAAATTTAGCCCTATATCGGAATCCGAAAAGCGAACAATGAGGGCTTCGTTACAGCTACCAGAGGATGCTCTGGTCTGTGTGTACTCAGGTCGTCTGGTTGCGGAGAAAAGGGTTGATCGCCTGATAACAGCTTTTGGAGAATTGACGGATAAATATCCTCACGCGCTATTATTGATTCTGGGGACTGGCGAACAAATCAAAACTCTAGAATCAATGGCGGGCTCAGCAGTGAGATTTATTGGTTTTACAGATCGAGTGAATGAGTATTTAAAGGCCGCGGATGTGTTTGTTCTTCCCTCTGCAACAGAGGGTTTATCCAATGCGATGTTGGAAGCCTTGGCTTCAAGCTTAGCCGTTGTGGCCACATCCGTTGGCGGTGCACCCGATGTAATTGAACATGGAACCAATGGTTTCTTAGTCAATGCGGAAAATTCAGGTGCGCTCAAATCAGCAATTGATGATTTGCTTGCCGACGCAGATTTGAGGAACAAACTGGGATCGAATGCTCGTCAAGAAATGATTGCCGATTACGCTTTCCCAGTTATCGCAAGTCGTATGCGAGGTGTTTATGATGATCTGCTCGAAAATCGTTTGGCTACTGAAACTGAAGGTCTGCAAACATAGATAGAATGGTCTGGCTGATAGTTTTATTTTGGATTTTTCTTGGTTTCATCTTTTATGTTTATCTTGGATATCCGATGTTGATTAGTTTACTTTCCAGGCTCAAACCGACTGAAATCGTTTCGCAAGAGGAAACACCTTTTGTGACGCTATTAATCGCGGCTTATAACGAGGCAGACGTGATCGGAAAAAAATTAGATAACAGCCTGGCATTAGATTATCCTCGGAAAAATTTTCAAATCCTTGTCGCAGCTGACGGGTCGGACGATGATACAGTAACAATAGTGAATGAGTATGCCCAGCGTGGTGTTGAACTTTCATATCATCCTGCCCGCCGGGGAAAATTGGCGGCCATTGGGCGCGCCATGGAGAAAGTTCGCGGCGAGATCGTCGTATTTTCTGATGCGAATAATATGTATCTGCCTAACACTATCCAGGCATTAGTGGGACCCTTTATTGACTCCAGCGTAGGTGCTGTTAGGAGGTGTGCAAAAATAAGATCCCATTTTTGAAATGGTCTGGAAGAATCGG
>CAZLNX010000336.1:0-6671 GCA_964560795.1 uncultured Anaerolineales bacterium | reverse complement strand
GGCAGGCTCCTCAATCATCCTAATTCTCACAAATCCTATTCGCGATTAGTATAATAAACTAGAACCAATAAACTCCCTGCAAAACGGGTGGAAATACATACTTGCAGGGAGTTCTATTTTCCGCTCTGATAAACATTCCCCACTTGCGCGTTTGTTGCACATTCTTACACCTTCTGACCAGCAGGTCCTCCTGGCACTAACACATTAGCCAGAACATCTTTAATCACAGTATCAGGATTGAGATCGCGCAGACGCGCCCCAGCCCCCATAATGATGCGATGTCCCAAAGCCGGAGCTACCAGAGCCTTGACATCATCGGGGAGCACATAATCGCGCCCCTGCAGCGCTGCCATGGCCTGGCTGGCGCGATAGAGGGTTAGGCTACCGCGCGGGCTAGCCCCGAGATAGACTTCATCGTGGGCTCGCGTCCTACGGACGATCTCGACCATGTAGCGCTTGATATCTGGAGAGATAAAGATTTCTCGGATAGCATCTTGCGCAGCGATGACTTCATCCGTTGAAGAGACTGCTCCCAATTCGTCCACAGGATGCTGGTACTGCTGGCGGTCGAGTACATCGATTTCATCGTCCAACTCGGGATAACCCAAGTTTATGCGCAACAAGAAGCGGTCCATTTGGGCCTCGGGGAGACGGAAGGTGCCTTCGTATTCGATGGGGTTCTGTGTCGCCAACACCATAAAGGGTCGCGGCAAGATGTGAGTCACACCATCAACTGTGATCTGTCCTTCTTGCATGGCCTCTAACAGCGCCGATTGGGTTTTGGGCGTGGCACGGTTGATTTCATCGGCCAATACGATCTGGGTCACCACCGGCCCAGGACGAAACTCGAATTCGCTACTGGCCTGGTTGTAGATGGAAACGCCGGTCACATCGCTAGGCAGCATATCGGGGGTGAATTGGATACGGTTAAAAGAGCAATCCAAGGAGCGCGCCAGGCTGCGCGCCAGCATGGTCTTGCCTACGCCGGGGACATCTTCGATGAGCAGGTGTCCCTGACATAGCAGGGCGATCACAGCCAGCTCAACGGCGTCACGCTTGCCAACGATGACGCGCTCGATGTTAGTGATAACTTTCTCAGCGAATGATTTGACTTGATCCATGGGAATCTCCATGATTATCTGATAGCCATAATGTATTTTTTATGGCAGGTAAGAAACCTACCCTACTGGTAAAAATCTGTCTCATGTAAGGCGGATTTCCGTATCCGCCGAGAACTAATTGTACCGGATTTTCTGAACCGTTTTTTGCAGCCAGGCGAGGAGCAGCCTACGGCGTAATTGCAACCATAGTTGAATAGCGTTCTTCTTCTCTGAATCAGAAAGTGGTGCTTGGCTATACGCAGCTCGGTTATGTAAACCCGTTAGAATACGCGTCTCTTTTAAAGCAGGAAACAATTCTGAGAACTTATCACGTAGTGCGGATGTGAACTCACTGGGCGTAGCCCCCTGCTGGACAATCAAGTCCAAGCGCGGGCCGTAACAATATAATCGTCGGAAAATCTTCATTAGAGCATCATTGGGAGTAGTGCGCCGCAACATCCAGGTATCAACCCAAAACCAGGTCCCGATGCTCCCAACAAATATGAGCATTATCCCCAACCCAATCCCAGACCCCAAGCGCCAATTGTCACGGGTCCGGTGAGCCAGGATGGGCTCAAAATCATCTTCTACCGTTGGCACTATCTCCGCAAGAGAACCTTCGAGACGGACGATCTCATCTCGCCCTCCGGTGGGCTCAAAATCGATCCAGCCGTACCCTGGGAAATAGATCTGCGGCCAGGAGTGTGCCAGATCTTCGGTGACAAGATAATGTCCTTCTTCTTGGTATGTCCCGCCAACATAACCTGTCGCTAACCGGGCTGGCAGACCGATGGAACGCGCCATAACCACCATAGTGGTGGCGTAATAATCGCAGTAGCCTTTCTGAAGATCGAACAAGAAATAATCCGCAATATCTTGATCCGTGGGTGGGCTGGGCACATCAAGAGTGTAGGGAAAAGTGCGCAAATAGCGCTCAATGGCCAAGGCTTGATCATAAGGGTTGGTCTCGTTGGCAGTCAAGTCGACCGCTAACGCACGAACTCGCTCAGGTACGTTTTCGGGCAACTGAAGATAGCGTTCCACAATCCATTTGGGATAGCCGTCTTCGGTTTTACGCAGATCATCCTCGCCAAACACTGGCCTAAGGGAATCTGCCCAATAGTAGCTTTGATTTCTATCCCGCAGCGAGGCACCAATGACATCATCAAGTTCTTCCGGATCAAGTGGGGAATTTTGCCAGACAACCTGGAAATCGCGATCGACGGTGATTAAATCGCCCGCCACATAGATCAACCCCCCAACACCATCGGCGAAATGAACTTCCTGCCGGGTGATGTAGTGACTGCTGAACGTCGTTGATGAGATCACCTTGTCCCCAGCATCGAAATTTACCCTTTGCAGATCACCCGTTGACCATCCACGACCGGTATAGAGATCATAAACCCTGCCGCGCCAGTAATACTTCGTCTCAGCACTATCAGGTTGGACTGCACCATAAGGTTGGAATTCTTGAACCCGTATTCTCATAACCATCTGATCGCTCAATTCTGGCGGTGTGTTGATGAGATGTTCCGTGGGCAATGCACCGGATGATATGCCACCGAATGGATCTCCTTCCCCAGAAACCGACCTGGGGTCTAAGCCCAACGCATGGGTGATCTCCTGAACGACATTACCACCCTGGGAGATATTCCACACCATCTCGACGATCCGAGACGAGTAGATTGAGGGTATCAGCGCAGCAAAGATGACCAGGGTCGAAGAGGCTGCGAAGGCTGTACGAGTGATCTCTTTGGGGATATTGCTGGCATAGCTCAACCCTTGCTGCTTCCATTCTGCAAGTTGTCGCTCTCCCTCGAACTGCGCCTTGAGCATCAACATGGCAACCACCATCGGCATCAGATAAATAATGCGCCCGAAGACGAAGGCCAGGATGACAGCCAAAGCACCAACCGCGGGAAGCACACTGAGCAATGGCTGTTGCCTGCGTCGAATAGCCCAACCCGCCCAGATGGACAAGGCCCAGATGATCAAACCCCAGACTAATGCCACAACCAGGGAATCGTATGTGTAAAGGGTTTGATCGGTGAGATTTGCCTGAATCCAGATTCCGATGCAGTTGATCAAATCCCGTTGAGCGTGTTCCAGTTCGAGAAGGATATTCTGCAATTTTGTGGGGTTCACTGAAGGCAACCGCCACAGGGTTCGCCACAAGTAGAGCAGCGATTCCCAAAAGATCTTGCCAATAGTACTAATTTGATCAGTCACGCGCAAAGAGATCCAAAGGATCCCTAGAAGAGAGGCAAACAGCGCTGCCAACCATCCCGGCAAGCGCGGATGGGCCAATATTACCCCCAATGGCAAGCCAATCCAGATCGCCGACCAAAGAACCCCGCGCTCAATCCCGCGCACAGCATTGGCTATTCCCAGTACCAGGCTAAAAAAAATCACCAGGAACAACACCGTTGAGCGCAATGACTTGCCAGCCAAAAAGCGGTCGGTCTGGGTTTTGAGATATTCAATCAGGCTAGTTCTTAGTTTGTGCAACATAACAATAAAACTTGTCATTGCGAGCAGAGCGAAGCAATCCCCACCCTTTCGAAATGGATACTGCCACGCTCCCGCCCACCATTGGTGCGCCTTTGGCGTGGCGTACGCTCGCAGTGACAACAATATGTTTCACGTCAACTCTCTCCAGTTGAGCAGCCCACTCTGATCCTCGCGATAAATCTCTTTGAAGGATCTTTTTTCCAGATGACCGATCTCGCCAGGGCGCGCTTCGGGGTGGTCTAGAAGCTCAGGTGTGATCCGGTAGTGTGTGACTCCCAATTCAACCAGCGAGTCCAGCATTGGAGCTGAATTCTCCTGGCTTCCAAAGGAAGCCGGATCCAACAAGAAGACCGTCGGGACAATGCCTCTGCGCATGACAAGCGCCATGGCATCCAGCCAACCTCGATCCAACGAAGGCGTGATGATTAACATACTGCTGCGTTCGCGCAATGTACTGCGTGTGCGTTCCAGCAGCTCGTCCAAGGGGCAGTCCCCCAACCCTACTAATGCTAAGGCCTGAAAGATCTCCCACTGCTGACTTGCCCCCATACTGGGGGGCACCCAAACCAGGTCATCGCCGCAGACACTTATGCCAACAGCTTTGTTCAATTCCAGGGACCTGCTGGTCAGTGATGCAGCCAAGATGACCCCATGCTCTGCGGTCGAAGCACTGCCCTCTCCCACCTGGACGCTCTCGTCCATATCCAGAAATATCCACCAGTCGCTAGAACGGCTGCTGTCAAAGAGCCGCACATAGGGTTCTCCAAGGCGGGCTGTGGTCGGCCAGTGGATCCAACGTTGGCTGTCACCTGGGACATACTGCCTCACTCCTCCGGCGCTGACGGTGGGGTCGAGGACATTGGCCTGGGAGCGCCCCTCGCCCAGGCGTCCGCTGGGTGTGACATCAATCCTGGGCAGCGGCACCACTGGCGGCATGATCAGCATCGAGTCTGTGGCAGAATAATCGATTTCCACAGAGTAAATACCAAAAGGGTCGCCGGTATGCAGGCTGGTGGGGCCTAAACGATACAGTCCCCGCTGGTTACAATTGCCCCATTCGAACCAGTGGATCTGCCAGTTGCCATGCACTCGGACAACCTTACTTACCTGATAACCGGGCATGTCCGAATGATCGATGACAGCAACCCACAGAGCGGCCACGATGGCCTTATTAGTCAGCGTAAATTTTTCCTGGATGCGGTCGCCCACCTGGGTCCAGCCAAAGCGTCGCTCGCGCACAATGCGTAAACCATACGCCAGGGAAAGCGCCCACCAATAGCTCAACCCCCACAGGCCGCCCATCGAAACCATTAGAAACATCCAACCTTTGTAGGGAAAGAAAATTTGCAGAAAGAGCAAAATCCCTACCAGATAAGGCAGGTAGCGGACTTTGAGTTTGATGCGCACCGTCGTGTTGGGTTCTGCGGTCATGTACCCATTATAGCAGTGCTCTCACCCACCCAAATGAATCAGCGATTCAGATATTTAGCAGCATGTCCTAATGGAAAAAACCATTAGCTGAAATTGTAGTATCATACGTTTTGTCACCTATAAATATCAGATCTTTGGAGAATAAATGGACATGAGTGGTTTGGGCGAATTTTTCTTTGCTCTCGCAGGATGTATTCTCGGCTTATTTCCATCCATTCTATGCCTTCTGATGATATTGATATTTATCCTTATCGCTCGCTATTTTGCTAACAAAAATCAAAATCCAGATTGATTATCCTGATGGCAGATAACGATGGAGATGCTGAGAGAGCTAGGGAGAGTAGTAAATAACCTTAAACTGTCATTCTGAGGAGCTGCGCTAGCAGTGACGAAGAATCCCTTTCAACGAACATATCAGAGATTCTTCACTTCTCCTTCGACTTCCCTATCGGGGATCAGGATGAAGCTCAGTGATCGAAAAAACCCCAAGGAGAAGAAAATGCAATACAAAATACTAGGAAATTCGGGGCTCAAGGTCAGCGAGTTGTGTATGGGTGCAATGACCTTTGGGCGGGAGACATCCAAAGCCGACAGCCTGAAAATGTTGGATATGTTCGCCGATGCCGGCGGCAATTTCATCGATACGGCTAATGTTTACTCTCAGGGGTTATCTGAAGAGATTCTTGGCGACTGGCTGGAGAAGCAGCCGCGCCATGAGTGGGTCATCGCCACCAAGGTGCGCTTCCCCATGGGGGACCAACCCAACCAATCGGGATTGGGACGTAAGCATATACTAGAGTCAGTGGAAGCCAGTTTGAAACGTCTGCGAACTGATTACGTCGATGTGCTCTACGCCCACGCCTGGGATTATAAGACTCCCCTGGAAGAGACCCTTGAAACATTCACCGATCTGGTCAAACAAGGAAAAGTGCGCTACGCGGCGGTGAGCAATTATGGCGTCCGGCACATCCAGAGGGCTGCGGATTTGAGTCACTTCAAAGGATACACACCTTATATCGCCCTGCAAGCCAAATACAACCTGATGGTACGCCAGCCGGAATGGGAGCTGATCCCTACGTGTGAGGAGAATGGTTTAGGTGTTACGGTCTGGGGTCCGCTCTTTGGAGGTTGGCTCAGCGGACGTTATCAAAGGGGTATGGCCAAGCCGCCAGAAGGTCGTATCAAAGAAGCTGAGAAACAAGATTGGTTCGAGAAGTGGTCAAATTACAACAACGAGACTACCTGGACAATCATCGATACGCTATTGGATGTTGCCGATAGAGTAGGTAAGAGTCCCGCGCAAGTTTCCTTAAATTGGCTACTCCGAAAAGCGGGTGTCACCAGCATCATTTTGGGCGCCAGCAAGATCAGCCATCTGGAGGACAATCTAGGCTGTACAGGATGGAATCTCAGCGACGAGGACATGGCAGCTTTGGACGAAGTCTCGGAGATCGAAAAGCCTTACCCCTATGATTTTCTTGATATGGCGAAGAAAATTTAAGACCGCCTGGGAATCAAATTCCCAGGCTAAATGCTAAAGCCGGATTAATCCGGCTTCATTATTCAGCCCTGTGATTATGTACCTTTACAAATTAATTAGGTAATAAGCCAACATAGTGGAGCAGGTCA
>CAZLNX010000335.1:0-6677 GCA_964560795.1 uncultured Anaerolineales bacterium | reverse complement strand
TACAACCTATGTTGTATGCCTTCTTCTGGTACTTAAAGATCAATCTATATCCCCTCTTTGATCACTTGATAAATCTTTAAGAATGCTTCATTTTAATTCTTAGATTCAACTCGTAAGTGCAACGACTAAACGGTCAAAAGAGGCAAGCTGATGTGAAATAAGGGGCACTCTTCAACAATATAATGAGACTACCAATTGATTTTGACGACACACCCATTCCTCGCAGCATCATGTAGTGCAACTACTACTTTGATATTGTTCAGCGCGTCTATAAGTTTTACATCTCTTTCCTTTTTGTCCAGTATGCAATTAGAAAAATGCTCAACCTCCATTTCATATGAATTTGCAGAACTCTCCTCGAGAAATGTGTCTCCATCCTTATTGGTAAGAACAACTGGCTCACTTTTATCCCATACTAGACAGTAAGAATGCGGAATTGTTAGACTACAGTTGTCGCCGTAAATCTCCGTTGAGGTTCTTTGGGGATGGAGGTAGCTACACTGGAATTGTGCTATGATACTATTTTCGAACCGCATCATTCCGCAGAACAATCCATCCACTTGGAACCCTGGATAATTTCGCATACTCCCATACACTTCTATTGGTTCTGAGCCAATGAGGTACCGCATGAAATTAACCACATAAGTGCCAATATCCCAAAGGCACCCCCCACCCATTTCCGGGGTCATTCGGTAATTTGTAATTGGGTGTTTTCCATAAGCGTCTTCATAGAAATAGGAAAACACACCATAGAGATAATTCATATTCTGATCAAAGTTTTGATCGACAACCTCTTTGATCTTACAAGTCCGGGGATGATAACGATACATAAATCCTTCTTGTAAAAAGATGTTGTTCTTTTCCGCTTCAAGAATGATCTCGCGACAAGATTCCACAGTAATTGCAAGTGGTTTCTCACATAACACATGTTTTCCAGCTCTAGCAGCCTTTAAACACCATTCATGATGCAGGCTGTTCGGAAGGCTGATGTAGACTGCATCAATCTCCTCATCGCTCAAAAGTTGTTCATAACTTCCATAGGCAATAGAGATACCATGTTTAGAGGCATACTTCATTGCCTTACCTGCATCGCGACTGGCAATTGCATTGAGATCGCACCTTGGGTTTTTTCGTATTGCTGGTATCATCAGGTTGTTGATATCGGCAGTTGATAGAATTCCCCAGCGTAATCTCTCAGTCATATTTGTTTTCTCACATGAACACTATGTACAGGTAGAGCCACCATCTACCAACATTGAGCTGCCTGTGACAAAGGACGAGTCTTCTTCACAAGCCAGAAAAAGAGCTATCGAAGCCACCTCCCTGACGGTTCCAAAACGGTTAAGAACTGTACCGGCTGAAATGTTCTCACGAACCTTGGACAATCCACTTCCTTCCAGGTGGGAAACAACCGAATCCATCATTGGCGTATCTATCTTATCAGGGCATATTGCATTCACACGAATACCAAATTTACCAAATTCCAATGCGGCCACACGGGTAAGCATTATCACCCCAGACTTAGATACGCAATAAGGGGCAGCGCCGTTGATTGGGTGCAATCCAGCAGTCGAGGAAAAATTTATTATAGTTCCTCCCATGCTCAACTTCATCAATGGTATTGCATATTTCATGGTCAAACTCATGCCTACAAGGTTGATGCCCAAGGTTTGATTCCAATCCTGAATAGACAACTCATCGATTGGTTTGCTCATTGGACCAAGAATCCCGGCCGAGTTTACGAGAATATCCAACTGACCATAGATGTTTTTTACTGCAGCCATTAGGTTTAATACTTGGTTCTCATTAGCGACATCCACCAGTTGAGTATCATGCGAAATATTTAATTCCGAAAGCTTGGTCGATAACTCATCTAAAGCTTGAGAATTGACATCAGCGACAATAATCTTCGCACCTTCTGAGCCAAAAAGAAAACAAATTTCACGGCCGATTCCAGATGCTCCGCCAGTTATTACAGCGACTTTGCTTTTTAATTTATTTTCCATTCACACCTCTATTTTAAACAATCAGCGCGCCAGCCAACCCCCATCTACAGGAATGATCGCACCATTGAAATAAGCCGACGCATCTGAGGACAAGAAAACGGTTATTCCAATCAAATCCTCAGGCTCCCCCCATCGATCTGCCGGTATACGATTCAGGATTCTCTCATTCTCATCTGGGTTCTCCCACAATGGGCGCGTATTCTCCGTGACTATATATCCCGGGGCGATTGCGTTAATATTGATGCCGTATTTTGCCCACTCATTGGTCATTGTCTTAGTGATTCCAGCAAGACCACTTTTGCTGGCTGTATAAGCCACCACCAGATCACCGCCCTGGAAAGACAGCATTGAGGCTATATTTATGATCTTACCCTTCACCTGGTTGGTGATGAAGTGAGAAGCAGCTGCCTGGCAAAGGTAGAACGTATTGACAAGGTTCACTTTCAGAACTGAATCCCAATACTCAAGTGGGTATGTGATCGCTGGCTCGATACAAATCGTCCCGGCATTATTAACCAGGATGTCCAATCCCCCAAAATCAGCAATAATCCTCTCCACCAGTTGTTTGAGTTCCTCAACACTAGCAGTCTCTAGGTCGCATTGATAAGCCCTAGATACCGCTCCTGTCTTACTAAGTTTCTCCATCGTTTCATCGATATGTGTGCGATACATCGCTGCAATGTTCGCTCCAGCTTGTGCTAGGCCAAGCGCCAGAGATTGGCCAATACCAGTTCCAGCCCCGGTGACAATTGCTATTTTACCCTTTAGATCAAAAAGATTTGTTTTCATTTATCCTCCAAAGTGAATTCATCTATTTAGTTCTTTAACGGAAGTGTGATGATCTGTTGCAATTGATTAGACTGGGCAGACGCGAACAAGATTTCCATGCTTGACATGGCATCTTGTCCTGATGAAATCGGTTCCTTGTCTGTAAGTATGCACTCTACAAAGTGACGATAAGGACCACCCACTTTACTACTCTCATCAATGTCCGGAATGAAGACAGGTATTCGTAACTGACCAGGAGGCATTTTCATATTCATGTAAGTTGTTTGGGGCGGAGCAAAGAGTACCGAGAGTGGGGGGGCCTGTTGGCCAGAAAGACTGGCACTGCCTTCACCCATATCTACAAGCATATTACCCTCGGAGCCATAGACTGTGGTGACAATTTCACCAGGACGAGTGGTCCAACTTGCTTCCAATGATCCTAGGGATCCATCATCAAATTTCAATATGGTAACCGAGTTATCCTCAGCCTGTATCTTTTTTTCCAATGTTCCCAGAAGACTTCCCACCTGGATTACCGGCTTATCGACTAGGAAACGGATCAGGTCAACTGCATGGATGCCTGCATCGAAGAGAGCCCCGCCTCCCGCCATCTCTTTATCGAGAAACCACGTTGTCGCTGAACCAGTCCAGTGCTCAGGCCCGGCATAACTAAATCTTCCACGAATCGAGTATATCTCTCCCAGCAAACCGCTTAGGATAATCTCTCTAGCTTTTTCATAAATCGGGTTATAACGGAAACTGTGATTTACTAAAAGAACCAGTTTGGAAGCTTTAGCGATACGCACCATCTCTTTGACATCATGCCACGAGACAGCCATCGGTTTCTCAACTAGAACATGTTTGCCAGCTTTCAACGCAGCAATAACCATTTCAGCATGCAGGTAATTTGGTGTAGCAACACAGACTGCATCAATTTTAGGATCACTGATAATCTTTTGCCAATCTGTGTAAACCTTGCTAACCCCATACTCTTCGGCAAGTTTAGCGGTTAATGATTCATTGATATCCGCAAGTGCCACAACCTGCACATCTGCGCAACCATTGTGAAAATGCCCTTGCATAGCCCGTTTAGCTAACGGGCTATCGGGCTCAGAAAAGCCTGGCAAATATGCTCGCTGGACAATAGCTCCGCAACCAATTATTCCAATTTTGACTTTCATCACTTCACGCCTTTCTTTATTATGGATATGAGATTCAAATCATGTACGAAGCGATCATCTGCCTCTAGATGTTGATGAATGGAAACATTGGAAAATCAAGTTTTTAACATCGATGGCAAAAGATATTTTTTCCCGGATTTTTCCTTAATCGCATCCCACTCAGCCAAGATACGGATGCCCTCTAGAACTGTTCGGAATGTTTCATCCGAGCCAGCTCCAACATCTAGGAATTCCTTTGGGGTACTGTTGACTACAGCATTGACAGCTCCACCGCGTTTGTTGAACAGGCTGCACATGACATATACAAATGATGTTTCGCGCTCAAAATTTTTAATACCAACTTTTTGCCAATATTCAGGAATACGCTTACTGTCCTCTTGCAGATAGTTTAGCACTGGCCGGCCTTGACCTGCCTGACAGGAATCAGTAGATCTTGTAATACCAATATGGTAGCGTACGCCTAATTTCTCAGCCGCTTCGGCTATCGCAAGCGTAACCTCGTAACTGGCCAATGCCGGGTATGTAGGTACAACATATGCTGCCGAGGTCGCCTCGTCTCGGACAGCACCAGCCGCAATTACTATATCCCCCACATCAATATCCTCAAGGTAAGTGCCAGAGGTGCCAGCGCGAATAAAAGTGTCCGCATTGGAAAAGCGGAGGAATTCAACCATCGCGATCTCTGTTTCTGGAGCACCGCTTCCTGTCGAACACACTGTAATGGGTACACCTTTATAGCTTCCCGTGTAGGTTACAAACATGTGGGTGTCAGCAATCAAAGTGGATTTATCCATATAACCAGCTATGACTTCAGCAACGTCTTTTTCATACCCTAAAGGATCATGAACCGACAAAATCACATAACGCGCGACTTGCTCGGGGCTAATCTGAGCCATAACTGACTTTCCATCAGTGTCGAATAATGGTGGTGTTTTCATTTTTACTTTTTCCTTTCTAGACAGATTTCTTATTTCATTGATCGGCTTCTGTTGATTCGTGCCAGGGGGTAGCTAATTTTTCAATTGCTGACATGACGGAATAGATAACAATCCCGGAAATGCAAGCAACCAAAATGGTCGCCCACAACCTAGGCATGTTTAGTACATACCAGTTTCTAACTGTGAGATATCCCAATCCGGCATTCGCAGCCACAAATTCAGCCACTATAGCTCCAATTACCGCAGCCGGTGTGGCCAGCCGGAGTTGTGTGAATAGAAAAGGTAGAGCATTAACCAATTCAAGTTTGAAAAAAGTCTGCAGCTTGTTTGCTGAGTAACAATAGAAGAGGTCTTTCAGTACTCGATTTGTGGATAAAAGCCCTTTCAATGTTCCGAGACAAACAGGGAAGAATGTCAAGAAGGCAACGATTACTATCTTCGACAACATTCCTGGCCCAAACCATATGATTACTACTGGTGCAAAAGCAATGATTGGTACAGTTGTAGCTGCTACAACATAAGGAAGAAATGCTAGCCGCATGAAGCGGAACTGTGCGAAAATAATTCCCATTAGGAACCCAATTATTGCGCCGATAACATAACCGCTAAGGGCCTCAACAATTGTCACCCAAGCATTTTTGCCGAGAATTACATAGTATCCATCCAGAAAGGCTATTAGGATTTGACTCGGAGAGGGCATAATATATGTTTTTATCTTAAATAATTGAATGAGCCCTTCCCACATAATTAAAATTACCAAAAAACCAATTATCGGATAGAGTATCTTGCTTCGTTTCCCGGCAACCTTATTGGCCGGAATCTCTGCTGAATTTGCCACAACAGAATTATTTGACATCGCGAATAGCCTCCTCTAAATACCGCTCTCCCTGCACATGTAGAGCGTTAAATTCAGGCGTATCAGATAGTTCTATAGTTCTTGGTCTGGGTAAGTCGACATTGACAATCTCCATCAATCTGCCGGGCTGCGAGCGGAAGACAAATATTTTGTCAGAAAGCAGTACAGCCTCTCGGATATTGTGTGTGATAAATACAACTGTGGAATTGGTTTTAGCCCAAACCTGTAACAACT
The DNA here is from genome assembly GCA_964560795.1 of uncultured Anaerolineales bacterium. Lineage (GTDB taxonomy): Bacteria > Chloroflexota > Anaerolineae > Anaerolineales > UBA11858 > NIOZ-UU35. The sequence goes on along the minus strand of CAZLNX010000335.1, from coordinate 694 downwards.
CAAAATTCATACGGTGTCTGGTAATCTCGTCCAAAGCACCAAAAGGCTCATCCATCAACAATAAGGGAGGGTTCATTGTAAGCGCTCTGGCAATTGACACTCTTTGCTTCATTCCTCCTGAAAGCTGTCTTGGATAATGTTTTTCAAACCCTTTCAGGCCAACCATCTCGATCAATCCCTGGGCAATTGTTTTAAAGTCTTCTCGCGCCGCTTTTTTACTCAACTCCAATGGCAAAATAATATTGTGCAATGCATTACGCCATTCTAGGAGCGCCGGCTCCTGAAACATGAAGCTAAAGTCATTTTCCTTTCGCGCTTGAAAGGGTGACTTGCCATTGATTGTGATACTTCCCGAGATGGGTTCCAACAGGTTCGCAAAGAGCCGCAGGAGAGTAGTTTTGCCGCAACCAGAAGGCCCAATGAAGGAAACAAATTCTCCCTTCATAATTGATAGTGACACATCACGAATAGCCTCAGTTTGGTTCTGGCCCTTCACATAGGTAAAACAGACATTTTCTGCAACAACGATTGGCTGGTTTTCTGTCATCATAACCTCATTATTCTCTTTCTTTGATCTACCCAGTTAGTTCAATTCCATGGTGATCTAAATTCAAGGTAGCATGAAGCCAATTATTACTAATTTGCTAATATTAAATATTGTTTGAGCATTTTTAAAACCGTATCAGGGAGGAAA
>CAZLNX010000334.1:0-6695 GCA_964560795.1 uncultured Anaerolineales bacterium | reverse complement strand
CCCCGATTAGTTCAGCCGTCTCAAAATGGGAAGTTATTTTTGCACGCCTCCTTTGAAGGAAAATTATAAAGTCACCAATGTGGAAGATTGGCATACTTTGCAGTATATACTTATTGGAAATCGGATGCTATTGTATATCGATGGGGAAAAATACTTGGATCATATTGATTCGGAAGATGCATTTTCTGGCGGGGATTTGTGGATTGAAACACAAAAAAATGTTGAATTTTTGATTGATAACATCAAGGTGTACGAAGTTATTCCCGGAGAAGGAAGTATTGAAGATACAGTGGCAACCGCGGATTTATGTGCACCTGGTGAAACCTTGCTGCTTTACGAAAACTTCGAATCGGGGATCCAGCCTGGATGGCATTTCCAGGATGCAAAGGGTGTGGAGACTGAACCTTGGTCCATCGTCGACGATGGAGAGGGAAATTATGTGCTCCAGGTAGATGGTCATAATTGGGCCCAATATCCGGGTTTCACCATGCAGGATATTGAGTATCGATTGCGTATGCGCACTGCTTCCGATGGGGATGGTACTCATATCAACTTTGGCTCAAGTGAAGCAGGGCGATATTATTTAGCGGTTGGTGACGAGGTAGCGTTGTATAAAGACCCTGGTAATGTTGGGATTGGGTATGGTGATTATCCTGCCCAGACCCAATGGCATGAGATCAAGATTGCCAATGTAGGTGGGCAAATCGATGTATATGTAGATGATCAGCTGCGAATTGAATATGAAGACACAGATCCGTTACCAGAGGGAATCATCGCCATTGAAAATTCTTTTGGTCTAATCTGGTATGACGATATCGTCGTTTGTGGTGTTTCTGTTGAAGGAGATGCTTCTGCTCTCGAAGATGATTCTTCTTCACAGGATTTAGGATTGTTACAAGTTGGGGAAGAAACAATGATCGTTTCCCAAACGTACTTCGATGATTTCGAGGATGGGATTGCTGATTTTTGGAACACAACTACGCGTGGTTGGTGGCGGGCTGAAGAGGTGGGTGAAACCAGAGCTTTACGTGGAGGGGGTACCATTCGGATAAAAGAAAACTTTGTATTCCAAGATTTTGGTTTTGATGTAGATATTAACTTCTTTGATACTTCGCCCGAAAGAGGGTATTACGGAGCCACTTTTGTTTTCCGTGGAGGAGAATGTTCTCATTATAATCTTGAGATTTTTGCTGAGGGAGGCGGCTTGAATAAAGTGTCTTGTAAGGAGGAGACAATTAACTATGGTTATGAATTTCCAATTACTCCAGGTGAATGGCACCATTTACAGGTTCGGATGGTGGGTAATCATATCACGGTGTTCATTAATGATGAACCAGTCTTAGATTTTTCTGACGATGGTGAACCGATCGTTCAGGGCTGGTTCTCTTTTGAAGGTCACGAAGCGGCTGACATTACTTACTACGATAATTTTTCACTAAAGATTCTCGAATCCGTAGCTGCAAGCGATCTCTTCATTGATAGTGGCTTGCGATTGGGGGAGAGAAACACTCGCGCAATCGCAGCGGGTGATCTCGATGGTGATGGTGATCTCGATCTCATCGCCGGAAATTCTGGTCAAACAAATCTGTGTTGGAAAAATGCCGGTGATAATTTATTCATCCAGAGTTTCGAAACCAGTTCCCCTGATGACACATATGGAGTAAATCCAGGAGATTTCGATGGCGACGGCGATCTAGATTTGTTTTTGACCAACTGGGAGGGGTCGAGCCATATCCTGACCAACGATGGACAGGGGGGCTTCGAAAAGGGCCAACTACTGATGACGGATGAGGGCTTATCCAGGGGATGGGGTGCTGATATTGGAGACTTGGATGGAGATGGTGATCTGGATCTCTGGATGGCGGGTGATCAAAACTATGTCTATATCAATGATGGCAGCGGAGAGTTTGCCCTTTCGGAAACCAGTTATCATAGTGCGGATAGTGTAGGAGTAGCATTAGGAGATCTTGATAACGACGGCGATTTGGATGCTTTTGTAGCCAATTATGTTGGGGGTGCCAATTTCGTATTTCTAAACCGTGGCAACGGCATCTTCACGGATAGCGGTCAACGATTGGGAGATTTTCCTAGCAATGATGTCGCCCTTGGCGATCTGGATGGGGATGGTGATCTGGATGCTTTTGTTGCCAATTTGGATGACCAGCCTAATACTGTCTGGCTGAATAACGGAGAGGGTGCTTTTGTGGATAGCGGCCAACGCCTCGATCAGCTGACCAGTAACTCAGCCGCACTTGGGGACCTGGACAATGATGGTGATTTAGATGTATACGTGGTCAACGGAAAGATTGATCAAGGCCAACCGAAATCAAATACGATCTATTTCAATGATGGATCGGGCAGTTTTGATGAGGTTGAACACGTAGCAAGCTTGACGATCAGTACCGATGTTGTTCTGCTGGACTTGAACGAAGATGGCTGGTTAGATATTGTCGAGGCGACAACGGAAACAATTCTTGTGCATTTCAATCAGATGGAAAATATTCAGGAAGGAAGTGCAGAAGAGACTCTAGTTGTCCCGGAAGGTACTGCTGAAGAAGCGGTAGAGTTCGTGCAATATTCTGATGACTTCGAAGATGGGATAGCAGATTTCTGGGGGGAAGCGATATTTGAAAACGCTCGTTTGGAATCGTTTGAAGGGAATCAAATACTGCGAGGGCCTGACTGGATAGGTTTTTGGGCGGTGCCACACCTGACTGACTTTGAATTGGAGATTGACTTCTATCCGGCGGAACCCTCAGCGGCAGAAGGCATCCATGGGGCTTGGTTTGATCTACGCGCTGGGACATGTCCATTGGGGAGTGATGCTTCGCTGATGCCCGCCTATCATCTAGAAATTTTGGATAATGGTTTGGGATTGATAAAGCTTTCTTGTGATGGCTCAATCGAATCTTTAGATTTCTTAGCACAAGGGATTACCCCCAATGAGTGGCACACTTTCAAAGCCAGCTTGGTCGGTAATCAAATTCAAATCCTTATTGATGATTTCCAAGTATTTGATTATGTAGACAAAGAGGATCCCCATCTAAGTGGTACAGCGATTCTGTTTTCTGGCATCATGGAAGATATCACTTATTTCGATAATTTCTTGCTATCAGATTTGTCTTCGGAAGGTGAGACTTCAGCTTTCTCCCCCTGTGATTTCACATTGGATGATGTCGGTTCGAATGGTAAGGTTACAGGCGAAATCGTCTTTATTGACGATACAATACCAAATGTCTGGTTTGCGGATTTGATGGGTGATGGATGCAATTTAGGGATTTCGGTAGATAGCGGCCAATCCCCAGCGCATGCAAACTGGTTTAACGAAGTGCCAGAAGCTTTTGTTGAAGGTGCTTCTATCATCGTTGAAGGGATTTTCGTTTCCTTCCCATATCCTGATAATCCTGATCAAATGCAGTTAATTCTGGAGTTGACTGCACAACCACAGATATTCTCAAGCGGAGAATAAAATTTGATGAGGGTAAGTTTATAGATACAATAAGTCAAAGCATTTTTTGTGTGAATCAGAAATAACTACATTAAGCTGGTGACCATCAATCCACAGGGGGATGATGTAATTCTCTTAGTATCGTTGAGGTGCGCATGGAAACATCTGGAACGATTTTGAAACATTTTCTGTTGTTGGAAGAATTTCAGCCTGAAGCTTTTTCCCATAAAGCGTTGGGGGAGGATAATAGAACAGGCGATCAGATACATGCTATATTAATTGATGGAGGCATATGCCCCGCGGTAGATTTTGTCTCTCGCTTTAAAGAGATAGCTGGTTCTCTTCAGAATATTCCTTCACCCTATGGTGCTGCGCTGCTGGAATGGGGGGTGCAGGATGACTGCGCAGTGGTTGTGCAAGAGTATGTTGAAGGACAAACCCTTTCTGAAATGCTGGCGGGGAGCGATGGTTTGCCAGCGAATCTAGTGTTGGATCTCGCTCAGCAAGTAGGGGAATATCTGAGAGAACTGCAAGATGCTGAGTTTGTGCACGGTGGACTTAGTACAGACAGCATATTGCTCTCATCCAAGGGCACAGGCAAGGTCATCAATACAGGTCTTGCGCAGGGTGTTGATCTCCCTCGATTGTTATCCAGTGGAAAAATTGATTTGCCGCCCTTCCATGCGCCAGAAATCATTGCTGGGGGCGATCTGAGTTTACAAGCGGATTTTTATGCTTTTGGGGTCACGCTTTATAAAACGCTGACTGGTGAGATGCCTGCTGCTGGCAAGGATTCCTGGCCGGGTAGCATCAAACCAGGCATACCACCTGAGTTGGATGAGTTGGTGGCCAAGTGCCTGAATACCGACCCTGCCCGGCGGGTTCAGAGCGCTTATGAATTCCTTGATTATGTCGAACAGGCGCGTCAGGGCATGGGTGCAGGAAGAGAAGAAACCATCATCGGTATGGAAGACTCGCTGGTTGGACAGACCTTGGGAGGATACCGCCTGGTTGAGCGCTTGGGCCAGGGCGGCATGGCCACGGTCTACAAGGCTTATGAAGCCGCGCTGGGCCGTTACGTGGCGGTGAAGGTGCTGCCGCAGTTCTTTGCCCGAGATCCAAATTTCATGAAGCGATTTCAACGCGAAGCGAAAGCAGTTGCCCAGTTAAGCCACCCGAATATAGTGCCCATTCATACCTATGGAGAACATGGCAATATCACCTATATTGTAATGCAGTATGTAGAAGGGGGAACGCTGAAGCACGGCAGGGGAAATGTCCTCGGCTCTGAAGATGCTTTGGAAATGCTACTGCCAGTGGTGAGGGCGTTGGATTATGCCCACCAGCGTGGGATTGTGCATCGTGACATCAAGCCTAGCAACATTCTGCTTACAGAGAGGGGCTGGCCGATGTTGGCCGACTTTGGCCTGGCACAGATGGCCGAGGCATCGGTACGGCTGACAGGTACGGGCGTGGGCGTTGGTACACCGATGTATATGTCGCCGGAGCAGGGGCAGGGAGTGAATGTCGATCAGCGTACAGATATCTACTCTATGGGCATTGTGTTGTATGAACTGCTAACTGGTGATGTTCCCTTCCGAGCCGATACACCCATGGCCGTGGTAATCAAGCACATGACCGCGCCGATGCCGCCGCCGCGGCAGGTCAACGCTGATATTCCTGAAGAATTAGAGATGATCATTCTCAAGGCGACGGCCAAAGATCCGGATGATAGATACCAAAGCGCAGAAGAGATGGCGCAAGCGATGGAAGCGGCATTGAAGGAGTTGACACGTCCGCCGGTCATACACCGAGAACCAGTACCCGAACAAGTAACAAAGGTAGAACGAAAGCGTAACCGCATCCCACTAATTTTGGGTGTTCTGGCTGCGATAATTGTAGTTGTGTTAGGCGTGATTATGATAATCGGCCAGGGAGATACAGTGATGGGAACTCTGGGGTTACGCGCCAGCGAGACACCCACTGCAACGTTAGTGCCACCGACGGAAACACCTCAGCCCACGGCTACCTTGACTTCATCGCCGGAACCACCAACCCCCACAGTAGATATTATTTCCACACAGATGGCACGCGCCGAGGCAACCGAGGCTGCCCGAAGTGATTTGCTTGTATTCCATGAGCAAGTTACTGAAGGTGCCATCACCAGCCTGGGCTGGTCGGAAGATGGTATCCTGGCGATTGCTAGTGGGAATAGCGATGTATACTTCCTCGAATCGGTGGAACAGGGCGAGCTGAGCAGCATTGATATGAGGCGGGATATTCATTCCCTGGATTGGCAGCCAGGCGGCGATACACTTACCATGGGCACTGGCAATGGTTTTTTGATCCGGTATGGATATACTAATCAAGTAGAGCGCGAGGAATTGATTGCTGGATCCGGGAAAGTCGTCGATGTCGAGTGGTCGCGGGATGGCCGCTTCCTGGCCGCAGCAATGGATGAAGGCTTTGTGCGATCATGGAATTACTCTGGTGATGGGGATGAAGGTCGCGCTTTGCCTGCTGTGATGTCTGAATTTGCAGAGAAGATCAGCTGGTCTTTCGATGGCTCCAAGGCGATGATCTTGCGAGAAAGCGATGAATTGTCGGTGTTTGAAATTGAGGCTGGTGAATCAAGTGGACTCTGCCAGGCAGCGGATTTATCAAATGATGGGGAGTTCGTTGTTTGTGGTTTTACAAGTCAAAGTACACAAGATGATGGTACTGTTGATCTTGCTGCCGATCTTTCAGTGCGTAGAGAATTTCAACAAGATTCAATTGCAGTGGGACCAGGACATACCGGTTTGATCTATCAAATCGAATTTTCTCCAGATGGGGAAAATCTCGCATCTGTTGGAGAAGATGGCACGCTGCGTGTTTGGACGGGGATATATCCTCTGGATTCACACCATTATCTGTCACTGATTGTAAAATTGGTTCCTGGGGTTGAAATCTACAATTTGGCCTGGGCGCCGGATGGTGCTTATCTGGCTGCTGGTGATGTGAATGGTATGTTATGGATTTGGCGCATTGCAGAATTGCTAGAGTCCGGTGAATAACAATAACTCCAAATCATCGTATTCTTTGATACAATTGTGCTAGAAATCGGCCAATGAAAAGTCTTGGAGGCAGGCTTTGATCAATAGTCTTCGAACACATCGTGTATTGTTTTTTGCCATTTTATTTTCGCTAGTATGTAGTATCTTGTCAAGCGTAGATTGATGGAAGCTGTTTTTTCGGGTATCATTCT
>CAZLNX010000333.1:0-6706 GCA_964560795.1 uncultured Anaerolineales bacterium | reverse complement strand
CCCTCCGCAGCCAGTCGTTCATGCCATCACAGGTGATGGCTTAGTAGTTACAAATCTTGTAACAAATCGCGCTCTGGGAAAAATGAAAGATCACGCTTCGACAGAAGTGTATGTACGTGATTTCCCTGCCGTTATTTCAGACGAACCACCCTCGCGTGGCGGTAGCGACCAGGGACCAAGCCCATTGGAATATATCCTGGTTGCTCTTTGTGCTTGAATTAACGTTTCTACAGCCAGGATGGCTAAGAAAATTCGCTTCAAGTATGAGGATCTCGAGACGGAGGCTGAAGGCGTTTTGGATACTCGAGGTCGAAAAGGTCAGGCAGATGTACCTGTGCATTACCAGACTGTCCGGGTAACAATAAAAATAGAAACTGATGAGCCAGAAAAACGTCTTCGACGATTGGCAGACTTAGTCGCCCGCTTTTGCCCTGTTGACAGCTTGGTAAGGTCAGCGGTGCCAGATTACCAAGTCACTTGGGAGTCTGGCAAAGACTAGGAAAGGAGGTGGTACTTTGTGATATTCCGATGAATAATTTCATATTTTGCTCCAAATGAATAAAATGTAAGTAAATTGACTATTGGAGGAACAAGAAAATCATGAAACGTATACTTTGGTTACTTATTAGTAGCACACTCATCTTGAGTATGGTGCTTGCGGCTTGTGCGCCCCCTGAAGCCCCTGAAGCACCTGAAGCACCTGAAGCACCAGTTGAAGCGGAAGAGCCTGCGGCGGAAGAAGCTGTGGCAGAGCCTGTGGGTGAACCGATCAAGATTGGTGCATCGATGCCACTGACAGGTGGTTTCGCAATCCCTGGTCAGAAGCATGCCGATGGTTATCAGCTTTGTGTTGATAAGATCAATGAAAAAGGTGGTCTGCTTGGTCGACCTGTCGAACTGATCCTTACAGATAACCAATCAGATGTTGATACCATTCTGGCACAGACGGAACGCCTTATCAATGTAGACAAAGTGGATTTGATCTTCGGTACGTTCTCTAGCAAACTGACATTCCCGCAAACTTCGATTACTGAGCAAGCACAGATGGTCAATCCAATTCCTTCGGGAGCTGCGGTAAAGATTTATGCGCGTGGTTTTGACTACATATTCTACTTCCAGCAATTAGCTGCAGAATATGTTGGTCGCTCTCCAATCAACCTGATCAACGATTTGGTGGATGCGGCCGATGCGCCGACCAGCGTTGCGGTAGTGTACGCTGATGACTTCTTTGCCGGATCGATAGCCAATGGCCTTTTGGGCGGCGAAGTCGACACTGGTGAAGAAGTGGTTCAATTACCCGCTTTGCTGGAAGATGCTGGTATGACGGTCGTGTATGAAGAAATGTGGCCTGAAGAGGGCTTTGCGGATTGGATTACACTGGCCAATTCTATGAAGGCCAGCGGTGCTGAGTTCGTGGTTGGCCTGACCGCCTCCCCGGATGAAGCTGTCTTGTTGACTCGTGCAATGCAGACTGTTGACTATAACCCCAAGGGCGTTTACATGAGCCAGGGAACTCAGATTGAGTACTACGAGGGTGTAGGTGAGGCTGCTAACGGCGTCATGATACACGCTGCGTGGCACCCTGCAGTGCAGTGGGAAGGCCTGTTGGCTGGTGAAGTTTATACAAACCAGGATTTCCAGGCTGACTTTGAAGCCGCCTTCGGTCGCGCAGGCGATGAAGACGAAGCCATTCCCTTCGCTCTTTGCCAGGGTATGGAACAGGCTGTTCGCGCTACTGGTACTACCGATAATACGGTGTTGCGCGATTGGTTTGCTGCTCGTACTGCTGATGATCCCGTCAAGACGATCATTGGTGACCGCTATTGGGACGAAACAGGTTTGCCAATTGATGCCAATTTCGTGATGACCCAGTGGCAAGATGGCGAGCTCGAGTTTGTTTACCCAGTGGGTGAATTCCCCGGAACTGTTGATCTCGTGTGGCCTAAACCAGCATGGCCCGCTGAAGCGGAAGAAGCTGCGGCGGAGCCTGCGGGTGAGCCGATCAAGATTGGAGCATCGATGCCACTGACGGGCGGATTTGCCATTCCTGGCCAGAAGCATGCTGATGGTTATCAGCTATGTGTTGATAAGATCAATGAAAAAGGTGGCCTGCTTGGTCGGCCTGTGGAGTTGATTCTCACTGATAACCAATCAGATGTTGATACCATTCTGGCACAGACTGAACGTCTGATCAATGTAGACAAAGTAGATTTGATCTTCGGTACGTTCTCAAGCAAACTGACATTCCCGCAAACTTCGATCACTGAGCAAGCACAGATGGTCAACCCGATTCCTTCGGGTGCTGCGGTAAAGATTTATGCGCGTGGTTTTGACTACATATTCTACTTCCAGCAATTAGCTGCAGAATATGTTGGTCGCTCTCCAATCAACCTGATCAACGATTTGGTGGATGCGGCCGATGCGCCGACCAGCGTTGCGGTAGTGTACGCTGATGACTTCTTTGCCGGATCGATAGCCAATGGCCTTTTGGGCGGCGAAGTCGACACTGGTGAAGAAGTGGTTCAATTACCCGCTTTGCTGGAAGATGCTGGTATGACGGTCGTGTATGAAGAAATGTGGCCTGAAGAGGGCTTTGCGGATTGGATTACACTGGCCAATTCTATGAAGGCCAGCGGTGCTGAGTTCGTGGTTGGCCTGACCGCCTCCCCGGATGAAGCTGTCTTGTTGACTCGTGCAATGCAGACTGTTGACTATAACCCCAAGGGCGTTTACATGAGCCAGGGAACTCAGATTGAGTACTACGAGGGTGTAGGTGAGGCTGCTAACGGCGTCATGATACACGCTGCGTGGCACCCTGCAGTGCAGTGGGAAGGCCTGTTGGCTGGTGAAGTTTATACAAACCAGGATTTCCAGGCTGACTTTGAAGCCGCCTTCGGTCGCGCAGGCGATGAAGACGAAGCCATTCCCTTCGCTCTTTGCCAGGGTATGGAACAGGCTGTTCGCGCTACTGGTACTACCGATAATACGGTGTTGCGCGATTGGTTTGCTGCTCGTACTGCTGATGATCCCGTCAAGACGATCATTGGTGACCGCTATTGGGACGAAACAGGTTTGCCAATTGATGCCAATTTCGTGATGACCCAGTGGCAGGATGGCGAGCTCGAGTTTGTTTACCCAGTGGGTGAATTCCCTGGAACTGTTGATCTCGTGTGGCCTAAACCAGCATGGCCCTAAGATAGATCAGATTGCCGTATTTTTAGTCGGGGGGCTTGCCCCCCGACTAGAGTTTGAAATTTTTTGTGATGATGACATACTATGGATGAATAATGGCATTATTAGAAATCGATAATTTATCAAAAAGCTTTGGCGGATTGATCGCTGTGGATGACTGCACTTTTTCTGTTGAAGAAGGGAGTATCACAGCCCTGATCGGCCCTAATGGAGCGGGAAAGACGACTGTATTTAATTTGGTTAGTGGAATTTTGCCTGTAGATACAGGAAAAATGATATTCAATGGTGAGCGCATAGAATCTCTCCCACCGCATAAGATCACTCGCAAAGGGCTAAGTAGAACTTTTCAGATCAGTCGCGATCTGATGGAAATGTCCGTGATCGAAAATTTAGTTGTCCATTCACCCACTCAGGACCTGCTTGATTTACTCAAAGGAAGCATTCTTAAACGAGAGCTAGATCAAGCAATGGAATTGTTAGATTTTGTGGGTATCACCCATCTTGCGAATGCCAAGGCTAAGAGTCTTTCTTATGGGCAGAAAAAGTTGATGGAGTTTGCTGCAACCTTGATGACCGAACCTCTCATGATCTTGCTTGATGAACCTGCCGGTGGGATCAACCCTGCTTTACTAGAGAATATCATGGAGAAGATCACTGAAGTCAACAAACGGGGAGTTACTTTCTTGATTGTGGAACACAATATGGATGTTGTGATGAATCTATGTGATCCAGTGATCGTAATGGCTTATGGAACAGTATTAGCTCAGGGTACTCCTGATACTGTGCAAAATAACCAGCAGGTGTTGGATGCGTACCTGGGAGGTGGCGCATGACATTTTTGCAGATACAAGAAATCACAGCTGGTTATGGGGTGGGCCCTGATATTCTAACAGGCCTTTCCCTCAATATAGATAAAGGCAAGTCATATTGCATCATTGGCCCAAATGGCGCAGGTAAATCTACTTTACTACGATTGATATGTGGGTTGCTTCATCCGCGCACAGGTAAGGTGTTGCATAATGGCGATGATATCAGCAACTTACGAACTGATGAAATCTTACATCGTGGGATTTGTTTTGTACCACAGGACTTCAGTCTGTTCCCAGATATGACGGTCAAGGAAAATCTGAGAATGGGGGGGTACATCATGAGTGATCGGAAAGAAGTAGAAAATAGGATTGAAGATGTTTTTGACATGTTTCCGATTCTAAGTGAGAAAAGTTCAGACCAGGCTAAAACATTATCAGGTGGCCAGCAGCAAATGCTGGCGATAGGACGCAGTCTGATCCTTCGACCAGAAGTGATAATGCTGGATGAGCCATCTCTAGGACTGGCGCCCGTCATTATCAAACAGATATTTGACAGCATCACTAAATTGAAAGATGCTGGGATGACGATCATCATGGTAGAACAAAATGCGCGCAAAGGTCTTGAATTTGCTGAATGGGGCTGTGTACTTGACCTGGGGACCAACCGTTTTGAAGGCCCTTCAAAAACCATTTTACATGACCCCCGCATTCAGGAACTTTATCTCGGAAAAATTCACCAGGAGCGAATAAAATGACCGATACTGTACTCCTGATCCAATTATTGATTCTCGGCATATCTTTGGGAGGGGTGTATGCGTTGATGGGTTCTGGTCTTACCATTGTTTATGGCGTGATGCGGATTGTGAATATCTCTCACGCAATAATAATGATGATCGCCTCATATTTAACCTATTTTGCATTTCAGCTATATGGAGTAGATCCAATCCAATCGCTTGTTGTCTCAATGCCAATCATGTATGTGGTAGGTGTGCTTATTTACAAAACGTTTTTTTCCAAAGTGAGTAAGGATGCTCGTTATGGAGAACTAACGGTGTTGTTAACGTTTTCAATTGCGTTGATCGCCGAGGGTATTTTAGGGTACTTTTTCACAAATACTTATCGTTCAGCATCTCCGACCTATGCAACCAGTGCCTTTTTGTTTGGTGGTTTATTCCTGCCTAAAGGGCAATTCTTCGCAACGGTTTTGAGTATTATTTTGATTTTCTTGTTGTGGGCTTTTTTGCGCTACACTCGAATGGGGAATGCCATTCGAGCTACGATGCAAAATACCACGGCTGCTCAGATTGTTGGGATCAACGTTGAAAAAGCCTCTGTGGCCGCTTTTGGCATTGGCATAGCGCTGGGGGGTGCGGCTGGTTCATTGCAGACATTCTTATTCCCATTTTATCCGGGGAAACATTGGGAGTGGATCGCGATCTTGCTTTCCTTGATCGTTCTGGGAGGCATGGGAAGTTTAATGGGCGCCTTGGTAGGTGCTATGATATTGGGAATTTCTTCAACTTTTGTCAGCCATTTCTTTGGGCCGACCTGGGCACCAATAACTTTTTACTTGGCATTGTTTGCCATCCTTCTAATTCGACCCCAAGGTTTATTTGGTAAAAAGATGGAGGCCAAATGACAGTAAAGGATGTTGTTAACTCTGAATATAGTGATTCTCTGATCAGTGGAGTATCGCGTGGTAAGAAAATATTTGCACTTACGCTTGTTTTGATATTGGCTTTGGTTCCGTTGCTGGCATATGTTATTGAAGGAATGAATTATTACCTGCACATGCTGCTCTACTCCTTCATGTTTATTGCAATGGCAACAAGTTGGAATCTGATCGGCGGCTATACAGGATATACATCCCTGGGACATAATGTTTTCTACGCTGTGGGCGGGTATTTTTCGGGCATGTTATTCCTGGAATTGGATATCTCCCCCTTTATTACCGCTCCTCTTGCTGGTGTCGTTTCCGTAGGATTCGGTTTTTTATTTGGATTGATCAGTTTGCGTACACGACGTGGCCCGGCATTTATCATTGCTACGATCGCGTTATTACTTTTGTTGAAGATCACATTTGATCATTGGGGTTTTATTGGCGGTACTGGCGGGGTTAGCCTGCCGTTTATGAAAATCCCGCTGATATGGGCTAAAGTACCTTTTTATTATGCCATGTTGCTCATAGCAATCGGTGCAATATATTTATCTTACCGCGTCCGGCATTCAAAGTTTGGCCTTGGGCTGCGAGCCATCTCACAAGATGAAGTCAAGGCAGAGGTAGCTGGAATACCTACCAACCAGTACAAGATCCTGGCTTTTGCGTTGAGTGGCTTTTTTGTGGGTATGGCTGGGGCTATCTGGGGCTACTATATTACCTATCTCAGACCAAGCATTTTCCTGACTGTGCTTGTGGGTGCTCAAATGGTGTTGATGTCAGTCTTAGGCGGAAAAGGCACAGTTACTGGCCCTATTGTAGGAGCGATATTGTTCATCGGGATCAATGAGTTCATGGTGGCTCAGCTAGGTTCATCTGAATTGAACATTGTTGCCACTGGTGTGCTATTGGCCGTGGTCTTATTATTCTTCCCGGCTGGGATTATTGGCTCTCTCAAAGATAGCGGTAAACTTCCAGCAATATTGGATTGGGATTAAAGGAGGCGTGCAAAAATAACTTCCCATTTTGAGACGGCTGAACTAATCGG